>CAZDMB010000173.1:0-5966 GCA_964506175.1 uncultured Planctomycetales bacterium | reverse complement strand
CCGCTGACGCGCCTCGCGGAGGCCGTCGGCGCCGGCGCGCTCCAGTGCGCGCCCGAGTCGCAGCGCGTCCTCGCGCGCCTGAAGCCCGCCGGCGCAGAGCATGGCGGCGCCGGCCGTCGGCGTCAGCGCCCGCTCGTCCGCCGCCAGATCGCACAGGGTCACGTCAGTCTCGTGTCCGACGGCGGATAGGACCGGCGCCGGACAGGCGGCCACCGCGCGCACCAAGGCCTCTTCGTTGAAGGCCCACAGATCCTCCAGCGAGCCGCCGCCACGCGCGATCAGGATGAGGTCGGGACGCGCGGCGGCGGCTTCGGCGAGCGCGGCGGCGAGGTCGTCCGCGGCGCCGACGCCCTGCGTGCGCGCGTAGCGCACCAGCACGTGGAGCGGGGCGTCGTGCAGCTCGATGGTGCGCAGCACGTCGGCCTCGGCCGCCGAGCCGCGCCCGGTGATGAGCGCCACGCGGCGCGGGCGCGGCGGCAAGGCGCGTTTGCGCGCCGGGTCGAACAGGCCCTCCGCCAACAGCTTTCGCTTCAACTCCTCGAAGCGCCGCGCCAAGTCGCCGGCTCCGGCGGGCTCGGCCCAATCGGCGATGAGCGACATGCGCCCGTTCGGCGGGTAGACGTCGAGGCGGCCGCGCACCAGCACCGCCGAGCCCGGCTCGAGCGCGCAGCGCAAGCCGCGGGCGGCGACGCCGCGCCACATCTTCGCGTCCAGCTTGGCGTCCTCGCCGGCGAGCGTGAAGTAGCGATGGCCGGAACTCGCCAGTTTGGCTTCGAACACCTCGCCCTGCACCCACACCGTGCCGACGCCCGTCTCCAGGGCGGCGGCCGCCGCGGCGACCAGATCGGCGACGGTGAGCGGATGCTCGCGATCCGCGCCGGCCGCGTTCATTCCGTCGCGGTTTCGAGGAAGGGAATGCCGCTCGCGCGCCAGGCAGCCAGATCCTGCTGCGGCAGATGCATGCGGAAGACGTCGCCGGCGAAGGGATGCTTGACCTCGCCGTCGAGGAAGGCGCCGTGGTGCAGCTCGAGTTCCACCGAGGAGCGGGAGGCGTGCAGGCGCACGAACATCGTGTCCGCCTCGATGGTCTTGACCAGGCGTCCGCCGTTGTCGTGCCAGTTGATCTGCACCAACTTGAGCGCGCCGCCTTCGACGCCGCCCAGCGCGTTGAGGCGGTAATAGCTGAAGGGACCCGGGCGCGCGAGGAAGGCGTCGAGCGCGCGCTGGATGTCCCGCAGGCTCGGCGGCGGTCCGGCCGCAGGGGCCTCGGCGGCCGGCACGGCGGCCACGCCGGTCGCGCCCAACTCCGGGAAGTGGTCCAGCCAGGCATCCACCGTGACGCCGTTCAGGTCGATGCGCAGGCCGTCGGCCGGCAGCGCCACGCGCGCGCCCTCCGCCGTGCGGAAGCCGTCGAACAGGCGAAGGACGAGGTCGCCCGTCATGCGCTGCAGCAGAAAATCCGCGCGCGCGGCGCGCACGATGGCGCGCACGAGGCCGTCCGCGCCGCGCTCCATCAGCACCACCTGTTCCAGACGGGCGGCGCCCGGCACGCGCGTGGCCTGCTGGAAGCGCAGGCGTGCGTAGCCATCCACCGCCAACAGCCCGTTGACGACGCCGAGCCAAGGATCGGCGACCGGCTCGTCGGCGCCGGGCAACTGCAGCACGGCGGCGGCCGGCGTTTCCTGCGCCTGCGCCGCCGCGGCCGCCGACGGCGACGCCGCCGGCGGCGCAGCCATCTGCGCCAGCAACTCGAGGCGTGCGCGCTCGCTCTCGAGCAGGCGCTCGGTCAGGTCCGCGAGCTGGGCGCGATCGGCGCTCTGATCCGCGCGCAAAGACTCCATCTGTCCGCGCATCAGGCCCATCATCTCCTGCACGGCCGGATCCGCGGGCGCCTGCACGGTGATGGGAGTCGGCTGCACCGTGATCGCGGCTGGCGGCGGCGCCTGCACCTCGATCACGGGAGGCGCCTGGCCGCTGCGCCACCACACGAAGGCGAGCGCGGCCAGGGCCAAGCCCAGCACCAGGCCGCCGAGGCTGAGCAGGGGCGCCAGCCAGGCGCGCTGCCGCCCCCGCTGCCGCTCGAGTTCCTGCATCTGCTGCAGCAGCGCCGCCTGCACCTCGCTCAGTTGCCGGAAGGAGCGATTGAGCGCTTGCACGTCGCGCAAGCGCAGCAGGGAGCCGGACTGGCCGGCGGCATGGGCCAGCGCCTGCTCCTCCGGCTCGGGCGGCGGGGTAGGAAGCAAGTCACTCATCGGAGGAGGCGGTCGTCCCGTTCGAATCGAGGAAAGCGGCGCGAGCGGTGGAGGTCCAGTGGCGCGCCGCGAGGCGCAGCGCCGGCGCGGCGCCTTGCCACTCGGCGGAATCTTCGGACGCGTGCGGCGGGAATCCCGCGACCAGGTAAGTGCGCGGCGGGCCGACGCCGCCGCCGCGCGCCGCCGCCTCGTAGAGCAGACGCTCGCGCGGCGTGGCATCTTCCCGGGGCGCCAAGGGCCGGAGTTCATGCGCGTCTTGCCAGCGCAGGGCGGCCAGCGGCACCTCGCCGGGGGCCGCGAGCACGTGCACCAGGAATAGGTTCTCCTCCGGCGGGACGCGCAGCGCGGCGCGCAGCACCGCCTCGGCGTCCACGGCGGCAAGTTCCGGCTGCTCCGGCGGAGGCAGCGGCTCCAGAACCACGCGCCAGCCGCGCACGGCATCCTCGCCGACCCACGCCGTATCGGCCGGAATGGCCGCCGCCGCGTCGCGGCCAGGGCCGGCGACCGACGGCGCGCACGCGACGCAGAGCGCGGCGGCTGCCCACCCCGCGCGCCAAACGCGCATCATTCGGCCCACACCGCCTTGTCGTCCTTGTGCTCGTTGAACCAGGTGTTCCAATCCGTCGGCGTGCGCTGCTGCGTGCCGGTGAGCGCTTCCAGGGCCTTCGCCAGCGAACCCGAGGTCTTGCGGAACTTTTCCTGCTTCTCCTGGTCCTTCTGATTGCTCTCCGCTTCCTCGCTGTATTCGGCGTAGAACTTCACCATCTTGCCGACGATCTGCTTGCGCAGCGAGCCGGGAGCGTCGTTGAACATGGCGAGGGCGTCCGCGGCCTTGGCGATGAACAGGTACTCGTGGTGATCGAGAAGGTCCACCAGGGCGTCGGTGGAAGCCCAGTGGTCGGTCGCGCCAACCTGCTCGATGACCAGGCCGAGGAACTCGATTTCCTTGCGGAACTTCTTGTCCTCGAACACCTTCCACAGGCGCAGCGCGCCGCGCTCGCCCATCTGGCCGAGCGCGTAGGCGCCGGCTTGCCACATCTGCAGGTTGGCCTGCGTGATGTCCTTGCGCTTGGAATGCACGAAGGTGCCGTAGACGGCGTCGGCCAAGGTGGTCTGCTCCTTGTCGAGGGTCTTCAGCTCCGCCGTGAGGCTCTCGCGGTCGCCCTGCTTGAGTTCCAGGTCGTCGCGGATGCCTTCCATGCGCGCCGCGTTGGCCTTGAAGCGCGAGGTGAAGGAGTCGATCAGGGCGATCGCGTCTTCCTCCCCCGCCTTGGACTTGAGGATGTCCTCGAGCTTGGCGAGCTGCTCCTTGAGGTCCTGGCCCTGGGCGGGAGCCGGCGCGGCGCCGGCGAGCACCAGGAGGGCGGTGAGAAGAGCGGTTTTCATGATGCGGTGCGAAGCGGAGCGAGGCTGTCCCGCAAGGCCGCGTACGCGGCCCGCACTTCCGCGAGCATCGCGCCGGCTTGGCCCGGCAGGTCGTCCCGGATCCCAATGATTCTAGTCGCTGGAACCACCCCGATCACGGCGCTCGTGAGGTAAACCTCCTCCGCGGCCGCAAGCTCGCCGACCTCCAGATCGCGCTCGAAGAAGGGAATGCCGGCGGTGCGGCAGGCTTCGCGCAGCGCTCCGCGGGTGATGCCGGCCAGGATGCCGCGATCGAGTCCGGGCGTGTGCAGCGCCCCGCCCATGACCAGCAGCACGTTCGTGGCCGTGCCCTCGGCCAGGTCGCCGTGGATGGTGCGCAGCAGGGCCTCGTCCGCGCCGAGGGCGCGCGCGCGGTGCCGGCAGAGCTGGTAGCCCATGCGCGAATCGGTCTTGGCGCCGGCCAGCGGGCAGTGCGGATCCACGCGCGCCTCGCCCATCGCCAGCACGTAGTGCGCGGGAGGCGGCGCGGCGCGGCCCGCCGTCCAGAGGCGCGCCAAGCCCCCGTCGTCGCGGCGCAGCACGGTGTAGCGCAGGCGCCAGGACGCGGCCGGCTCCAAATGAGGAAGGATTTCCGGCAGGGCGTCGAGCAGGGTGCTGCGCGAGGCCTCCATGCCGCAGAGCGCGGCGGAGCGCGCCAAGCGCGCCGCGTGACGCTCGAGGAAGGGGGTCGGCGCGCCGCGGTCCACGCGGAAAGCCTCGAAGATGCCTTCGCCGCGCAACACTCCCGGCCAGCCCGCGGGCAGCACCGCGCCGGCCGGATCCCGGCGCGCGCCGTCGAGCACCACCACTTCCGTGGGATCTTGCAGCGGCCGCATCCCGGCAGTTTAGAGCGCGGCGCCGGCCAGGTAGCGCCCCTTCAGCAGGGTCTCCTGCCACTCCGCCTCCGGCGCCGAGTCCCACACGACGCCGGCGCCGACGCGCAGGGACAGGCGGCCGCTGGCGCAGACCGCCGTCCGGATCAGGACGGAGAAATCGCCGGCGGGACGCGCGCCCGGCCGCCACCAACCGAGCGCGCCGCAGTAGGGCCCGCGGTCCTCTGCTTCGAGCGCCGCGATCGCCTGCAGCGCCGCCACCTTGGGCGCGCCGGACACCGAGGCGGGCGGGAACACGGCCGCCCACAGCCGGGCGAAGCCGCGGGCGGGATCCCAGCGCGCCCGAATCGTGGCGGTGCGATGGAACAGCGTCGGAAAAGCCTCGATCTCGCCGGCGTTGGCCACGGCGACCGTTCCCGGCAGCGCCACCCGGCCCAGGTCGTTGCGCGCCATGTCCACGATCATCGCCAGTTCGGCGCGCTCCTTGGCCGACCGGTCGAGACGGCGCGCCGCGGCGGCGTCCGCGCGGGGGTCGGCGCCGCGCGGCGCGGTGCCTTTGATCGGCCGCGTCTCGAGCAGGGCGCCGCGCACCGCCAGAAACCGCTCGGGCGAGTGCGACAGCAGCGCCGCGCCGTCGGCCCCCTCCCAATAGGCGCTCATGCGCGTCGGTTGTCGCCGCGCGCGCTCGGCGTAGAGCGTGCGCGGATCCCCGTCGAAGGCGACCTCGAGCGCATGGCTGAGATTGGCTTGGTAGAGCTCGCCGCGCGCGATCTGCGCGCGCAACTGCTCGACGCCCGCGCGAAAACGCGCGCCGTCATCGCGCGGCCGCAAGGGCAGGAAGTCCGCGCGCGGCGGCGGCAGCGCCGCGGCGCGCTCCAACAGCGCGGCGAAGCGCGCGCGCGCGGCGGCGTCGTCGGCCGCCGCGCCGCTGACCAGCAGCGTGGCGCCGCCGTCGGGCGCGTAGCGGATGGCGCTGCGGTAGCGCGCGAACGCCCAGTCCCCCAGCGCGGGATGCGCCGGTGGCAGCCACGGGAAGCGCTCATAGGCGTGGGCGCAAGCCCAGCCGAACCAACCGATCCAGCCCGGGCCCGGCTCGTCGGCATCGGCGCGCCAGTCTTCGCCGGCCCAGGCCCGCTCGAGCGCCGCCGCCGGATCGTCGTCGGCGAGGGCCGTGCGCGTGCCGGCTTCGGCGCGCGGCCGCAGACGGCCGGCGCACACCCGGTCCGGGTTCCACGCGAGCAGGCTCGCGCCGTCGACCGCATCGTGCAGGAGGACCGGCTGGGATCCCGCGGGCAGGGCGCGCAGGCAATCGGCCGGCGCCGGCGCCGCGGCGCAGGCGGCCAAGGCCCGCACCTGGAAGGCGCGCGGCGCTGCAGCGTAGGATGCTTCGGGCATGGGGAGCGCGCTCGCGGATCGCAAGGAGGAATTCTTACGCCATCTGCGCGAGGTGCGCCAAGCGAGCGCGCACACCCTGCGA
>CAZDMB010000172.1:0-5969 GCA_964506175.1 uncultured Planctomycetales bacterium | reverse complement strand
CGTACGCGAGGGCTTCGTAGATGGACTTGTAGGCGTCGTGCAGCTGGATGTACTTGCCGACCACGGCGATCTCCAGCTCGGCGCGCGGATGGCGCACGCGGTCGCAAAGGTCTTCCCAGTCGCTGAGGTCGCCGGCGGGGGCGCGCGCCAAATCCAGATGCCGCACGATGGCCCCGTCCAGGCCCTCGCGCCGCAGGTCGAGCGGCACCTCGTAGATGGTGGTCGCGACGTCGATCTCCTGGATGACGTCCTCCGGCCGCACGTTGCAGAAGAGCGAGATCTTCTTGCGCATGTCCTCGGACATCGGCTTCTCGCAGCGGCACACGAGCACCTGCGGCATGATGCCGATCTCGCGCAGTTTGCCCACCGACTGCTGCGTGGGTTTGGTCTTCATCTCGCCGCTCGCCGACAAGTAGGGCAGCAAGGTCAGGTGCACGAACATCGTCTGCCGCGCGGGCAGCTCCAGCGCGAACTGGCGGATGGCTTCGAGGAAGGGCAGGCTCTCGATGTCGCCGGCCGTGCCGCCGATCTCGATGATCGCCACGTCGGTGCCCTTCGGGGCGCCGCGCCGGATGGCCTCCTGGATCTCGTCGGTGATGTGCGGAATGACCTGCACGGTCTTGCCGAGATAGTCCCCGCGGCGCTCCTTGCGGATCACGGCGGAGTAGATCGAGCCGGTGGTGGCGTTGCTGTTCCGGCCGATGGGGGCGTGCGAGAAGCGCTCGTAGTGTCCGAGGTCGAGATCCGCCTCGGCTCCGTCTTCGGTGACGTAGACCTCGCCGTGCTCGAAGGGCGACATGGTGCCCGGATCCACGTTGATGTACGGGTCGAGCTTCTGGATGGAGACCTTCAGGCCGCGCTTCTCCAGCAGGACCGCGATCGAGGCCGTGGTGAGTCCCTTGCCGAGGGAAGAAACCACGCCGCCGGTGACGAAGATGTATCGGGTCATGGATGGGGGGTGATCCTTGCGGGAGCCGGGACGGCGGAGGCCCGCGCGCGCTCGCGCGCGAGGAAGGCATCGTAATCGGCGCGCGTGTCGATGCCACTACAGGCGTGCGGCCAGTCCAGCACGCGGATCCGGATCCCGTGCTCGAGCAGGCGCAACTGCTCCAACCCCTCGGTGCGCTCCAGGTCCGCGGGCGGCCAGCCGGTGAAGCGCTCGAGGGCCGCGCGGCGAAAGCCGTAGATGCCGAGGTGGAGGCGCGGCCGCGCCGGGCCTTCCGCGAAGCGCGGGTGTGGAATGGGCGCGCGCGAGAAGTAGAGGGCGTCGCCGCGCAGATCGCACACCACCTTCACCCGCGCCGGATCGGCGAAGGCCTCCGGCGGCAGCGGCGCGGCCAGGGTGGCGACCTCGGCCCCGGCCCGCACCGCCTGGATGACGGCGGTGACGGCGCCGGGATCGATCTCGGGCTCGTCGCCCTGGACGTTCAGGATGATCGCGGCGTCGGGATAGGCGCGCGCCGCCGCCCACACGCGGTCCGTGCCGCTCGTCAATGCGGGGTCCGTCAGGACGGGTTCGGCGCCGGCAGCGAGGGCGATCTCCGCCAGTTCCGCGCCATCCACCGCCGCCAGCACCCGATCCACGCCGTCCGCGGCCAGCACGCGCCGCAGGGTGTGGGCGTAGAGGGGGAGGCCGCTCTCGGCGAGGAACATTTTCCGGGGGAGTCGGGTGGAGGCGCCGCGACCCGGCACAACCACGAACGCCTGCTCCCGGCTCACCGCGCGCCGCCCGACCCGCCGGTCTTGTGGGCGTTCTGCTCGCGCAGGCGGGCGCGTTCGCGCTCGAAATAATCCGCGCCGTCGCCGTTCTGGATGACCTGCAGACCCATCGTGGCGTTGAACATCGCGCTGACGGCATTGGCGCACTTCATGGTGCGCTCGTATGCCGCCTGATCCATGGTGGAGGCCCAGGCCAGCGTCCAGGCCTCGGTGGCTCCGCGGCGCAGGACCACGCTCACGCTGGCTCCCGGCACGCGCACGACGCCGGTCTGCGCGTACTTGAAGAACCCCTCGTCCTCCAGGCTCTTCCAGAGAGCGCCCATGTCGATGTTGTCCACCACCTTGTAGTTGGCGCTGGTGCGCGGCTGCGAGTAGTAGTCCGTCTGGGCGACGTAGGCCTCGTTGTAGAGGCCGTAGGTCATGTCTTCGCGGTGGTACTTCACCGTCGCCTGCGCCGGCTGCTCGACCGGGTAGACGCCTTCCCGCGCCATCGCCGCGAGGAATTCCCGCTCCCGCTGGGCGGCCGCTTCCTCGGCGCGCGCGTCCAGCACGTCCGGATCCGTGGCAGGGCGGGCAGCGGTCTGGCCGGCTGCGGTCGGGGCGGAGCCGCAGGCCGTGAGCCCGGGCAGGAGAAGGAGGACGGCGAGGGTGCGCATGCCAAGCGGACCTGCGGGCCAACTTGCACGCCGCGCCGCGGTCCCGGATCATGAGATTGTAGCGTCGGGGCGTTCGCCGCGATCCGCCCACCCCCCCGCAACCCATCATGTCCGGCAGCAAACGCGCCTCCAAGAAGCCCACCTGGCGCAAGCTCGCCGTCTACCTCGCCGCTGCCACCGTCGTGGCCGCCGCGGATCCGCGCCTCGGGCCCTTCGTCGCTGGCTGCGTCTTCGTCGCCCTGGCGCTCATGTTGCGCATCTGGGCCTTCGGCCACCTGGAGAAGAACGTCCTGATGGTCACCACCGGCCCCTACGCCTACACCCGCAATCCGGCCTACCTCGGCACTTTCCTGATGCTTCTCGGCATGGCGCTGGCGGCCGGCAACTGGGAGTCCCCGCGCGGCCGCCTCGTCTGGGGCATCGCCATCCTGCTGGCGGTGGCCTTCTTCAGCTTCTACCTGCCGCGCAAGATGCGCCGCGAATACCCGCGCCTGAAAGAGCTCTTCGGCGAGCAATTGGACCGTCACGCGGCCAACGTGCCGGACTTCTGGCCGCGGCTCACTCCTTGGCGCAGCGGCGACGCGCGGCGCTTCTCCTGGGCGCGCGCCCGGGAGAACCATGAGCTGCCCTGGGTCGTGGTGTTCGGGCTCCTGCTGACGGCGATCTGGTTCGTGGGCCGCTGGTCGCCGCTGGCGCACTGGCTCGAATGAAGGGCGCGGGCGAGCCGGCGCTCGACCGCCGCGCACTCGCTGGCCTGGCGCGGGTGGTCCTGAGCCGGGGGTCGCGCCTCAAGCCCGCCGTCGCGCGCATCGAACTCGCCGCCGGCCCTGCCGTCCTGAAGGACTGCGCCGGACTGCCCGGCTGGTCGCGTCCCCTGGCGCGCTGGCTGATGCAGCGGGAATTGCGCGCCCTGGCCCGGCTGCGGGGCCTTCCCGGCTTCCCGCAGATCCTCGCGCGGGTGGACCGCGACGCCGCCCTGCTGGCTCTCCTGCCGGGGGTTCCTCTCACCGGGGAAGAGTTCGCCGCCGCGCCGCGCCACTGGGCGGCGCTGTTGCGGGAACGCATCGCCGCGATGCACGCGCGCAGGGTCTTCCACCTCGATTTGCGCCAACCCCAGAACCTCCTGGTGGACGGGCAGGAACTCAACGTCGTGGACTTCGGCGCCGGCCATGCGCCGGGTCCGCTGGGGTGGAAACTGCTCGGGGGGGTGATGTCCTGGGTGGATCGGCAGGCCGTGCTCAAGTACTTGGCGCGCTACGCCCCGCAGGAGATGACGGCGTCGGAGGCGAAGGCATATTTGCGCGGCCTCCGCTGGCGTCGGGCATGGATCTTCTCGCCGCATCGCAACCGGGGGGCCGAAGCCGCGGTGCGCCGTCGCCTGCGAGAACTCCAAGATCTGTCCGCCGATGGGGGTGAACCACCACAAGATCCGGCGCCACAAGATCTTGATTTGAAACCGTAGAATCCGCTGGATATGGTACGCGCGGAGGCAAACAACTCGATGGGGCGACTGGAAAAACAAATCATGATCGGGGCTCTGGCCCTGGTGGGAGTCTTGGTCGCGGTGGTGATCCTGAAAGGGCTCGCGCCGCGCGAGGATGAACCGATCGATCCGAGTCTCGGCTCGGATTGGTCCGGCAACGCGCCGGCGCTGATGCTCGGCGCCGACGGTCAAGCGATCGTCACTCCGCCGGCTGCGGTCGGCGGCGAAGGCGCGGATCCCTTGTTCGTGGATCTGGGCGCAGCGCCGGCCGGCGCGACGCCGAGCACGCCGGAGTTGGCTGCGGCGCCGCCGCCAGGCGACGCCGGCTTGCTCGCGGATCCGCTCGCGCCGCCGGCGGCGCCGGTCGCGGAGCCGATCGCGGCGCCGGTCGACAAGGAGAGCTACGTCGTGCGCAGCGGCGACACGCTCGGCCACATCGCGCAGCGGGAATTGGGAAGCGTTCGCTTCACGGACGCGATCCTCAACCTCAACCCGGGCATCAACGCCAACAACCTCAAGGTGGGCGCCGAGATCAAATTGCCGAAACGCTCGGAACTGCCGGCATTGCCGCCGAAGAGCGATGCCGCGGCTTCCGCCAGCGCTCCGGTCAGCGCGCCGGCGGGCGCGAGCGGCGCGATGCACACGGTCGCCGCCGGCGAGACCTTGTGGTCCATCGCCGTGAAGTACCTCGGCGACGGCAGCCGCGCCGGCGAGATCGTGGCAGCGAATCCGGACAAGTTGAAGAGCAAGGACTCCACGCTGAAGATCGGCATGAAGTTGCGCATTCCGAAGCGCTGAACGGCGAATGAGGATCAAGGAGGAGAGCGTGGAGCACCCACGCCTCCTCCTTGGCATTTCCAGCGGCACTTCGGCGGACGGCGTGGACCTGGCGCTCGTGCGCGTGCGCGGCGCGGGCGGCGCGCGGCGCGCGCAGGTGCTCGCTGGAGCGCGCACGCCAATGCCGCCGGAGTTGCAGGCGCGCGCGCGTGCCGCCCTCCGTTGGAGTCTCGCGGATCTGGCTGCGGCGCAGCATGATTTCGGCGCGCACTTCGGCCGGACCGCCCGCGCCTTCCTGGCGGCAGAGGGGCTGACGGCCGCGGAGTTGACCGCCGCCGCGAGTCACGGTCAGACCGTGTTCCACCATGACGGCGACCCCGCCGGGGGCACCCTGCAGGTCGGCGCGCTGCCGGTGCTCGCGCGCGAACTGGGCGCTCCCGTCATCGGCGACTTTCGCTGGGGCGACCTCGCCCGCGGCGGCCAGGGCGCGCCGATCTCCCCTTACGCCGACTGGGTGCTCCACCGCCGGCGGGCGCCGTCGCTGGCCATCGTGAACCTAGGAGGGATCGCCAATCTCACCTTGCTCCGCGGCGAGGAGCCGCCCGTCGCCACCGACTGCGGTCCCGCGAACGGGCCGCTGGACGCCCTTGTGCAGGCCGTCACGGGCGCGGCCTTCGATCGCGACGGCGCCCTCGCCATGGCGGGCCGGGTCCTGCCGCGCGAGAGCGCGCGTCTGCGGGAGGATCCGTTCTTTGCGCGGCCGCTGCCGCGGAGCACCGGCCTCGAGCGCTTCGGCGGCGCGCTCGCGCGCGGCGTGCGGGAGCGGAATCCGGGCGCGCGCCTGGAGGATCTGCTGGCGACGCTCGCGGACTTCGCCGGCTGGTCGGTGGCCGCCGCCTTGCGCGCCGCCGGCGCCACGCCGGGCCTGCTGGTCCACCTCTGCGGCGGCGGCGTGGACAATCCGGCCCTCGTGGCGGCTCTCGCGCGCCACCTCGGAGGACCGTCCCGGCTGTGCCGCTACGCGGATCTCGCCGCTCCGGGCGATCTCGCCGGGGACGGGGGACTGCGCGAGGCGGTGGCGTTCGCGCTGCTCGGAGACGCCTTTCTCCTGCGTGAGCCCGCCACCTGGCCCAGCACCACCGGCTGCACCGCGCCCGCCCTGCTGGGCCAGTGGTGCCCGGTGCCCTAGAAGGGGGTCGATTTCTTGACCCAGGGGAGGCCATCCCTATCATGTTGCCTCCCTGACCGGCCCCGCTAACCAGCGGAGCCCCGAACGGGCATCGTCCCCGTACCCGCTGCTTCCATGAGCCTCCTACGAGCCCAGGCCGTGCGCA
>CAZDMB010000171.1:0-5980 GCA_964506175.1 uncultured Planctomycetales bacterium | reverse complement strand
CCGCAGACTCCCAACGGCCGGGAGCGCCCGTGGAAGTGGTCTCCTCCGCGGCGAAGTCGGCCGGCAGGGCCGGGTCCTCGAAGGACCAGACGCGCTCGGGCGCGCCGCCCGCGGGCGCCGGGCGCGCCGCTCCCGCGGCGGGAGGAGGCGGGGGCTCATGGCACGCGGCCGCGGCGCCGACGAGGAGCAAGAGCAGGCGGCACTTCAGCATGCGGACAAACTACCATGCTTCGCATGAGCCGCTTCCTGGGTTTGGACGTCGGCACGCAGGGCGTGAAGGCCCTGGTGTGGGACGCCGCGCGCGGGGAAGTGACGGCGCGGGCCGCCGCGCCGCTTTCCCTGCTGCCCGTGGGCCGCCCGGGCGCCGCGGAGCAGCAGCCCGAGGACTGGATTGCCGCCGTCGAGCGCGCGCTGGCGGCGCTGGCGGCGCAGGACGGCTTGCGCGGCGTGGAAGCGGTGGGCGTGAGCGGTCAGCAGCACGGCTGCGTCGTCTTGGACGCGCAGGACCGGCCGATTCGTCCCGCGAAGCTCTGGTGCGACACGGAATGCACGGCCGAAGCCGTCCGCGTGAGCGCCGAAACGGGGCGCGCGGTGCCGGCGGGATTCACCGCGCCGAAGCTGGCGTGGTTGCGCGCCCATGAGGCGGAGCACTTCAGCCGCGTGCGCGCCGTCCTGCTGCCGCACGACTACGTGAACCTGTGGCTGACCGGGCGCCGGGCCACGGACCACGGCGACGCCAGCGGCACCGGCTACTACGACCCCCGCGCCCGCGCCTGGGACGTTCCGCGCGGGGCGGATTGGCTGGATCCGGCCTGGCTGCCGCCGCTGCTCGAGCCCGAGGCGATCGTCGGCGAGGTGCGCGCGGCGGTCGCCGCGCGCACCGGCATCCCGCGCGGCGCGCGCGTTGCGGCGGGTTCGGGCGACAACATGATGTCCGCGCTCGGCGCGGGCGCGGTGCGCGAGGGCGTCTTGGTGTGCAGCCTCGGCACTTCCGGCACCCTGTTCGGACCGGCCGCGCGGTGCCCGCAGGACGATGCGCGGCTCGTTTCCCCGTTCTGCGACGCCACCGGCCAATGGCTGCCCCTGTGGTGCACCATGAACTGCACCACGCCCTCGGAGGAAGTGCGCCGCGCCTTCGGCCTCGACCATGCCGCGCTCACGCGCTTGGCGCTGGCGGAGCCGAGCGGCGTGAGCGGCCTTCTTTTCCTTCCCTATTTGGCCGGAGAACGCGCGCCGAACTGGCCGCAGGCGCGCGGCGTGCTGCACGGCTTGAGCGCCGGCGGCCTGCGCCCGGGGGCGCTGTACCGCGCCGCGCTGGAGGGCGCTTCCTTCGCCTTGCGCCGCGGCATGGAGCACCTGCCCTTCGCCGCGCGCGACCTGCGCGTCGTCGGCGGCGGCGCGCGCAATCCGCTGTGGCGCCGCATCCTGGCCGACCTCTTCGCCGCGCCGCTGTCCTTTCCGGAGGAGACGGAAACGGCCGCGCTCGGCGGGGCCCTGCAGGCCGCGGCCGCCGCCACGGGGACGCGCGTGGCAGAGTTCATCGCCGCGCAGCCCCCGCGCATGGAGCCGGAGCGCGTGGAGCCGCAGCCGGACGCCGCGCTCGCCGACGCCTACGCGCGCCACTGCGCCCTCAGCGACCGGTTGTTCGCCTAGGGGGCGCAATCACGCGCGCTCAACTCGGCGATGCGGCGCGCGGTGCGTTGCGCCCCAGCAAGGGCAAGCAAGCCGCCGCCACCAGGGAGGCCGCGGCGGCGAGTTCGAAAGGACGGGAGGGCGCGCCGAAATCCCACAGGAGACCCGCGCCGATCCCGCCCGCGACCTGGGCCAAGCCGAGCAAGGCCGCGCTCCAGCCCAGGCCTGCGCCACGGCGTTCCGGCGGCGAGAGATCGGCCAGCCAGGCGCGCGCGGCGCTCTCGCTGGCGCCGACGGCGAGACCGTAGAGCAGCAGCGGCGGGGCGAGGCCGAGGAAGTCGGGACGGGCGAGCCCGAGATCGGCGAGCGCGAAGGCCAGCCAGCCGCAAGCGAGGGCAAGACGACGGCCGCGGCGGTCGGCGAGCGCGCCGAAAGGCGAAGACGCGAGCGCGGCGATCGCGTAGATGCCGGCGTAGGCCGCGACCACGCGCCATGGGGGCCAGCCGCGCTCGCTCATGCGCAGCAGCACGAAGGCCACGCCGCATTGACCGGCCGCCGGCAGCAGCAGCAGCGCGAGGGCTTGCCAATAGGCGCGCGGAAAGGGCGCGACCGGCGCCGCTGTCGCCGGGACCGACGCTGCCGGCTCCGCGAGGCGCAGGGTCAGACCCCATGCGCCGAGTCCCACCACCGCCGCCAGCAGAAAAATGCGTGGCAGCGGCCAGTCGAGCGCGAGCAGGACGACGGCGCCGCCGGCGCCAAGCAATGCGCCGGTGTGGTCCAGGGCGCGGTGCAACCCGAACACCGCGCCGCGCCGGCCTGCTGGAGCGGCGTCCGCGAGCAGGGCGTCGCGCGGCGCGGAGCGCAACCCCTTGCCGAGGCGGTCCACCAAGCGTCCAAAATGCACGGCGGGCCACGAAGTGGCGGCGGCCAGGATGAGTTTGCCGAGCATCGGCAGGGCGTAGCCCCAACGCAGGTACGAGAGCCGGCGGCGCGAACGGTCGCTGCGCGAGCCAGCCCAGGCCTTGGTCAGATGCACGAGCGCCTCCGAGCTGCCGTCGATCAGGCCGAGCATGGTGGCCGGCGCGCCCAGGGCGCCGACGACGAAGAGCGGCAGCAGCGGATGAACGAGCTCGGAGGAAACGTCGGCCAGCAGCGACACGAAGCCCAGCGCCCAGGCCAGGCGCGGCAGGCCGCCGCTGAACTTACGCCCCCAAGGCAGCCAGCGCATCTCCGGTGAGGCGCCACGTGCGCCAGTCCTCCAACACGCGGGCGCCGAGTCCGTGGTAGAAGCCCTTGGCCGGCTCGTTCCAGTCGAGCACGGCCCAATCGATCCTGCCGCAATCGCGCGCCGCCGCGGTGCGCGCCAGCGCCGCCAACAAGGCGCGTCCGATGCCGTGGCCGCGCATCGCCGGGCGCACGTACAAGTCCTCGAGCCACAGGCCGGGCTTGCCGAGAAACGTGGAGAAGGTCGTGAAGAAGAGCGCAAACCCGGCCGGCTGCCCTTGCCACTCGGCCAGCAACACTTCGGCGGCGGGCCGCTCGCCGAAGAGGTGCGCGCGCAGTGCCGGCTCCGTGGCCCGCACTTCGTGCGCCAGCCGCTCATAGGCCGCGAGCTCCTGGATGAAGGAGAGAATCAGCGGCGCGTCCGCCGGCGAGGCGGCGCGCAACCGCAGCGATTCGCCGGGCGCGGGCACGCCGCAGATTCTAGGCGGAGGCCGGAGCCGGGGCGCGCGGCTCGGCGGCGCGCGGCGCGCCGGTCGCGTCCGTCACGGCGCAGACGAGGTCCAACCAGGAGAGCACGCGCGCGAACACCTGGTCGGCGCCGGGTTCCTCGAAGAACCAGTGGCCGCGTCCGGGGAGGACCAGCATCTCGGCCGCCGGATAGCGCGCACAGACGCGGCGCGCGACCGCGAGCGGGATGATGGCGTCGTCGCCGCCGGCGACCACCAGCACGGGGCATTGCACGCGGCCGGCGTCCACGCGCGCGGCGCGCGCGCGATCCGCCCACCAGAACACGATCTCGGCGTAGGCGCGGCCGGATTCGGGCAACAATGCGGCGCGCAACTCGGCGCTGCGTCCGGGCGGCACCTTGGCGAAGAGCGCCGCTTGGGCGAGGTCGGCGCTGGGCATCTGCGGCTTGCGCCAGAAGGCCGGCGTGGTCAGCACCTTGCGCATGTGCCACAAGTTGCGGGGACGCACCAGGTGGATCCCGGCGGGCGGCGCGGGCGCCAGCAGCACGGCGGCACGGACCGGCATGCGCGCGGCCAGCATCTGCGCCAGCAGGCCCCCCATCGAGTGGCCGATCAACACCGGCGCCGTCGGCAACTTGGCGGCCTGGATCGTGGCGCTCAGCGCGGCGGCGTAGTCGCGCAGCGACAGGCGGCCGAGCGCCTCCAGCTCGGCGGGACTCTGCACCGGATGCAGCGGCAGCGTGGGCGCGAGCACCGGGTAGCCGCGCGCCGTCAGAGCTTGCCGCAGCGCGTCGAGCGTGCTGCCACGACTCCACATGCCGTGAAGCAGAACGACGGGGGGCTGGGGCATCCGCGCCTCATCGGCAAAAGCGGGATGCCCTCTTGAAGCGCCGCGCCGGGCTTTGCGGGCCCTAGAGCCCGGCGGCTGCGGACGGCCACAGCCAGCCGAAGACTCCGGCCGTGAACAGGCCGTACACCACGCCGTCCACCGCCTGCATCCAGACGGAGCGCCAGGTGTGGCCCATCCAGATGGCGTCCGCGAAGCGGCCGCCGACGTACGCCAGAATCGTCACGGCGCCGACGATGCGGAACACGGCGAGATACTCGGCGCCCGGCGCCAGCGCGTGCGCGGCGACGTAGGCCACGAGGACCGCCACCAGCAGGTTGTGCACGACGGACTTCAGCATCGCGGACCCCATGTTGTGCCCGCCCGGGGGCATGATGTAGAGCAGGCCGGCCGGCCCGGTCTTCATCTTCTCCTGCCACGCGGGGTCTTTCATGCCCGCATGACCATCGCAATGCGGGAAGGAGTATTGCCCCGCGGGATTCTGCGCGCGCAGGAGCCGCATCACGGAGTCTTCGTCGGGCAGGCGCGAGAAGTCCTTCTTGTGATGCGGCATCATCATCCACATCAGCGCGGACAGGAAGAACACGCCGACACCCGACAACAAAATGGGAAGCCAGAGGGCGGTGAGTGTGACCATGATGCCGATGAGCGTGGCGAGAGAACGCGCTCCGGAACAAGAAAATTCCCCAGAAAAATGAGGGGATCGGGGCTGAAATTGCGAAACTCCGCCAGGATCTCTCTCGTCTCCCTCCCTACCCCACCATGGTTGCTCTGCACTCCTTTCTTCCTGCTGCCCTGCTCCTGGCGGCGCCATTGGCGGCCCAGGACGCCCGCTCCGTCGCCGCTCCCCAAACTCCAGCCTCCTCTTGGAGAAGCCCTGCGGAGGATTGGCTGATCTCCGGCTACATGAGCGCCACCTTCGCCGACACCGACGGCCCGGCCAGCTCCTTCAGCGCCCATTTCAATCCCATTCTCGTCTGGCGCCTGGACGAGCGCCTCCTGGCTGAGGCGGAGTTCCAGTTCGAGGCCGGGGAAACCGGCGAGCATGCCGGCGGCGGCGCCTCCCTCGAGTACGCGCAGATCTCCTACTCCCTGTGCGACAGCGCCACGGTGGCCGCCGGCCAGTTCCTGTCGCCCTTCGGCATCTTCAACGAGCGCTACCACCCGGACTGGATCAACCGCTTGCCGGACGCGCCGCTCGGCTTCGGACACGAGGGCCTGGTGCCCGCCTCCTTGCTGGGCGCCCAGGTGCGCGGCGGCGTCAACGTCGGCAGCACGCTCGTGCGCTACGCCGCCTTCGTGGCCAACGGCCCCGAGCTCAACTCCGGCATGGACGAGCCCGAGGAAGCCGGACTCCTGCACTGGGATCCGGAGGCCGACGGCACGCAGGACAAGGCCTTCGGCGGCCGCGTGTCCGTGCTGCCCGTCTCCTGGCTGGAGTTCGGCGTGTCGGCAATGAGCACCGGCGTGCTGGCAGAGGGCGCCAGCGAGGAAAACCTGAACGCTTCGCTCGTCGCCGGCGACGTGTCCGCCTTGTTGAATCTCGAAGACGCAGGCATGGTGCGCATCGACGCGGAGTGGGTGTCTTCGCAGGTGGACCGCACCACCTATCTGTTCGGCACGCCCGACGCGGTGGATTTCGCCAACGACCGCTCCGGCGGCTGGGTGCAGTTTTCCTATCGCGCCGCGGCGCGGAACGGTTGGCTGTCCCAAGTGGAGCCGGTGGCCCGCTGGGACTGGGTGAATCTCCCTGCCGGGGCGCCCGAGAGCGAAGACCCATGGCCGAAATCATCATCAGCGAATTCATGGA
>CAZDMB010000170.1:4223-5998 GCA_964506175.1 uncultured Planctomycetales bacterium | reverse complement strand
CGACGTCCTCCGTCTGGGTGGCCGGGGCGCTCAGATCGGCGTCGTTGCGGTACTCGAGGCGTCCGAGGAACTCGCCCCCGAGCGTGATCTTGGTGTCCCCGCTCTGCGTCGAGAGCGGAGTTTGGGCGGCGAGCAGGAGGGCGAGGGCGGCGGGCAGCAAGGGAGCGCCGCAGAATAGCGGCGGCTGGAGCGCGCCTGCGCGGAACGGAGCTCAGGCGGGCGGCGGCGCGACCGCCGCGCCCAGCAGGCGCGCCACGTGCTTGGCGATCAGGTCCGCCTCCAGATGCACCGGATCGCCTGGCTGCAGGGGACCCAGCGTCGTGCGCGCCAAGGTTTCCGGGATCAGGGCCGTGGCAAAGCCCTCCGGCTCCAAGGCCGCCACGGTGAGGCTCACGCCGTCCACGCAGACCGAGCCCTTCTCGGCCAGGAGCGGGCGCAACTCCGGGGGCGCCTCGTAGCGATCGCGGGTGAAGCCTCCGGCCGCATCCCGCTGCACCAAGCGCCCCACTCCGTCCACGTGGCCGGTCACGAAATGCCCTCCCAGGCGGTCGCCGAGGCGCAGACTGCGCTCCAGGTTCACGTGCATCCCCGCCTTCCAGGCTCGCACGTGGCTCCGGTGGAGGGTTTCAGCGGAAACGTCGAAGGCCGCGACCGCGCCCTCCAGCGCGACCACGGTCAGGCAGATGCCCGCCACGGCGATCGAATCCCCGTGGCGCACCCCCTCCGCAAGCGCGCCCAGATCCACCGTGAGGCGCCGGCCGGCCGCCCCGGCGACGAGCGCGCGCACCGTGCCGACCCCCTCCACCAGGCCCGTGAACACCGCAGGATCCTAGCAAGGAGGTGGCAGGCCTCCTTGCCGCCCTGTCCGGGGCCCGGTATCCTGTGCGGCCCAATTCCCGGGGGTTCCGGGATGCTCGAAGTCCATCTGCTGACCTTGTTCCCGGAAGCCCTGGAGGCCTACCTCCAGGCGTCCATCCTGGGCCGGGCACAGCGGGCGGGCGTGCTCCGTGTTCACTTGCTCGACTTCCGGCGCTTCGCGACGGACCGTCATCAGCACGTGGACGACCGTCCCTACGGGGGCGGCCCGGGCATGGTTCTGAAGCCCGAGCCGATCTTTGCCGCGGTCGAATGGGTCGAAGCCAATTTCGGTCCCGCCCGCCGCATCCTGCTGACGCCCGACGGCTCGCCGTTCACCCAATCCCGCGCCCGCGACTTCGCACAGGCAGAGCGCCTGCTGCTGCTCTGCGGCCGCTACGAGGGGTTCGATGAGCGCATCCGCCTGGGCCTGCAGTGGGACGAAATCTCCATCGGAGACTTCGTGCTGTGCGGCGGCGAACTGCCCGCGCTGTGCGTCCTCGAGGCCGCCACCCGGCTCCTGCCCGGAGCCCTCGGCGACGAGGACAGCGCTGCGTCCGAATCCTTCCAAGACCCGCGACTGCTCGATCACCCGCACTACACGCGACCGCCAGAGTTCCGGGGCATGCCCGTTCCGGAAGTGCTGCGCAGCGGCGACCACCCGGCGGTGGCCCGCTGGCGCGCAGAGCAGGCGCGGCGCCGCACCTCCGAGCGGCGCCCCGATCTGCTCGACGGCCGCACTCCGCCTGATTCCTCGTCCCCGTCTCCCGAAGCCTGACACTGCCATGGACCACGTCCTCCGCGAAGCCTCCCAGCCGTCCTTGAAGAAGGACGTTCCCGCCTTTCAGGTCGGGGACGTCGTGCGCGTGGACTACCTCATCCGCGAGGGCAAGAACGAGCGCGTGCAGCCCTTCACCGGC
>CAZDMB010000170.1:3183-4213 GCA_964506175.1 uncultured Planctomycetales bacterium | reverse complement strand
CCAGGTCGTGACCCTCAAGGGCGCGGGCGTCGGCCGCACCTTCACGGTGCGCCGCATCGTGCAAGGCGAGGGCGTGGAGCGGACTTTCCCGCTGCACAGCCCGCTGGTCGTGAACGTCGTCGTCGAGCGCGGCCCCATCAAGCGCCCGCGGCGCGCCAAGCTGTTCTTCCTCCGCGAACGCGGCGGCCGCAGCGCTCAGCTCTAGAGCCCATTCCATGATCACGAACTACGGCCGCAAGATCGCGGGAGTGATTTTCTTCACCCTGCTCGCGCTCTTCGCGATTTTCACCGGCAAGCTCAATCTCGGCCTGGACCTGCAGGGCGGCGCGCGCCTCGTCTACGCCTTCGACTTCGAGAAGGCCGTCGAGGACGGCGTCCTCAGCAAGGGCGAGTTGAGCAACACGGGCCTGCTGCTGCAGCAGATGGCGGACGTGTTCGCCGGCCGCGTCGCCACTTCCGTCCAGGAGATTCCGGTGGTGCCGCAAGGCACCAACCAGATCGTGATCGAGGTGCCCGGCAAGGATCAGGAGCTGCTCGGCCAGATCAAGAGCCTGATGCTGAACCAGGGTCTGCTCGATTTCCGCATCGTCGCCGCCGATACGGACGACGTCGGCCTCACCGCCGAGCGCGCCAAATTCACCGCCTGGGTGGCGGCGCATCCGGAGTTGACGGCGGCCAAGGACCGCAGCGCCTTCAACCGCGTGCCGGAGAACGAGGGCGGCCCCCGCCCCGAGATCATCTGGGTGCCGTTGCGCGAGAGCGAGGCCGCGCTCGAGTCCACCTACGGCGGCGTCAGCGGCTGCGTGCCGCTGCTGGTGCAGTCCAAACTGCGCCCCAGTCTGACCGGTTCGGAGTCCTGGGACTTCACCGGCGCGGAGCTGCAGTACGTCGGCCCGAGGATGGACCAACTCGGCCTGCCGGCCGTGGCCTTCGAATTCCAGGAGGACCGCCGCACCGCCTTCGCCGCTTTCACCGACGAGTACACCAATCGTCCGATGGCGATCGTGCTGAACAACGAAGTGTTCAGCGC
>CAZDMB010000170.1:0-3173 GCA_964506175.1 uncultured Planctomycetales bacterium | reverse complement strand
CTCCGGCTTCAGCCAGAAGGAGCGCAGCGAACTGGTGACGGCCCTGCGCACCGGCTCCTTGCGGGTGCTGCCGGAGTTGCAGAACGAGACCGTCATCGGCCCCTCGCTCGGCAAGGACTCGATCGCCGCCGGCCTCCGCTCTTCGCTGATCGGCGCGCTGATCGTCATCGCCTTCATGCTGTGGTACTACCGGCTGAACGGCCTGGTGGCCTCGCTGTCGCTGGGCTTCAACGGCTTCTTGCTGATGGGCGCCATCTACTTCACCGGCGCCACGTTGACGCTGCCCGGCATCGCCGGCATCGTGCTGACGATCGGCATGGCGGTGGACGCCAACATCCTGATCTTCGAGCGCCTGCGCGAGGAGGTCACGCGCGGCCGGGATCTGGCGCAGGCCTACAAGAACGGCTTCGAGAACGCGCTGTCGGCGATCGTGGACTCCAACTTGACCACGCTGATCGCCGCCGCCGTGCTCTACGGGGTGGGCACCGGTCCGGTGCGCGGCTTCGCCGCGACCCTCGCGATCGGCATCCTGACCACGATGTTCAGCGTGCTGGTGTTCAGCAAGATCATCCTGCACCACCTGGTGTTCGTGTCCAAGTCGGTGAAGGAAGCCAAGATGGTCAACCTGCTCGCGCGCGAGACCAAGATCGGCTTCCTCAACAAGAAGTGGCTGGCTGCGGCCTTCTCGATCGGCACGATCGTCGCCGGACTGACGGTGTTCGCCGCCCGCGCGCAGGACATGGCCGGCATCGACTTCGCCGGCGGCACCACCGCGCGCATCAATCTGACCGCCGCGCAGGACATCACGCAGGTGCGCGACCGGCTGCCGGGCTACGCGGTGGTCGGCATCGGCGCCAGCGAGGACGCCGGCGGCAAGTACCTCGCCTACCAGGTCAAGAAGACGCTCACGCCCGAGCAGCGCGCCGCGCTGAAGAACCTGAGCACGGTGCAGGCCGGCAAGGATCCGACCGCCGAGATGATCGCCGAGTTGACGGCCAATCTGGCCGGCTGGCTGCCGACCGGCGCCGACGGCCAGGTGGACGAGATCGCCGCCTTCCCCGAGAAGAACGCCGTCGGCGCGCGCGTCAGCGGCGAGATCCAGACCAAGGCGGTGCGCGCGATCCTGCTGTCGCTGATCCTCACGATCATCTACATCTCGTTCCGCTTCAGGGAGTACCGCTACGGCTTCGCCGCGGTGGTGGCGGTGCTACACGACGTGCTGTTCTCGCTCGGCGCCCTCGCGGTGGTGGACGCCCTCGGCTGGGTGGACGTCGAGATCAACCTGGAGATCATCGCCGCCTTCCTGACGATCATCGGTTACTCGCTCAACGACACGATCGTGATCTTCGACCGCATCCGGGAGAACATTCCCAAGATGCCGCAGAAGCCGTACGCGGAGATCATCGACCTGTCGATCAACCAGTGCCTGGGCCGGACGATCCTGACCTCGCTGACGGTGTTCTTCGTGGTGGTCGTGCTGTTCTTCACTAACCAGCCCTTCCACAACGTGCTCGAGGGCTTCTCGCTGGCGATGATCATCGGCGTGTTCATCGGCACCTACTCCACGATGTTCGTGGCGACGCCGCTGCTGATCGGCTTCGACCGCTGGTCGCGCAAGCACCGCGTCGCGGACGGCGTGAAGCCGGGCGCCGTGGAAGCGGCGCGCGCCTAGCCGCCGGCACGGACGGGGGCGCGGCGGGCCGTTCGCGGCGCCCGCGCCCCCGCCCCGTCCGGCCGCGGCCGCCGACTTGCGACGCGGGACTTCCGGCCGCTAGGCTGCGCCCATGCGCCTGCTCCTGCTCCTGACCGCGCTCATGCTCGCGATCGCCGGAGGGGTGTGGTGGAAGACCACCCGCTCCGCTGACGGCGATCCGAACGGCGCCCTGCAGACCGATCCCGGTTTGGGGATCGCCACCTTCGGTGCAGCTCCCGCGACGAACTCGGGGGCGGCGCCCGACCATGCTCCCCCGGTGGCCGCGCCCGCGTCCTCCGGCCGCGGCGACCTCGCCCTGCCGAGCGAAGCGGTGTTGCGCAACCCGCACGAGCAGGCCACCAACGGCGATCCGAAGGAGCCGCCCACCGCGGCCAATGAGGTCAAGCCGCCACCGGCGCCCGTGACGCCGCCCGCAGCCGCCGCTCCGGCGACGGCGGACCGCGCCTACACCGTCAAGAGCGGCGACACCCTCTACCAGATCGTGAAGCGCGCCTATGGCACGGCTCCGCAGGAACTCGTCGCCGACGTGGCCAAGGCCAACGGCATGAAAGATCCGAGCGCGCTGAAGGTCGGCCAGAAGTTGAAGTTGCCGAGTCTCGCCGGCTATCCGGCGCCCAAGAGCAACTAGGACCTGCAGCGTTCGCGACGGGGGCGCTCAGCGCACGCGCCACGCGCCTCCGGCCTTTTCCAGGTCGGAGCGCAATGCCTGCCAGGGGCGCGGCGGCACCACGATGTCGGCGCACCAGGTCTCGCCGCGCCAAGCCTCGGCCTCGATGCGCGCGACGCTGCGCACCTCGGAGAGTTCGCGTCCGGCCGCCGCCGGCAGTTCGACCGCCAAGCGCAGCGACCAGGCGTCCAAGCGGCGCGCGACTTCGGCGTCGAGCGCGTCGAGGCCTTCGCCGTCGCGGGCCGCCACCAGCAGACCTTCGGGGTGGGCGCGCATCAGCATCTGACGCGCGGTCGCGTCGAGGCGGTCGGCCTTGTTGAGAACCAGCAGGCGCGGAATGGCGTCCGCGCCGAGCTCCTGCAGGACGCGCTCGACGGCGCGCAGATGCGCCTCGAGGTCCGGATCGCTGGCGTCGGCGACCTGCAGCAGCAGATCCGCGTTGAGGGTCTCCTCCAGCGTGGCATGGAAGGAGGCGACCAAGTGGTGCGGCAGATCCCGCACGAAGCCGACGGTGTCGGCGAGGAGCACCCGCCGGCGGTCCCGCAGGCGCCAGGCGCGCACGCGCGTGTCCAAGGTGGCGAACAATTGGTCGGCGACGTAGACGTCGGCGCCGGTGAGGCGGTTCATCAGCGAGGACTTGCCGGCATTGGTGTAGCCGACGAGCGACACCACTTCGGGATGCTCGCGGGCGAGGGCCTCGCGGTGGCGGCGCGCCTCGATCTCCTTGAGTTTCGCGCGCAGGTCGCTGATCTTCTGGTCGATCAGGCGGCGGTCGGTCTCGAGCTGGGTCTC
>CAZDMB010000169.1:0-6015 GCA_964506175.1 uncultured Planctomycetales bacterium | reverse complement strand
CAAGGCCGGCGACGGAGGCGCGCCGATGGCCGCTGCCTTCGGTCGCCTGATACAGGCCGAGCCAGGCGCGATCATGGCGCGTGATGGGCGCGGGCGGCGGGGCGTCCTTGCGCGACCAGATCTCGTAGAGGAAGCCGAAATTGCGCGAGGCGACTTCTTGGTCGAGGACGTAGGGGATGCCCGGATCGAGGATGCGGACGGTGCCGGCGCCGTCGCGTGCGCGCTTCTCCGACATCAGCGGCCAGAAGCGCGTCTCGCGCGCGCGCGAGCCGTCCGGCCACGCGGTGCGCGCGGCGAAGAACAGCGGCAGCCCGTACCAGGCATTGCGCACGCCGCCGTCCTGCAATTGGTCGCGGCGCCACCACAACAGCGGCCACAGGGTGCTGATGAACTCGGTGGCGCGATCCTTGTAATGCACCCAGAAGGGCAGCACGCGTTGCACTTCGCGCGCCTCCTTGCCGCCGGCATGCGCGAACTTGATCAGCGGCCACAGCATCCACATGCGGTAGTCCTCGCTCGGCTGCCGCTCCCACTGGATGAAGGGCCAGATGAGGGTATTGGCGGTGAAGTCGCCCTTTTCGGAGTGGCCGCCGACCAGCAGCATCAGCCAACCCCGGCGCGGCTCCCGCTGGTCGAGCGCGTCCTCGTTGAAGTGCAGCAGCGGCCACAGCACGAAGCTGCGCCGGTACTTTCCCGGCACCTCGGCCCGGCCATAGAAGGGGAAGAAGCGCCAGCCGGTCTCGGTGCCGTCCTGCCATCCGAACAGCGGCCACAGAACGTGCGTGCTCGTGCGCCCGTCCTTCTTGTTGCGCATCCACAACGGCCACAGGACGAATTCGAACTCGTCGTAGCTCAGCACGTCCTCGCCGCGCCCGCCGAAGGGAAAGACCCAGAAGTAATTCTCGCCGTCCTCGCTGGTGCCGCCGCCGATCAGCCAGAAAAGCAGGCTCCAGTCGTTGTCCTCGACGCCATCCGCGCGCACCTCGCTGCGGAACCAGCCGAGCGGGAAAAGGCGCGTCTGCGTCACCGGCCGGGCCGGGTCGTGGAAGCGCCGGCCGAGGGCGAAGAGGAAGTCCGCCTCCACCCGGCCGTCGGCGAACTCGCGCCGCCAGAGCAGCGGGCTAGCCGCCCAGGTGGTGGCCGCAGCGTCGTGTTCGTAGCGCAGCGCCCCGCCCAGGGACTCCGCCGCCTCCCAGCCGGGCAGGGTCTGGTGCGCGAAGAACGGCGCGAGGTTCAACTCCGCGTTCGGCGCCGCGCAGCTGGCCGCGGCCAGCCACCAGGCACAAGCGAGCCGGGCCGCCGTCGGCATGCCGCGGATTGTAGGCTCCACCCGGTGCCGATGTCGCGCCGCCCTCGCGCTCTCGCTTCACGGGTCGCCGCCTGCGGGCTGGCGCTCCTGGCCGGCGGTTGCGGTCTGTTCCAATCGGATCCGGAGCTGCCGTCGCCCGACGCCGTGCAGGAAGCCCGCGCCCGTCAGGAGGGGCAATGGGCGCGGCTGGAGCGCGCGCTCACCTGGCTGCGGGAGGATCCGATCGGCGGGTGGGCGCGCGTCGAAGACCTCCGCGCCCGCTTCCCGGACGACGCTCGCCTCGCGGCGCTGATCCAGGATCTGCGCGTGGAGCAGCAAGGCGCCGAGGCCGTGCGCCGCGTGGCCGAACAGCGTCTCCTTGCCGCGCCGAGCGCGCTCAACGCCTACCTCGCGGCGCGCGTGGCGGACACCAAGGAGCGCCAGGCGGAGCTGGTCGCCCAGGCGCTCGACATGGATCCCGGCTTCGAGTTGGCCGCGGTGCTCGCGATCGCGCTGGAGGCGCGCGCCGGCGAGTCGCAAGTCCTCGAGCGCCTGATTCGGCTGCTCAACCGGTATCCGGGGCTGGCGGAGGGCTGGCGGCTGCTCGGCGAGTTGGCGCCGCTGTACGCGCGCCCCGATTTGGCGCTGCGCGCCGAGCGCACCGAGCCCTGGTCCTCCTTCGACGACCCGCGGCGCTCGCAACTGGAGGTGGCCGAGGCGGAGCTCGCGAGCGGCGCGCCGGAGCGCGCGCTCGAACTCCTGGCCGATCTGCCGGCAGAGGACGCCGACGCGGCGATCGTGCGCGCGGCGGCGCACGCGGCCGCCGGGCGGCCGGTGGCGGCCCGCGATCTGCTGGCGGCGGTCATCGAGCGCGATCCGCACAACGCCCTCGCGCACTTCAACCTCGGATTGCTCTTCCGCGACTATCTGAACAATCCGCAGCAGGCCGAGATCCACCTGCAGCGCTACCTCGACACCGCCAACTTGCCGGAGGAGCAGGACGTCTTCCGCCGGATCCAGGCCGAGTTCTGGCTGTCGCAGTTGCGCGCCGCCGCGACAGCGCCGCAGCCTTGAAGGCGGTGGTGCAGCGCGTCGCGCAGGCGCGCGTCACGAGCGCCGGCGCGGTCTGCGGCGAGATCGGCCTCGGGCTCCTCGTCTATCTCGGCTGCGAGCAGGGAGACGGCACGGAGCAGGCGTTGCGACTCGCCGGACGCCTCGTCCGTCTGCGCGTGTTCGCCGACGCCGCCGGCAAGACCAATTTGGCGCTGGCCGAGGTCGGCGGTTCCGTCCTGCTGGTGTCCCAGTTCACGCTCGCCGCCGACACCCGCAAGGGCAACCGACCCTCCTTCACCCGCGCTCTGGCGCCCGCGCCCGCGCGCCTGCTGGTGGAGCAGTTCGCGGGCGCCTTGCGCGCTGCGGGGGCGCCCGTGCAGCAGGGAGTTTTCGGCGCGGAGATGCGCGTGGAGTCGGTCAACCTCGGGCCCGCCACCTATCTGCTGGAGGAGACTTCCAAGGCTTGACGGATCGCCGCAAGTCCCGATACTGACGGGGTCTAGGAGCGTCGGCCCCGTTGGTCCCCCCAGCCGATCATGCCGCAGGATTCTTCTCAAACCATCACCAAGCGCGAACTCGTCCAGCGCATCGCCGACCGCACCGGTCAGACCAAGGTGCTGGTGCGCGACGTGATCCAGCACTTCCTCGACGAGGTTTCCACGGAGTTGGTGCGCGGCAACCGGCTGGAGTTCCGCAAGTTCGGCGTGTTCGAGGTGCGCAAGCGCCCGGGCCGCCTCGCGCAGAATCCGAAGACCATGGAGAAGGTGCCGGTTCCGGCCAAGCGGATCGTCAAGTTCAAGGTCGGCAACGTGCTGCGGCAATCGGTCGAGGAGCGCAACCTGGCGCTCCTGCTCGCCCTGCGCGACGCCGACTGAGCTTCAGGCCGCCGCCAGCGCCTGCCGCAGGTCGGCCACCAGATCCGCGCCGTCCTCCACGCCCACCGAGAGGCGCACGAGGCCGTCGGCGATGCCGATCTTGCGCCGCTGTTCGGCGGGCACGGAAGCGTGCGTCATCGGCGCCGGCAGCTCCACCAGGGACTCCACGCCTCCCAGGGACTCGGCGAGCGCGAAGAGTTGCAAGCGCTTGACCACGGCGCGCGCCTGGGCCTCGCCGCCCGGCAGTTCGAAGCACAGCATGCCGCCGAAGCCGCGCATCTGCTCCTTGGCGAGGGCGTGCTGCGGGTGGGAGGGCAGCCCCGGATAGATCACTTTGGCCACCTTGGGGTGGGCGGCGAGGAACTCGGCCACCTGCTGCGCGTTGGCGCAGTGCCGCTCCATGCGCAGGTGGAGGGTGCGGAGGCCGCGCAGCGTGAGGAAGGAGTCGAAGGGCGAGTTGGAAGTGCCGGCGGAGTTCTGATGGAACCACACCGTCTCCTTCCGCGCCGGATCGCGCACGATCAGCGCTCCGCCGACGACGTCCGAATGCCCGCCGATGTACTTGGTGGTGCTGTGGATGACGTAGTCGCAGCCGAGCGCCAGCGGATTCTGCAGCGCCGGCGTGGCGAAGGTGTTGTCCACCGCGACCTCCGCGCCGACCTTGCGCGCCGCCGCCACCGCCGCCGCCAGCGGCGTCAGGCGCAGCAGGGGATTGGTGGGCGTCTCGAGGTAGAGGAGGCGCGTGTCCGCCGGCAGGCGCGCGAGTTCCGCGGGTTGGGAGGTGTCGAGGAAGAGGAAGCGCAGGCCGAAGCGGGACTCGACGCCCGGCTCGACGGTGACCGAGAAGGGATCGACCCACGGCTCGTCGCGGCGGAACAGGCGGTGCGAGCCGCCGTAGAGATCGTCGCCGGCCACCACCAGGTCGCCCGCCTGCAGCGTGAGCAGCAAGGTGTGGATGGCCGCCATGCCGCTGCCGCAGGCGAAGGCGGCGGCGCCGCCCTCGAGGTCCGCCAGCGCGTCCTGCAGGGCGAAGCGCGTCGGGTTCTGCGTGCGCGAGTACTCGTAGCCCTGGCGCGGTTCCGCCGGCGCGTCCTGCACGTAGGTGCTGGTCATGTAGATCGGCGGCATCACGGCTCCGGTCAGGGGGTCGGATTTCCAGCCGGCGTGCACGGCGCGCGTGCCGAAACCGGGGGCGGGATGGGCGGGATCCATGGCGGTAGGCGGGGTCAGCGGCGCGCCATCCGGCGCAGGGATTGGAGGAGATCGCGGCGGTCGAGGGGCACCCAGGCGCCGTCGGCGCGCCGGACGAGCAGGGCTTCGCGCGTGCGCAAGGCCTCGAGCGCGGTGCGCCACGGCGCCGCGGCGTCCAACACCGGTGGCGCCGGCGCCAAATGATCGCGCACGAACAGCCGGTTCAGATCCTCGCCGGCGGCCATGCGGTGCACCGCAGCGGCTTCGTCGAGCACGCCGAGCAAGGCGCCGTCGGGACCGCGCACGGGCAAGGGCCGGACGCCGCGCTCACCCGCCTGCAGCACCGCCCAGGCGAGGGTCTCTCCCGGGCCGACGGCCGCGGTTTCGCGCTCGCGCAGAAGGTCGCCGATCGTGGCGTGCGCCGGCGCGGGCCCGGGCAGGAAGCCGCGGTCGCGCATCCAATCGTCGTTGAAGACCTTGGACAGGTAGGACTTGCCGTAGTCCGGGAGCAGCACGACGACGCGCGCGTCCGCCGGCAGCGTGCGCGCGTGGCGCAACGCGCCGGCCAGGGCGAAGCCGCTGCTGCCGCCGCCGAAGATGCCGGTGGTCTGCGCCAGGCGGCGCGCCACGGCGAAGGATTCCTCGTCCTCGACGACGAGGAAATCATCCACCAATTCCTTGTCCCAGGCCTCCGGCACCTCCTCCATGCCGACGCCTTCGACGGCATAGGGGGCGGAGGGCGGCACGCGGCCGGTCTGCCAGTAGACGTGCAGGATGGAGCCCGGCGGATCCACGCCGACGCAGCGCACCGCCGGATCCTGCTCCTTGAGGTAGCGCGCAATGCCGGTGAACGTGCCGCCCGTGCCCACTCCGCAGACGAAGGAGCTGATCCGTCCGCCCGCCTGCTCCCAGATCTCCGGCGCGGTGCTCAGATAGTGCGCGGTGGCGTTGTCCGGGTTGTGATACTGATTCGGCCACCACGCGCCCTGCTCGCGCGCGATGCGCCCGGCGATCTGCGTGTAGTGCTGCGGATCCTCCGGACCGACGTTCGACGGCGCGATCACGACCTCGCCGCCGAGGGCGCGCAAGGCCACGATCTTCTCGCGGCTCATCTTGTCGGGGATCACGATGGTGATGCGGTAGCCGAGCGCGGCGGCCACCAGGCACAGGCCGAAGCCGGTGTTGCCGGAGGAGCATTCGACGATGCGTCCGCCCGGCTTGAGCAGGCCCTTGCGTTCCGCCTCGCGCACCATGTGCAGGGCGATGCGATCCTTGACGCTGCCGCCGGGATTGGTGAACTCCACCTTGAGCAGCACTTCGCAGCGCAGCTCGGGATCGAAGCCCCGCGGCAGGCGGATCATCGGCGTGCGGCCGATCGCGTCTAGAATCGAATCCTGCACGCCGGCCGCGCCGCGCATTCGGGTCTTCTCCATGCGCGGCTATTCTAGGCACGGGTCGCCGGCCTTTCATGCGCCAGACCGAAATCACCGCATTCTCGGAAGAAACGCTCGCCGCGGTGGGCTGGCCGGCGGTGCTGGCGCAGATCGCCGAGCGCGCGGCGACGCCCGGCGGCCGACGCCTGCTGGCGCAGTTGCGCCCGGACCAGCC
>CAZDMB010000168.1:0-6086 GCA_964506175.1 uncultured Planctomycetales bacterium | reverse complement strand
CGGCCTCCACGTCTCCGAGTTCGCCGTCGAACCAGGCCGAGAGGCGGGCGCGGGTGCGCGCGTCGTGGGGCGGGCGATGGCTCACAGCGCGCCCTCCAGCCGCTTGAGTTCGGCGGCCAGGCGCGCGCGCGCGCGGAAGATGCGCGACTCCACGGTGCCCTGCGGCAATGCAAGCACGCGGGCGATGTCGCGGTAGGACCAGCCTTCCAACTCGCGCAACACGAGGACCTCGCGAAAGCGCGTCGGCAGGCGATCGAGCGCCGCGCGGATGAGCTGCCTGCGCTCACCGCGCACCGCCTCTTCACCCGGCGCCGGCGTGGCCGCCTCGAGGCGCTGCTCGGCGGGCTCCTGCTCGCTGAAGCCGCCGGGACCGGAGGCGAAGGGCAAGGCGCGCGTCAGCCGCTGCGTGCGCCGGCGGTGATCGCGGAGCACGTTGACAGCCACCTGATAGAGCCAAGTGGAGAGCGCCGCCTCGCCGCGGAAGGTGGCGATGCGCCGCTGCACCTTGACGAAGACCTCTTGGACGCCGTCTTCGGCCTCGTCGGCGTCGAAACCGAAGCGCCGCGCCAGCGCGTAGACCTTGGGCGCGAACTCCCGGAACAGAGCCTCCACCCGCGGGTCCGCGAGCGGCAGGGCCGGCGGAGCGTCGGAAGGTGCTTGGGGCCGGGGCAAGCGCACGGCAGAGAGGGCGGCGCGCACCCCCTTGGGACGCTTACGCGCGGGCATCTCTTCCGCGAGGATCGAGATCCGGCAACAAGTGCCCCATCTTGTCCCGCTTGGTGCGCAGGTAGCCGGCGTTGTGCTCCTGCACGAGCGGACGGATCGGCAACTGCTCGACGATGTTCAGGCCGTAGCCCTCGAGGGCGGCCAGTTTCTTCGGGTTGTTGGTCAGCAGCCGCAGATGCCGCACTCCGAGGTCGTGCAGGATCTGGGCCCCCACCCCGTACTCGCGCATGTCCGGGGGAAAACCCAGGCGCTCGTTGGCTTCGACCGTGTCCAAGCCGTCGTCCTGCAAGTGGTAGGCGCGCAGTTTCGATTCGAGACCGATGCCGCGCCCTTCCTGGCGGATGTACAGCAGCACGCCGCGGCCGGCCTCGGCGATCTGCGCCATGGCCGCGTGCAGTTGCGGACCGCAGTCGCAGCGCAGGCTGCCAAGCAGATCGCCGGTGAGGCACTCGCTGTGCACGCGCACCATGACGGGCGCCTCCACGCGCGGGAACTCCCGCAGCGGATCGGCCGGCGCATCCTCCCAGCCGAAGGTGAGGGCGAAGTGCTCCTTGCCGTCCGCTTGCGAACGATACAGATGCATGCGGAACTCGCCCAGGGCCGTGGGCAGGCGCACTCCCGTCACCGCCCGTTCGATGAGGCGCTCGCGGCGGCGGCGGCATTCGATCAGGTCCGCGATGGTCAGGATCGGCAGATGGTGGCGGGCGGCGAAGACCTCCAACTCCGGCATGCGCGCCATCGTGCCGTCCTCGTTCATGATTTCGCAGATGACGCCGGCCGGACTCATGCCCGCGAGGCGCGCCAGATCCACGCTGCCTTCGGTCTGACCCGGGCGCACGAGCACGCCGCCGTCGCGCGCGCGCAGCGGGAAGACGTGGCCCGGACGCACGAGGTCGCGCGGCTGCGCCCCGGGGCGCACCGCCGTGCGAATGGTGTGCGCGCGATCGGCCGCGCTGATGCCGGTGCTGACCCCCTCCCGCGCCTCGATGGATTCGAGAAAGGCCGTGCCCATGCGTGAGGTGTTCTCCGTCACCTGCGGCCGCAGGTGGAGCTGGTCGGCCAGCGCGCCATCCAGGGCCAGGCAAATCAGGCCGCCGGCCTCCTTGCGCATGAAATTGATGGCCTCCGGCGTGACCGCCTCGGCGGCCATGACCAGGTCCCCCTCGTTCTCCCGCCGGGGGTCGTCCACCAGGATCACCATCCGTCCGCCCTGGATGGCGGCGACGGCCTCTTCCACGCTTGCGTATGCCATTTCCGACCCTTCATTGTAGCCGTCAGGCCCCCCGGGAAACGCCCGCCGGAATTTCACGACGCCCCCTCAAACTCGGTCATATTCTTCGGCAGAGTCAACGTTTTTTAGGAAGTTGCTGATGAAATTGCCGCCTGCGCCCCGCCACGGATGGACCACCCTGGTGAGCCTGATCCTCGGCCTTGCCGCGGTCGTCTGGGCCGCCCCGCGCCTGCACGAGGTGCGCTCCCGCCTGCGCGACCAGGACGCCGAGATCCGCCAGCTGACCCTCACCCTGGCGGAGTTGCGCGACACGCAGGAAAAGCGTGCGGCGGCGGAGTCCAGCCAGTCGCTCGCCACGACGCAGGATTGGCAGATCGTCCTGAACGAGTGGGAAGGGACCTTGGCGGAGGCGCGCGCCGCGGTCGAGCGCTCGGATTCGAACCTGGCCGATCTGCGCCAGCGCTTGGACTCGAGCGTGGCGCAAGTCGAGGGCCTGAAGAGCACGGTGGCGGCCAACGCGAGCGATCTCGCGCACCTCAGCGGGCCGGCAGCCGGTTTCCTGCGCGAGCGCATCCTGCGCCCCGTGTTCCAGATCGACGGCACGGAGTCGGTGGGCAGCGGCGTGCTGGTGTGGCACGCGGAGGACGAACGCGGGCCCTACTACCTGGCGCGGACCGCGCAGCACGTCTTGCGCGACCTGCTCAACGAAGGCGGCGACTCCCTGGCCGACGCCGGCGCCTCCTACGGCAAGCCGGTGGCCGCGAGTTCCGCCGACCTGAAGAAGATCGACATCCCGTGCGTGTTCGATCAACTGCAGGCCGAGAACGTGCGGGTCAATGCGCGCCTCGTGGCGGAGAACCTGCTGGCGGACCTGGCGCTGCTCGAGATCCGCACGCGGGTGGACCTGGGGCAGGTGGCCAGCCTCGCTCCCCTCTCCGCCCTGGAGCGCATCAGCTCCTTCACCCCGATCTGGACGGTGGGCTGCCCGCTCGGCACCACCGCCCAGGCCACGCGCGGCGAGATCACCCGCACCGATTGGAAGGTCGGCTCGCAGCCGTACTGGATGGTCTCCAGCCCGGCCTACTTCGGCAACAGCGGCGGCGGCGTGTTCCTCGGCGACTCGCTGGAACTCGTCGGCGTGTTCTCGAAGATCTACACGCACGGCTCCTACCGGCCGCAGGTCATCACGCACATGGGGCTGGCGGTGCCGCTGGACGTGCTGCACGCCTGGCTGGAGGAGATCGGCTACGGCTTTCTGACGCCGGCCGCGGCGCGCTGAGCGGCCGCGACCATCCGTTGAGCGGGGACTAGACTAGGCCTCCGCATGGCTTTCCGCCGTCTTCTCACCCTGGCCGCGCTGGCGCCTTGCGCCTGGTTCGCCGCCCAACCCGCCGCGGCGCCGCCCCCCGTGCTCGGTCGGCCCGCCGCCGGCTTCGAGATCGCGCGCGCGCTCCTGAGCGAGGGCAAACTCGACGAGGCGCGCGCCAGCGCCGAGTCCGAACTCGCCACGCGTCCCTACGACGCCGACGGCTACGCGCTGCTGCTCGACGTCGCCGACAAGGCCGGCGACGACGCGGCGCGGCTGCGCTGGGGCAAGTGGCTCTATTGGTCGCACAAGTACGGCGGCCGCTCCAAGCAGGCCAGCGAAGCCATCATCGACACCTGGCGCGACGCCACGCTCAAGGCAACGCGGACGGCGATGGGCAAGAAGCAGTTCCGCCTCGCCGGCCACCTCCTGTCCAAATTGCTGGACCTGAATCCGTCCGACAAACAGCTGCAGGCGGAATGGGACAAGCTGGTGGACAAGGCCGGCCAGGAAGCCACGGGCGGCGGCTTCCAGGCGGCCGAGGTGCGGCGCAAGTCCGCGTCGTGGATCGCCAAGCAGAACGCCAAGCACGAGGATTGGGAGAGTCGTTTCGAGGAGAAATCCAAGTACTACGACGTCGAGACCAATCTCGAGTACGAGTTCTTCATGACCGTGCAATCGGCCATGGACGAGATCTACGAGTTCTATCAGCAGGTCTACAACTACAAGAAGAAGACGCCGCGGGTGCGTCTGGCGGTGCACCGCAAGCGCTCCGATTTCGACCGCTTCTCGCAGGAAGTGCTCGGCCGCGCCATGCCGAGCGATTCCATCGGCGGCTACTGGGCGGCCGGCATCAACACGGTGGCGGCCTACGACCGCTCCTACGGCAACCCCAACATGGAGCGCGAGGACCTGTGGCTCACGCTGTTCCACGAGTCGAGCCACCAGTTCATGACGATCCTGACGGAGAAGGTGGCGCGCAAGGGCGCCTACACGCCGGTGTGGCTCGACGAGGGCACCGCCTCCTACTTCGAAGGCTGCCAGCTCAAGGCCGACGGCACGATCGTCAAGAACAACGTCGCCGAGCACCGGCTGCGCGAGTGGTGGTGGCTGGAGCACAGCGATCAGCGCCACACCCTGGCGGAACTGGTCGGCCACGTGCGCAACACCGGCCCGGACAGCACCGGCCTGCTCTCCTACGAGGGCGACTTCTATTCCTACGGCTGGTCGCTGGTGTACTTCCTGCTGAACTACGAAGAGAACGACCGCCGCGTCTACGGCACGCCGATCACGCCGGGCCAGGAGATCCCGCAGGACTACAAGGCCGTGCGCAAGGCCGGGCGCCTCGTCTATCGCGAGCCCTACCTCAAGTACCTGGAGTTCTACTCCAAGGAGGGCAACCGCCTGAACGAGAAGGATCAGCCCCTCGACAAAGCCAAGGAGCTGTTCGTGGACGCCGTGGCCGATCCCGACGTGCCCAATTGGGAAGCGTTCGAGAACCGCTGGCGGAAGTTCACCAACTCGCTCTACGGCGAGATGCAGTCCGGCTACGAATTCGCCGACGTGCTGCAGGCGCGCTGCCGCGGCTACCTGCTCGCCGAGGACTGGGAGCGCGCGCGCATCACTGCCGAGCAGGCCGACGCCAAACGTCCCGAGGACCCGGAAACCTATCGCTTGCTCGCCGAAGCCAACGCCGGCGACAAGCGCCTGGCGGAGGCGGCGTACTGGATGTTCCTCCACTGGGAACTGCTGTGGCCCACCGGCAACGAGGACGCCTTGCAAGCCGCCGAGAACTGGCTGGCGGATCACGGCGCCAAGGAAGTCGTCACCGGGGTGTGCGCCACCTCGCGCAAGGCGCGCACCGACGCCGGCAGGGTCATGGAGGAGGCGCTGGCCGCGGGTCAGCCGGTGCTGGCCGCCCTCACCGCGGCGCACCTGCAGCGCGCGCTCGGCGTCGAGTTCGAGGAACTCAACACGCAGGCCGGCGAGTTCGCCGAAATGAGCGGCCAGGACCTGCGCATGTGGCAGGCGGCCTTCAACAAGGGCCCGGAAGGCAACCGCCGCGTGCAGCTCTCGGAGGGCGCGCGCGACCTCGTCACCGCGGTGGAGTACAAGCCCGACGGCCTGCTGCTCTACGACCCGAAGGGTCCCGACACGCCGGGCTACGAGCGCTGCGACGAAGGCGCGCTCTCCTGGCTGACGCCCCCCTACGACGTGCGCGGCACGGTTCAGGTGGATGGCAAGGCCGCGCGCCTGCTGCTCGGCCTCGATCGGAGCGGCCGGCCGCACATCTGGATCTCCTTCGAGCAGCCGGCCGACGACGAGAGCGCGGTCGGCCTGTGGACGGTGGATCAGAAGGCCGACGCGCAATCCGGCGTGGCCATGGTCATGCCCGACCACGTCGGCGGCGGCGCGCTCGACGAGCAGAGCAAGGTGTTCAATTTCGTCTTCTCCATGAGCGCCAACGGCAAGTGCGCCCTCGAGGTGAACGGCGAGAACATCCCGGTGCCGGAGAAGAGTTTCACCGTGCGGCGTCTGACCGGCGGTTTGGCGCTGTCGGTGCGCGACGACACCGCGGCCTTGTTCAAGGGCATGGCGGTGCGGCCGAACACGCCCTTCTGGCCCGTGGCGCCGGCGCAGGACTAGCGGCGGCGGGCATGTTCGGCCTCGGACTCCTGCTCGCGCTCCTGCCGGCGCAGGGACGGCTGCCGGAGTTGCCGGGATACGCCCGCTACCAGGAGGTCGGCGCCAAGATTCGCGGCGCCTGGCGCTCCGGCGCGGTCCAAGTGCGGTGGCTCGAGGACGGCCGCGGGCTGGAGTTCC
>CAZDMB010000167.1:0-6113 GCA_964506175.1 uncultured Planctomycetales bacterium | reverse complement strand
AGCACACCGGCAACTGGCAATCGAATCAGCCCAACACCTGCTTCGCGCTACTGTTCCTGTCGCGCGCGAGCTCCGGCGGGCGCGCCGCGATCACCCCCGCCGAATCCGTAGCGGCGGCGGCGGCCGCGACGCCGGCCTTCGACGGCGACGTGGATCTGCGCGTCCAGGCGCGCGGCCCGGCCAGCATCTGGATCGCCGGCTACGGCGAAGACGCGCTGCGGCGCTACCGCTGGCACGAGGACGAGGGCGGCGGCTTGCGCGTGCTCGCGGCGCGCTACTTCGCCCGGCCGCCCTTCGGCGAGCGCTTCGCGCTCGGCAGCGTCGCCGGCGACGCCAGTCAGGCGGGCGAGCGCCTGCGCCTGGCCATGCCGCTCGCCTTCGATCGCTACGGCACCTGGACCTTCCAAGCCGAAGTGGATCTGCTGCTGCCGGGCGGCGAGCCCGGCGACCCGGTGGCGAGCATCACCCTGCTGTCGCGCGAGGTTGCGGCGGATTTTCTCGACATGGACGATCCGGTGCGCTTGGCCTACGCGGACGACCCGGCGCGCAATCTCCTGCCTGCGAACCGCTGCACCGCGACCGCCTCGAGCGAACCGGAGGACGCGAGCTTCTCCGCGGCGCGCGCAGCCGACGGCTTGCAGGCCACGGGCTGGCGCTGCCGCGACACGGACGTGCAGCCGTGGATCCGGCTGGATTTGCAGCGCGTCGTCAAGGCGGATCGCCTCCTTCTGAGCCAGCAATACGATTTTCGCTCGCCCGACGCCGCCCGCTGCGGGCGCGTCACGCGCGTCGAGGTGCGCATCAATGGGGAGAAGAAGGGCATCGAGGCCGACATGAATCCGGATCCGGACCGCAAGACCACGATCACGCTGCCCTTGAAGGCCATCCGCAGCCTGGAGATCCGCGTGCTGGACCGCACGCTCGGCCGCGACGGCGCGGACGGCATCGGCTTCAACGAGATCGAACTGCAGCGCGGCAAATGATCGGCGCCCTGTTGCTGGCCGCGGCAATCGCGCAGGACGCGAGGCCCGGCGAGCGCATCTTGTTTCTCGGCGACTCCATGACCGACCAAGGAGGCTTCCTGCCGCTGGTGGCGGAGCGCCTCGGCGGCGCGGAGGTGATCAATCGCGGCTTGAACGGCGCGATCGCCGGCGACATCCTCGCCGGCCGCGAGCAATGGGGCGACGCTCAAGCCTCGCTGGGCGAGATTCTGGAGACGGATCGCCCCACCGTCTGCGTCATCTTGCTCGGCATCAACGACCTGTTGCAGGCGCGCGCGCCGGGTCTCGAAGGCTACGCGGCGGATTTGCGGCGCGTGGTCGACGCCTGCCAGAGCGCCGGGGCGCGCGTGGTGGTGGGAACTCCCGCCCTGGCGGGCGAGTTGCCGCCGGGCGAGAACCCCCACGACGCGGCGATCGCCGCCTATGCGGCCGCCGCGCAGCGCGTCGCCGCCGCCAGCGGCGCGCACTTCGCGGACGTCCGCGGCGCCATGCTGGCGCGGCTGGCGCAGAGCGACGGCGCGCGCGCGCCCGCCGGACGGCTGACCTACGACGGCATCCACCTGCTGCCGGCGGGCGACGCGCTGCTCGCGGAGGTGCTGGCCGAGGCTGTGCGCGCGACGCTCGCGCCCACGCTGGTGCCGGCGCCGGCGCGCTGGCAGCGCGAGGAGGGTTGGCTGATCCTGCCGGCGAGCGCGCGCATCCGCTGCGCCGCGGCGGCGCTGCGCCCCCAGGCGGAGGCGCTCGCCACGGGCCTCGCTTGCCTGCTGGGCGCGCCGCCGCAGGTGCTCGTCGGCGCGGTCCCGGAGGCCGGCGAGATCGCCCTCGAGCTCGACCCCGCACTGCCGGAAGAAGGCTTCGAACTCGACACCCGCGACGCGCAAATTCGCCTGCGCGGCGGCGATGCGCGCGGCGCGGCCTGGGCGGCCGGCGCCCTGCTGCAGCTCGCCGAGCGCACGCCGGCGGGCCTGATCGTGCCGCGCGTGCGCGTCGAGGACGCGCCGGCCATGGCGTGGCGCGGCCTGCTGGTGGACGTCGCGCGTCAATTCCATCCGCTGCCGCAGCTGCGCGAAGTGGTGGACCTGTGCGCCGCCTACCGCATGCGCTGGTTGGTGCTGCACTTGGCCGACGACCAATCCTTCACCTTCGCGAGCGAGCTCTACCCGCGCCTCGCCACTCCCGGCCGCTGCTACACCCAGACCGAACTGCGCGCGCTCGCCGGCTATGCCGAGGCGCGCGGCGTCACCCTGATTCCGGAGCTCGAGTTCCCGGGACATTCGACCGCGTTGCGCCGGGCCATGCCGGAACTGTTCGACGCCCTCGACCCGACCACCGGCCAGATGCTGGATCTCGGGGTGGTGAACCTCGGCAAGCCGGAGGTCTACGCGGCCTACGACGCCTTGATCGGCGAAATCGCCGCGGTCTTCCACTCGTCCCCTTTCTTTCACGTCGGCGGCGACGAGGCGTGGCTCGGGCGCATCGCGTTGGCGCCGGAAACCGCCCCGGCGCTGCGGGATCTGGGCAGCGCGGATCCGCAGGCGCTCTTCATCGAGGGCCTGCGCCGCATCCACGCGATCGTGCGGGCGCGCGGACTGACCACCCTGATGTGGGAATCATTTCGCGCCGGCCCCGGGCTCGCGCCGCTGGCGCGCGACGGCCTGGTGATGATCGCGTGGGAGACCATGTACGAAACGCCGCAGAACCTGCTCGCGGCCGGCTATTCGCTGATCAACGCCTCTTGGAAGCCGCTGTACGTGACGCCCGGGCCGCGCTTCACGGACGCGGAGACTTTGCGTTGGAATCCCTGGCGCTGGGATCACTTCGTGCCGCATGCGCCCTCCTATGCCGGCATGCAGCTCGAGCCGACGCCGCAGATCTTGGGCGGGTTGTTCTGTTCCTGGGAAATGGCGCCGGAAATGGAGTTGCCCGCGCTGCGGCCGCGCCTGCCCTTGGTGGCCGAGCGCCTGTGGACGCGCGCGCGCCAGCCGGACGACGACCTGCTCCGGCGCCGCGCCGCCGCCGATCGCGCCTTCGCGGCCGCGCGCTCGCCGCTGCGCGTGGTCGCGGCGGAACGGCTCGGCGCGGACGCCGGCGTGCAGCCGGGGCGCGAAGACTGGCACCGCGGCGAGTTGCGCGCGCGCGTCTGGAGCGCCGTGCCCGGCGTGGAGGCACGCGTCAGCATGAGCGAAGGTCCGCATGGCCTGACGCTCCTGGAAGCGCAGGGGCGCGCGGCGGACGGCACGCCGCTGGGCGCCTCCCTGCGGCGCGAGTTCGCCTGCCATCCGGTGCTGGCGCGCATCGAGGGCGCGCTTCCGCCGGCCGGCCCGCGCAACGCCTGGGACGAGGGCGTCGAGTTCGCGCAGCAGGCGCGCGTCTTCCTGGAGGCGCCGCGCGCGGACTGGAGCGTGCGCTGGTCCTTCGACGACGGCGTGGCGCAGCCGGTCGCCGCCGCGGAGCCGGTGTTGATCACCGCTGAGGGCGTCCTGCTCGCGAGTTGCTTCGACGCGCAGGGCGCCGTCGTCGGCGCGCCGCTGCGCCTGGAATTCCGGCGCGTGCGCTTCGAGCCGAGCTTGGCGACCGGCAAGCCGGTGCGCGCCTCCGATCATCTGCCGCAGTTCCCGCCGGAAAACGCGGTGGACGGGCGCGTCGAACTCGAGCGCTACTGGGATTCCTCCTCCGGCGCGCCGCAGTGGCTGGAGGTCGATCTCGAGGAAGTGCGCGCGCTCGGCGGAGTCCGCTTGTGGACCTACTGGGACGGCGCGCGCTTCTATCAATATCGGGTGGAGGTCTCCGCCGACGGGGTTTCGTGGACGCGCGTGGTGGACGCCGCCGCCAACACCGCCCCGGCGACGGCCGCGGGGTACGCGCACCGCTTCGCGCCGGTGGACGCCCGTTACGTGCGCGTCACCATGCTGCGCAACAGCGCCAATCCCGGCCTGCACGTGGTCGAATTGGCGGTGGACGCGGCGCCTTAGCGCGGTTGCGCCGCCAGCGCGGCGATCTTCGCCGCGGCCGGCCCCGCTTCGACGCCGAGCCCCTCGAAGCGCAGGGCCACGCGGCCTTCGCGATCGAGCACGGTGATGAGATTGGAGTGCGCAAAGCCGCCGTCGAGCGCCTGCTTGTAGCGCACGCCCAGCGCCGCCGCCCACAGGCGCACCGCGTCGGCGTCGCCATGCAGCAGCGTCCAACGCGCCGGGTCCAGTTCGTGCTCGCGGGCAAACTCGGCGAGGCGCGCGGGCAAGTCGCGCTCGGCGTCGAAGGAGACGAGCAGCCAGCGCACGCGCGCGCGCAGCGCCGGCGGCAGCGCCGCTTCGATGCCCTGCAGATCCTGCATGGTGCGCGGGCAGGCGAAGCGGCAGTGCGTGAAGATCATGGCGGTGATCACGATCTCCCCGCGGAACTCGCCGAGACTGCGCGCGGCGCCGCTCTGGTCCTGCCAGGCGGCGGCGACGTTCCACAGCGACTCCGGCGGCAGGCCCGCGGCGCCGCCGCTCTCCGGCTCCTCGTCGGCGCAGCAAGGCGGCACCTCCGCGGCGTCGGCCGCGCAACGAAAGCCGAGGTTCTTCATGCAGTAGCTGCCGCGCAGGCTGCTGCGCAGCGCATAGCGCATGAAGGCCGCGTAGTCGCGCGGATCGGCGGAGCCGATGGAGCCCGAGCCGCAATAGAGCGAGCGCTCCAGGCCGGCGTCGCCGCGCGACTCGCCGGTGACGAGCGCGGTGTTGAAGTCCCCGACCCACTCCCACACCAGGCCGTGGAGGTCGTCGGCGCCGAAGGCGCCGCGCAGGCCGGAGCCGACGGGCGCCGGCGCCGGCGGCGTCGCCTTGGTGTACCACGCGAGGATCGCCGCCTCGGTGCCTTCGCCGGTTTGCGCGGCGAACTCCCACTCGGCGAGCGTCGGCAGCCGGCGCCCGATCCAGCGCGCGTAGGCGCGCGCCGCAAACCACGAGACGTTGGTCACGGGAGCCTGCGCCATCTCCGCCGGGAAGGCGAGGTCGTCGCTCCAATGCGCCAGGTAATTCTTGTCCGCGAAGACCTCCATCCGGCGCGAGCGGCGCCACGCGGGCACCGCGCTGACGAAGGCGCGGAATTGCTCGTTGGTGACGGCATGGGTCTCGAGGCGGAAGGGCCGGACCGCGACCTCCGGCGGCTCGTCCTTGCCCGGGAAGAAGGGACGCCAAGCCCCGCCCGCGATGGACACGAGCGGGGTCGGCTCCGTCGCCGGAGTCTGCGCCAACAGCAGGACGGCGGCGAGCAGCATGGGACTACTGAGCTTTGCTGGCGCGAATCTGCCGGACTTCATCCAGGGTGACCGCGTCGCCCTTGTTGCCGAAGGAGTTGCGCACGTAGGTGACCACGTTGGCGACGTCGTCGTCGGTCAGCAGCAGTTTGGGCATGATGCTGTTGAAGACTTGGCCGTTGACGGTGACCGCGCCTTCGAGGCCGTGCAGCACCACGCCGATGGAGCGCGCCTTGTCGGCCATCAGGAAATCCGATTTGGCGAGCGGCGGGAAGGCTCCCGGGATGCCCTTGCCGTCGAATTGGTGGCAGGCGAGGCAGTTCGAGTTGTAGACGTTCGCGCCCAGGCGCATGCGTTCATCCATGGTGCGCGTGGCCGGCACCGGCTCCGTGGCCGCCACCGGCAGGGACTGCACGGCGCCGCCCTCCGGCTGGTAGACGCGGTCGTCGATCTTGCCGGAGTACACCAGCAGGTCGGCGTCGCCCTCGGCCTTCATCATGCCGAGCGAGCCCTTGTTGAAGGTGCGGAAGATGCTGTGGTCCACCAGAATGTAGGTGCCGGGCACCTCGAGCTTGTACTCCACGATCGCCGCGCCGCCGGCGGGAATCAGCGTCGTTTGCACGTCGTGACTGACGGCGTCGCCGCCCTCGGCGTAGACCGAGTCGAAGATCTCGCCGATCACGTGGAAGGAGGACACCAGGTTCGGGCCGCCGTTGCCGACGTAGAGGCGGACGTGCTCGCCGACCTTCGCCGGCAGCGCCTTGTCGCCCACCATGGAGCCGACGCGGCCGTTGAACAGCACGTAGGTGGGCTCCTCGTCGAGCGCCTTCTGCATGCTGAAGGCTTGCAAGCCGGGGTCGCCGTATTGGCCGACGGTG
>CAZDMB010000166.1:0-6136 GCA_964506175.1 uncultured Planctomycetales bacterium | reverse complement strand
GTCGTCGCCGACGACCATCAGATTGCGGCGCTTGCCGGCGATCGCGCGCACGATCTCGTACTGCGGACGATTGGTGTCCTGGTATTCGTCCACCATCAGCCAGCGGAAGCGCTCTTCCAGGCCGGCGCGCACCTCCTCGCGCTCCCGCAGCAGACGCAACGCTTGCAGCAGCAGATCGTCGAAATCGAGCATGCGCCTGCGGCCCAACTCCGCCGCGTAGGCGGCGTAGACCCGCGCGGCGAGCAGTTCCTGGTCGCCGCCGGCCCGCTGCTGCGCGGCTGCCGGATCTTCCATGCGGTTTTTCCACAGCGAGATCCGCGCCTGGGCGGCGCGCGGATGCAACGCCGTCTCCGCGATGCTCGTCGCGCGCAGCGCCGCGCGCACGGCCGCCTGCTGGTCGGCCGCGTCGCAGATGGGGAAAGCGCGCGGCAGGCCCAGATCGCGATGGTGCTCGCGCAGCAGCCGGGCGCAGAACGCGTGAAAGGTGCCGATCGTCAAGCCGCGCGCCGCCGCGCCGGCCGCCGCAACGACGCGTTCGCGCATCTCGCCGGCGGCCCGGTTGGTGAAGGTGACGGCGAGGATCTGTTCGGGCTTGGCGCCGCGCGCCAGCAGGTAGGCGATGCGCGCGGTGACGACCTTCGTCTTGCCGGTGCCCGCGCCCGCCAACACGAGCAGCGGCCCGTCGAGAGTCTCGACCGCGCGGCGCTGCTCCGGGTTGAGCCCGTCGAGCAGCGCCGCCGCGGCCGCGGGCGCGCGCCTGGAGGGCATGAAGCCCGGAAGTCTAGGGCTTGGGCGGGGGCGGCGCGCGCAGAATCCGTGCCGCCGCCGCCAGAGCCTCGAGTTTCCCGCGCGCGACCTCGCGAGAAGTCATCGGGCGCTCGGCGAAGGTGCCGAAGCCGCAATCCGGATTCAGATGGATGCGCTCGTGACCGAGGGCGAGCGCGAGCGCGCGCACGCGCCGCGCGATCGCCGCCGGATCCTCGATTTCTTCCGTGCGCGGATTCACCGCGCCGAACCCGATCCACGAACTTGCGGGCAGATTGCGCAGCAGCTCCGGATCTCCGGCGCGCGGCGTCGCGTATTCGAGGACGAACTGCTGGACCTTCATCTTCGAGAGATAAGGAATCAGGCCGTCGTAGGATCCGGAGAGGAGCACCTGCTCGTCGCGGCTCCAGTTGCCGCGACAAACGTGCAGCGCGGTGAGGGGGCCGCGAATCCCTTCGACTACCCGGTTGATCAGTTCGACGGCGAGGTCGAGCTCCTGTTCGGGACTCGCCGAAGCCGCCAGCGCGGCGCACATGAACGTTCGCGTCGCGGACTTGCCGGCGAACACCAGCTCGGTCAGAACGGGCTCGTCGAACTGAACGACTTCGACCCCGTCCGCCGCCAGGCTCTGCAACTCCGCCCGCAGAAGCGCCACCACGTCCTCGATGAGCCGCTCGCGGCTGCCAAAGGCGCTCCGCGAGAGCGCCTCCACCCAGCTGGAACGCACCAGCAGGTATGGGCCGGGCAGCGTGGCCTTGAGCGGCTTGTCGGTGCAGTCGCGCAGGAAGCGCATGTCGCCCCGCACCAGCGGCGCCTTGGCCCGCAGTCGACCGGTGGCCACCGCGTTGCGGATGGCGTATGCGGGCACGTCCAGGGCCTGCAGGATGGTCTCGAACCCGGACTTGTCCTCGACGTGCTCGAGCATGTCCGCCATCGACATCAGCGTGAAGCCTTCGACGCGCTCGCAGAGGAAGGAGTAGAAGTTGTCGCGCCGCTGCTCGCCGTCGGTCACGATGTCCACTCCGGCCTCTTCCTGGTCGCGCACGGCAGCCCGCACCGCGTCGTCGCGCACGCGCTCAAGGTCGGGGGTGCGACGCCTGGTCGCTCGCAGCAACTCCGCCGGGCGAGGCCAAGAGCCGACGCTGGTGACGGCGAAGGGAGGCAGCGGAGAGCGCGAAGCGCCGCGGGGAGTCTGGTTCATGCGAGTCGGATCGGGATGTCGAGAACGGCGCCGCGCGCGAGCGTCTGCGCCAGCAGCGAGCGCGCGAGCGTGTCGCGCCAAATTTCCTCCAAGGTCTCCTGGGCGGCGTCGGCGTCCACGAACAGCCGCCCTTCGATGCGTTCGATGCCCGCATGTCCGTCGTCGGCCGCACCGAGAAACACCAAGATGTTGTTCGGCCGCGCCCGGAGCGACACTTCGCATTCGTGGATGACGATGCCGCGCCGCGATGCGCGCCACCGCAGGGCGGCGGCCAACTCCGCGCCGAGGGCGGCCAGAAAGACCTCGACGGCGCTGGGCGCAGGATCCGTGGTGTCGAAACTGGCCGCCTGGCCGATCTCGAGGGAGTGGTTGCGCGCGTAGCCTTTGGCCGGCCCGGCGCCCGCGGCGCGCACCCGCACGCTCCAGGAGAAGTCGCGCGCGCGTTGCAGGTCTGCCGCCAGGGTCGCGTCCGCGCCCGCGGCCTTGCGGATGAAGTACGACGCCCCAGGCGGGCTCGGAGCGTCCTGGACCGATTCGAGGGTGTGGCCGACCAGGCGGCACCAGGCCGGGAGATCCACGCGCACGCTCGCCTCGCGCGAGCGCACCTCGAGCACGCCGCCGGCGGACAGCGGCGACATCGCCTCGCGGATGATCAGCAACAGGCCGCTGCCGCAGTCGAGGTCGCCGCCGTCGCACACGGCGTCGGCGCGGGGAACCGCGCTCATCAGCCTAGTACGAGATGCAGGGGGCGCCCTGGGCCAGGAATTCCACCAGGCTCGCGCCGCCGACGATCTGCGCGCCCGCCACGAGTTTGTGCTCGTCCAAGCCGCGCTTTTTGAAGCAGGGCGAGCACAGCCAGATCTTGCCGCCGGCCTTGACGAAATTCGCCATCAGGTCCTTCAGCGGCGCGAAACCCGGCTCGGCCACGGAGTCGGCCGTGCCTTGCACCCCCAGCCGCACGCCCTCGATCGAGAGGAACACCACCGTCTCCTTCTCGGAGGCGGCGGCGGCATTCGCGACGACGAAGGCCACCGTCGCGCGGTCGGTGTTGTCGAGGGAGCAGGTCAGCGAAACGCAGAATTTTGAGTTGTTCATCGGGATTCGGGGGCTCGGGGATTCGGGGCCGCGGAGTCGGACCGTCGAATGAGGTATTCGGGAGGGGATTGGGCCACGAGTTCGTGGCCGGTGACGCGGCACCAAGCGGGAATGTCGCCGGGAGCGCCGGGATCGCTGGCGAGAACGCGCAAGCAGGCGCCCGCCGGGAGTTCGCGCAGGCGCAGCCGCAACTCGAGCACGAGGTCGCCGCAGGACATCGAGCCGGCGTCCCAGGTGGTCACGGACTCCGCGGCCGCGCGCGCGGGCGCGGGCGCGGCTGCGCCGGGGCTGCCGACGCGCAAGCCGGGAGGAAAGCGTTCCGGCGGCCAGGCGCCCGCGGCGATGAGGCGCGAGCGGGCGTGATCCCAGCCGGCCCGATAACAGGCGAGCCGGCTGATCTGTTCCGCGGCCGATCGCGCGAGTTCGGCCGGCTCGCGCTGGAACAGGCGAGCCAGGCAGTCGAGGCAGCGGGCGGCGCCTTTCGAACCGAGAAAGACGCCGACCGCGGCTTCCAAGGCGTGAGTGCGCGCCCCGCAATCGCGGCACGGCCTTCCGCTGAGGGCATCCACCTCGGCGATGACCGTTTCGGCGCGCACTTCGCCCACTGGACTACTTCCCTCCGGCTTCGCGGAAGGTGAGTTTCCGCGTCCACCCGGCGTACTCCTTGCCGTCGACCTCCACGTAGGCCTTGGGCAGGGCGTTCACCGGTCCGCCGGCGTTCGCCGGCGCGAGGACCAGGTCGCGCCCGCGATTCCAGGTCACGCGGCGCGCCTCGAGATTGCCGAAGTAGAAGTTCACGATCGCGGCGTCCGGCCCGACGTAGCCGTCGGCGGTGGTGAGTTCCACCTTGCGCGCGTTGGCTTCGCTGAACACGAAATCGTCCACGTAGATGTCGGCGACCGCGACATCGAGCGGGATCCATCCGATCTCCGGCGCCCAGAATTCCACCCAGCAATGGTAGGACTGGTCCTCGTCCTTGCCATCCAAGGGAGACTTCAGGAAGGAGCCGTACACCATGCGCGCCGGGAGTCCGACGGAATGGGCCATCGCGCAGTAGAGGCTGTGGAAGTCGGTGCAATTGCCGCAGCCGTTCGCCATCGCGTACTCGGAACTCCCGACCGCGGAGGCCTTCATGCGGTCGGGGAACTTCACCCAGTAGGTGAGCTTGTTCAGCACGGTGTCGTACAGCAGCCGCGCCTGGCGCACGGGATTGGTTTCCGCACCCACGGACTGCTTCGCCAAGCCCGCGATCTCCATCGTGGCGGTCACGTTCTTGCTGGGCTGGAGGTAGGCCGCCATGCTGGCGCGTTCCGCCGCGGTGAGCGGGCGCGTCTTGGCCGGATCCACGGAACGGGATTCCACCCACCGGCTCAGGCCGAATTCCGTGACCACCTCGATCTTGCCGGGCGCCCCGCGGTAGTCGAGATACAGGTAGCGGTTGCCATCCGCTCCGCGCGCGATGGTCGTCGGCAGATTCTCGCCTCCGGGGCCGGTGGCGACGACGGCGAGATCATGCACTTTCTGGGAGGCGTCGCCGTCGTCCGGCAGGGCGAACCAAGCGCGCACCTGGCCGGATCCGGCGGGGACGTCCACGCTGAAGGCGTTGCGCAACTCGAAGTTGCGCGCCTCCCCGGCGGGCGCTGAGGCGCACCCGCCGGAGACGATCGCGGCCAGGAAGGCCGCCTGCGTGAGGAAGGTTTTCATGGCTTTAGAAGTAGTAGGCGATCCAAGCGGCGAAGCGGTTCGCCGTCCCCTCCTCCAAGCCGTTGAACTGGGTGGTCCAGTTCAGGTACTCGAGACCGATGCGCACCTGATCGAACTTCCAGTTCGCCGCCAGGTAGGCGATGGTGTTGTCGTTCGGCGCGTTCAGGTTGACGTCGGCGTTGTCCGGATCGTCCGTGGAGATGCCGCCGATCAAGGTCATGGTCGGAGTCGCCTTCCAGTCGAGCTCCGTCCAGCCGCCGGTGGCGTTGATCTCCTCACCGAGGGAGTTGACGCCCTGGAAGATGCCGCCGCGGACGTCGTCCACGTTCTTGCCGGACCAGACTTCGCCCTGCACCCACAGCTTGTCGCCGATGATCGGCGCGGCGAAATCGACGCCCAACGAGGAAGACGAGTAGTTGTCCACGCCGAGGCCGGTCGCGTCGTATTCGTCCTCGGACACGTGCCCCCACACTCCCAGCTGCCACTTGCCGCCGGCGTCGTTCTTCCGCGACCAGCCGACCCGGGCCGCCAGCATCGGAATGCCGGAGTTCTCACCGCTGCGCAGGCCGCCCGTGGTGACGTTGGAGCTGGACACCGCGCCCGACAGGCCGGCGCCGAAGGCGGTTTCGAACATGCCGTGCATGGCTTCGGTCGCGAAGCGGGCGGTCAACTGCGGCCGGCGGTCGCCGGTGTTGCCGGCGCCCCACATCACGAGGTCGCCGTTCACGGAGGGATAGAGCGGGGAGATCCAGTCCCAGTCTTGGCCGGCGCGCAGGGACCAGTGTTGCCACTTGAGATCCAGGTACGCCTTGCGCATGCGGATGGCGGTCCTCGAGTCGCTGTCGTTGAGGCCGACGTTGTAGAAATCCCACTCGATGTTGCCGCTCGCAGTGGCGCCATTGAGCACGGTCTTGGCCGGGCCCTTGAAGTTCGTGCCGAAGCGGGTCAGGCGCGGGTGCATGGAGTACTCGTCGTCGCCTTCGGCCGCGCCGATTCCGGCCGGCGCCAAGGGATCCTCCGAGAGCACCCAGCCGGGGATCTGGACGTCGCTCATCCGCGAGTCGTCGTACATCGCGTCGAGGCGGATGAAGCCGTAGAACTGGATCATGGATCCAGAGCCCACGAGATCCTGCCACCGGACGAGTTGGTGATCGCTGTCCTGATGATCCTGCTGGGCGGGGAGAACGGGAGCGAGAGCAATCGCGACGACCGTCGCGACGAGGAGTCGAAATGCTTGCATGGGTAGTTGGTTTCCGGGACGAATCCACCGCCCTGGGGATTCCGGCCGCACCATGCTGCCTCGGAAGGAAGCGGCCCTAGCGGCCGCCGCGCATCACGAGGGGAGCCGACCGGCTCCCACGCAGCTGGCGG
>CAZDMB010000165.1:0-6147 GCA_964506175.1 uncultured Planctomycetales bacterium | reverse complement strand
ATGCACAACACTTCCCACTGGCTCGGCCTCGACGTGCACGACGCCGGCGCGTATCGCGCCGCCGGCGCGTCGCGTCCGCTGCAGCCCGGCATGGTCCTCACCATCGAACCGGGCCTCTACTTCCAGCCCGACGACGCCAGCGTGCCGGCGGAATTCCGCGGCCTGGGAGTGCGCATCGAGGACGACGTGCTCGTCACCGGCGGCGCTCCCGAGGTGCTGACGGCGGCGGTGCCGAAGAGCGTGAAGGACGTGGAGGAGGCGTGCAAGTCCGCCTTGCCGGCCATGCCCAGCCTGGAGACCGCGGGAGCGTGCCGATGAGCGCCGGCGACAACGGCGCGGCCGTGGTGCTCTCCGGCATCACCAAGAAGTACGGCGATTTCACCGCCGTCAGCGACGTCAGCCTGGAGGTGCCGCGCGGCTCGATCTACGGCTTTCTCGGGCCCAATGGCGCCGGCAAGACCACGACCATCCGCATGATTCTCGACATCGTGAAGCCGACCGCGGGCCGCATCACGGTGCTCGGCGCGGATTCCGCGCTGCAGGTGCGCAACCGCATCGGCTACCTGCCGGAGGAAAAGGGCCTGTACAAGAAGATGAAGGCGTGGGCGATCATCGCCTACTTCGCGCGGCTCAAGGGGATGGAGGCCGCGGCGGCGCGCGCGCGCGCCTACGAACTGCTCGAGCGCTACGGCCTCAAGGATTTCGCCAACGCGCGCTGCGAAACGCTGTCGAAGGGCATGGGCCAGAAAGTGCAGGTGCTCGCCAGCATCGCCCACGACCCCGAGTTCGTCATCCTGGACGAGCCCTTCAGCGGCCTCGACCCCGCCAACCAGCAGGTCATGGAGAGCGTCGTGCGCGACATGCGCCAGCGCGGCGCCACCGTCGTGTTCTCGACGCACGTCATGGCGCACGCCGAGCGCATGTGCGACCGCATCCTGCTGATCGCGCGCGCGCGCAAGGTCTTCGACGGCACCATCGCGGAGGCCAAGAAGCTGATCCCGCGGCGCGTGCGCGTCGGCGGCCAGGACGCCGCCGTGCTCGGCCGGCTGCCGGGCGTCACCGGCGTCGCGCCGGTCGCCGTCGAAGGCGCCGCCCCGCGCTGGGATCTCACCCTCGCCGACGGCGCCGATCCGCAAGATCTGCTGCGCCGCTGCTTCCGCGAGGGCATCGAGCTCGGTTCCTTCGAGTTGTACGAACCGACGCTGCACGACGTGTTCCTGCAGCTGGTCGGCGAAGGCGCCAAGGTCGCCGCTTTCCGATGAGAAACGCCTTCCTCGTCGCCGGCCGCGAATACGGCGAGAACGCCCGCACCAAGGGCTTCTGGGTCAACCTGCTGATGTTCCCCATCCTGCTGGTGGTCTCGGTGAAGGTGCCCGAGTTCCTGCAGGAGAAGGCCAAACCGGTGCGCAACTACGTGCTGGTGGACCAGAGCGGCGGTCTCGGCGCCGCGGTGGAGAAGGGCCTCGACCGCTGGCACGGCCTGAAGGTCATGCAGGCGCTGCTCAAGCACGCCCAAACCTACGCGGCCTCCGGCAACTCCGGCGACGCGCCGCCGGCGGATTGGACGAAGTTGCCCGCCGACCAGATGGGGGCCTTCGATCCGACGCAGGACCCGCTGAAGCAGTTCGAGGCGCTGGCCGGCTCGAATCCGGACTGGGCCGAGGCGCTGGCGAGCCCGGAGACCATGAAGGCGATGGAGGCGCTGCTGCGCAGCAGCATGAAGCCCACCGCCCCGGCCTTCACCCCGCCGCGGCGCGACTACCAGCGCGTCGAGTTGCCGCCGGGCGTGGATCCGGCGCTGGCGCCCGCCGATCTCGCGCGCGCGCTGAAGCCCTATCTCGCCGGCGACACCATGCCCGGCACGGACCGCGGCCTGTTCGCGCTCGTGATCCTGCCGCCGGCGGCGGATCAGCGCCTGAAGCGGCCGACCGACACCGCCGCGGCGGTGCGCGATCCGGCGCACGGCGCCGATGGCGTGCAATTCTGGTCGGCCAACCTCACCGACCAGGACTTCCAGGAGCAGGTCCGCGACGCCCTCACTGCGGAGATCCGCGCCCGCGAGTACGAGCGCCGCGGCATGAACGAGGCGACGGTGCGCGAGATCCAGCGCACCCAGATCCTGTTCGCCTCCTTCGACCCCACCAAGGCCGAGGGCGAGGAGCGCGTGAGCATCGCCGACACCATGAAGAAGTGGGCGCCGGTGGGCTTCGTCTACCTGCTGTTCGTCGCCATCTTCAACACGGTGGTGATGCTGCTCAACAACACGGTCGAGGAGAAGTCGAACCGCATCATCGAAGTGCTGGTGTCCTCGGCCACCGCCGGCGAGATCATGATGGGCAAGCTGTTGGGCATCGCCGCGGTCGGCCTCACCATGCTCACGGCGTGGGTGCTGTCCCTGCTGGGGGTGCTGCTGTTCTTCGCCGGACCGGGCGTCTCCTGGGCCGGGCCGCTGCTCGAGGTCATCCGCGACTCCGGCCTGCTGCCGCTGTTCGTGTTCTACTTCGTCTGCGGCTACCTGATCTACGCCGGCATCTTCCTGGCCGTCGGCAGCCTGTGCAACACCGTCAAGGAGGCGCAGAACTTCGTCGGCACGGCCATCGTGCTGCTGATGGTGCCGCTCTTCACGATGGTCTTCATCGCGCAGGAGCCCAACGGCACGCTGGCGACGGTGATGTCCTGGATCCCGATCTACACGCCCTTCGTGATGATGAACCGCGCCGCCGCCGATCCGCCGACCTTCGAATTGGTCGGCACGGGCATTCTGATGGCGGTCACCGCCATCCTGATGCTCTGGGGCAGCGGCAAGATCTTCCGCATGGGCATCTTGCGCACCGGCCAGCCGCCGAAGCTGCTGGAACTTCTGCGCGCCTTCCGCACTCCGGACCGCCTGAAGTAGCCGGCGCGGGCGCGCTCACGGCCCCGGCTTCTCCGGCGCATCGTCCGTGCCCTCGTCCTTGCCGCCGGACTTGTTCCGGCGCGCTTCGCGCTCGGCGGCGATCTCCTCGGCGCTCATCCACAGCAGGGTCCACTTGCGCTTGGCCGCGCCGTCGGGCAGCGGCGGCTCCTCGTCCAGGATCTTGAGCTTGGCCTTGTTGTCGCTCCACCAGCGCAGCCAGTCCTTGCGCTCCGGTCCCTGATCCATGCCGGTGAGCACCGCCATGGACATGCGCACCTCGACGAGGTACTTCTCGACCTTCAACACCGCCGAGTTCAGGAAGTCCATCAGGATCTCGCAGGACTCCTTGTCGCGGATGCGGCCGAGGGAATACAGCTTGGCGGTCATGACCTTGCCGTTGGTGTCGCCGGTGGCGACGAGTCCGTCCTTGAGCAGGGGCAGCGCGCGCCGGTCGCGCTTCTGTCCGAGGGCGTACATGTAGGCCTCGCACACGGTGGGCTCGTCCAACAGCCGCTTGTTGTTGCGCTGCTTCAGCAGCACTTCGGTGGCCGCCGGGCACGGGTTGAAGCGCAGCGCTTCCACCGCGGCTTGGCGCACGGCCGGGTCGGCGTGCTTCAAGCCCGGCGCGACGGCGTTGACCACCGCCGGGTCCGCGACTCGTCCCTGTTTCTTGAGCACGCCCTGGATCAGGGGCGCATCGTCCGCCTTGAAGGCCTCCGCGATCGCGGCCGCGGCTTCGGCCGGTGTCGGCTCCTTCTCCACCGCCGGCGGAACTTCCTTGGCGGGCGGCGGCGGCGGCTGTTGGAGGCTGAGGGCGAGCGCGAGGAGGAAATCGGCCATGGCTGCGATCCTAACTCCAAGAACCCCGCCGCCAAGGCGGAGTTGCGGAGATCCTGGGCCTTGACAGGATCGGATTCAAGCCCCACCATGGCCTTGTATGCGCAGAATGATTTCCACGACGACCTACCTACCTACCTACCTACCTGGCGTGCGTTCTCTGCCTGAGCGGCAGCCTGCTGGCGCAGGGACACCCGCCAGCGCCGTGCCACACCGGTGAGTTGTGGACGACCCAGTTCCCGAACTTGTCCCCGGGAGACTTCGTCGAGATTCCAGCGGGCCAGACCATCGTTCTGAACACTGCGACGGTGGACCTGGGCGGGTTGTGGGTGGACGGGACGCTGGTGTTCGACCACACCGTCGCCGGCGACACGGTGCATCTCAACGCGGCCTACGTGGTGGTGACCGGGACGCTGCAGATCGGTTGCAAGTTGGGTCCGGGCCAGTACGTGCGCTTCAGCAAGAAGGCCTCGCTGACCTTGATCAAGCCGGAGCGCTACGACCAGACCATTCAGTTTCCGAACAGCGCGGGGGTGAACTGGCCGGCGCAGATGGCGGCGCGCTTCGGGACGTCTGGACCGATCTACGAGGCGGCGCTGGACCGCGGCTTGGTGATCGTCGGTGGCGGGCAACTTTACATCTACGGCAACGACAGCCGCGAGCAGAGTTGGACCACGCTGTCGTCCACGGCGGCCGGCTCCCAGGACGTGGTGGACTGCGACGATCCGATCGGAGGCCCGTGGAAGGTCGGCGATGCGCTGGTGCTGGCCTCGACGGATTTCGAGTATCCGGACCAGGTGCCGTACGAGAACCAGTCCGGCAAGTGGGGCGGCCACGCGGCGGGCTACACGCAAGGCGAGGAGCGGTCGGTCGTGGCGGTCAACACCGGATCGCAGCTGCGTCTGGACTCCAACCTTCAATATTCCCATTGGAGCGCGACGACCAGCGCCACCTTCCCGGGCGGCACGGACGGGCTGTCCGAGAAGTGCGAGATCGGCAACTTGACGCGCAGCGTGGTGATCCAGGGCGAGTCCTCGCCGTTGAGTTCCGTTGAGCGGGCCTGGGATCCGGCCCTGGGCCAGGGCCTCCAGCACTTCGGTCACGTCATCTTGATCGCGGAGAGCGGCCTTGACCCCTCCTGCGAGGTGGACTGGGCCGAGTTCCGGAATTTGGGGGTGGAGGGCAAGCTGGCCCGGTATCCTTTTCACTGGCACGAGTTGGGTGCGAACGCGGCGGGCTCCTTCCTGAAGCACTGCAGCATCCACCACTGCGTGAACCGCTTCGTGGCCGTGCACAACACCGACTCGGTGATCCTGGAGGACAACGTCGGCTACGCGACGCTCGGGACCGGCTTCTTCCTCGAGGACGCCGACGCCAACGGCGCGCCGATCGGCGACCAGGTGCAGAACGTGGTGCTGCGCAACAACCTGGGCCTGGCGGTGGGGCGTCCGGGCGGCTCGGTGGACCTGCCGCAGCTCTACCAGGATCTGGACCGGGTACAGCCTTCGGTGTTCTGGATCCAGCATCCCAACCAGCAGGTCGAGGGCAACCACGCCGCCGGCGCGGTGGGCCACGGCTTCTACCTGGCGCCGAATCAGCTGGCGGACGGCTACAGCCATCCGGCGTCGGGTGCTTCTTACTTCCGCAACAACGTCGCGCACGGCAACGGCCAGCACGGCTTCTATCACCAGTCGCGGGTGAAGTGGGGCTGGGCGAGCGGGGACGCGCCCGCAGGCGAGGGTTTGGTGGCGTGGAAGAACCGGCGCTACGGGATCTGGTGGCGGACCTACGGGGTGTCGCTGCTTTCGGGCTGCAAGGTGGCGGACAACAAGTCGGGGATCTATCCGGCGTCGGAAGGCCGGCAGAACGCTGCCGACGGGGTCAATCCGCCGACCTGTCGGTTGACGGTGGCGGACGGCCTGGTGTTCGGTGAGACGCCGAACGCGGGCGTCGCGGTCAACGCCGCCGAGCAAGCGGCGCAGCGCTCGCTGCCGCAGACCTACTGGAACTTCACCCGGCCGGACCCGCTGGCGGACATGAACGAGCAGAAGTGGGACACGCTGAACGCGGTGGAGGTCTACGACGGCCGCAGCGAGTTCACGGGGCTGAAGATCGGGTATTTCCCGGCCAGCCGGACGCTGCCGAACCCGGGCACGGCCGGGGGCACGGCGCTGCAGTCGATCGCGGCGTTCACGCAGGTGGAGTACAACTCGAAGTTCGCCGAGGATCCGCGCAATTTGGTCCGGTCGCTGCAGTTCGCGAGCGGGGCGGGCGAGCAGGTGGTGAATGCGGCGCTGGATCGGAGCACGCTGGCCGCGTTGGGCAACAGCATGATCCGCAACACGGTGCTCTACGACGCGGACGGCAGCCTGGGCTATGGCGCGAACGCGTCCCTGTGCTACGACGATCCCTTC
>CAZDMB010000164.1:0-6190 GCA_964506175.1 uncultured Planctomycetales bacterium | reverse complement strand
CGGCTGCTCGAGACTTACCTGGCGATGGCGCCGTGGGGTTTCAAGTTGTTCCGCATGGGTCTGCCGCTGTGGCTGAATCAGAAGCTGCATCTGCCCAAGGAGATGGATCGCGGCCTGGGCGGCCGCTACCGCGGCCGCTACGTCTTTCTCGAGCACCATGAATCGCACGCGGCCAGCGCCTTCTTCGCGTCGCCCTTCCAGGAGGCTGCCATCCTGACCCTCGACGGCGTGGGCGAGTGGTCCACCGCCACCATCGGCAAGGGTTCGGGCAATCGCATCGAACTGCTCGAAGAACTGCGCTTCCCGCACTCGCTCGGCCTGCTGTACTCGGCCATCACCTACTTCACCGGCTTCAAGGTGAACTCGGGCGAGTACAAAGTGATGGGCCTGGCGCCCTACGGCGAACCGGTGTACGCGGATTTCATTCGCAACAAACTGCTGGACGTCAAGGAAGACGGCTCCTTCCGCATGGACATGTCCTACTTCGCGTTCCTGCACAAGGACGTGATGACCTCGCCCAAGATGGACGCGGAACTGGGCGGCCCGCCGCGCAAGCCGGAGTCGCCGCTGACGCAGCGGGAAATGGACATCGCCGCCTCGGTGCAGGTGGTGACCGAAGAGATCATGCTGAAGATCGCGCGCCACGCGCAGCAGCTCACGGGGTGCCGCAACCTGGTGATGGCCGGCGGCGTGGCGCTCAACTGCGTCGGCAACGGCAAGGTGCTGCGCCAGGGCCCCTTCGACAACATCTGGATCCAGCCGGCCGCCGGCGACGCCGGCGGCGCGCTCGGCGCCGCGCTGTTCACCTGGTACCAGCTGCTGGACAATCCGCGCATCGCCAGCGACCGCATGGCGAGCGATTTCCAGCGCGGCTCCTTTCTCGGGCCGGCTTGCGGCAACGCCGCCGCCCGCGCCTACCTGGATTCGGTCGGCGCGCGCTACTGGCACGAGCCGGACGAGGAGCGCTTCTGCGCGCGCGTGGCCGAACTGGTCGCGCAAGGCAAAGTGGTCGGCCACATGGCGGGGCGCATGGAATTCGGGCCGCGCGCCCTCGGCGGCCGCTCCATCCTCGGCGACGCGCGCTCGCCTGAGATGCAGCGCACCATGAACTTGAAGATCAAGTTCCGCGAAAGCTTCCGGCCCTTCGCTCCGGTCGTCTTGCGCGAGCACGTGGCCGAGTGGTTCGAGACGCGCCCGCAGGAGGAGAGCCCGTACATGCTGATGGTGGCGCCGGTGCGTCCGGAGCGCCGCCTGGAGGCGGCGGCCCAAGCCAACGGCGGCGCCCGCGGGCTGGACAAACTGAAGGTCGCGCGTTCGACGGTGCCGGCCGTCACGCACGTGGACTACTCGGCGCGCGTCCAGACCATCGACGCCGAACGCAATCCGCGGCTGCACCGCATCCTCAGCCACTTCAACGCGCTGACGGGCTGCCCGGTGATGATCAACACCAGCTTCAACGTGCGCGGCGAACCCATCGTGTGCACCCCGGCCGACGCCTGGAAGTGCTTCATGGCCACGGACATGGACGTCCTGGTGGTGGAGAACTGCCTGCTCCTCAAGGAGGATCAGCCCGAGGTCAGCATCGACCGCGAAAAATACCTTTCCCAGTTCGCCCTGGACTAAGGGAGGATCGCCCGCATGATGCCCATCGACTGGAAACCGGAGCGGCGCAAGCTGCGCCAGTTCGGCTTCATCGCGTTCGCCGCCTTCGGCGCGCTCGGCGGCTGGGTGCTGTGGCGCGGCGGCTTGTTCGGCGCCGACTTCGGCGCCGCGCGGGTGCCGGTGGCGGCAGCGCTCGGCGCCGTCGGCGCCATCTGCGCCCTGCTCTCCCTGTTCGCGCCGGGCGCCAACCGCCACCTCTACGTCGGCATGATGGTGGTGACCTGGCCGATCGGCTTCGTCGTTTCCTTCCTCATGCTCGGCGTGCTGTTCTACTTGGTCATCTCGCCGATCAGCCTGGGCATGCGCCTCGCCGGCCGCGACCCGCTCCACCGCCGTTTCGACAAGAGCGCTCCCACCTACTGGCGCAAGGTCGTTGCGCGCCGCAGCTCCGATTCCTACTTCCGCCAGTATTAGCCATGGACCCGCAGGAACCCCAAGACCAGAGCGACTTCGCCCAGCAGGCGCGCGGCAAGCGCCGCGGCCTGGTCTCCGACTTCTTGTCCTTCCTCGGCCAGAACAAGAAGTGGTGGCTGCTGCCCATCCTGATCGTGGTGCTCCTGCTCGGGGTGCTGGTGCTCATCAGCAGCACCGCCATCGCGCCCTTCATCTACACCCTCTTCTAGGCGCCGCATGACCCCGGCTTCCCCGGCTCCCGGCGCCGCCCTGCCGCCGCCGGCGCCCGTCCGCCGCGGGCGGCTGCGCACTTGGCTGCGCCGGCTCGGCCTCTTGCTGATGAGCCTTCTGATCTTCGGCGGGCTGCTCGAACTCGGCGTGCTGCTGATCTTCGGCGAGCAGCCGAAATTCCCGCGCTACGTGGTCGAAGGGCCGTACGGCGTGCGCATCAACGTGCCGGGCGCCCATTACCGCCACAAGTCCGCCGACGGCACGTGGTACTTCCACATCAATCAGCAGGGCATGCGCGCCGAGCGCGAGTATCCGCTGGCCAAGCCCGCGGGCGTCACGCGCATCGTCTCCTTCGGCGACTCCTACACCGTCGGACTCGAGGTGGACGCCGAGCAGACCTTCTCCGCCGTGCTGGAGCGCGAGCTCAACGCCGCGGGCCATCCCACGGAGGTGCTGAACGCGGGCGTCTCCGGCTACAGCAACGCCGAGGCCTGCATCCGGCTCGAGCGCGAATTCCTCGCGTACCACCCGGACGTCGTGGTGCTGTCCTTCTACATCAACGACCTCGTGGACAACGTGCGCGCCGGTCTCTTCGCCTACGACGGGGAGAAACTCGTGCCGAAAGCCGCGAGCTACGTCCCGGCCGGCGATCTCGGCAACTTCCTCAACACCAGCTGGTTCTTCAACCTGCTGTCCGCGCGCTCGAACGCGTTCACGCTGCTGAAGGAGCAGGCCACGCAGCTGCTCAAGAGCGGCCAGACGCAGGAAAACATCGTCAATCTGCGCCAGGACGCCGGCCGCGCCGCGCCCGCGACCGGCGACGCCGCCGGCGCGAAGGGCGCGCGCCGCGGCGAGTACCAGGGCCGCCTGTGCGCCGCCATCATCGACCGGATGTATCAGCTCTGCCGCGACAACGGCGCCGCGCTGATCGTGCAGAGCATTCCCTATTTCGACCTGGCGACGGGCGCGATGCAGGACATGCTGCCGTACGAGTATCTGGACGCCGGGCGTCCGGGCTTCTTCCTGCTGCCCATGCAGCCGCTGCTCGAGCCGCACAAGGATCAGGACCTGCTCTACCGGCGCCGCTCGCAGCAGCACTGGACCGAACTCGCGCACGAACTGTCGGGCAAGGCGCTGGCCGGCATCGTCGAGCAGAACGGCCTGTTCGCGCGCTGAAGGCGCCGCCGCCGCGCCCGGCGCCTACGGGCGCCGCACGATCACGCCGCCCTTCATGACGAAGTCCACGCGTTCGGTGGCGCTCACGTCGGCCAGGGGATCGCCGGGCACGGCCACGAGGTCGGCCAGCAGGCCGGCGGCGATGCGGCCGCGGTCGGGAGTGCGGCACAACTCGGCGGCGCGCACGGTCGCGCTCTGCAGCGCGCGCGCGGGCGTGAGGCCGCGGCGCACGAGCGCGGCGAATTCGGTGGCGTTGGTGCCGTGCGGGATCACCGCCGCATCGGTGCCGAACGCGATCTTCACCCCGGCGGCGGCCGCCGCCGCCAGGTTCTTCTTGGCGAGCGGCAGGATCGCCTCGGCCTTGGCGCGGATCGGCCCGGGCAGCAAGTCGAGCCGGATGGCGTCGGCCAGCACGGTGGTCGGCACGAGAAAGGTGCCGCGCTCCCTCATCATGGCCACCGCCTCCGCGTCCACCATGCTGCCGTGCTCGATGGAACTGACGCCGGCGCGGATCGCCGCCTTGATGCCGTCGCTGCCGTGGGCGTGCGCCGCGACGGCCAGCCCGTGGCGCGTCGCTTCCGCGACGATCACGCGCATTTCCTCCTCGCTCAATTGCTGCGCGCCGACCGCGGCTTCCCACGAGAGCACGCCGGCAGTGGCGCAGATCTTGATCACCTGCGCTCCGTGCTTGATCTGGTAGCGCACCGCCCGCAGGGCCGCATCCGGCCCGTCGGCCACGCCGGACTCAGGGCCGCGTTCGTCGATGCCGGGCGCATAGCCGGTGACGTCGCCGTGCCCGCCGGTGATGCTGATGGCGTGCCCGGCCGGAATCATGCGCGGACCCTCGACGAAGCCCTTGTCGATGGCGTGCATCAGCGCCACGTCGGCGAAACCGGTGGAGCCGACGTCGCGCACGGTGGTGAAACCGGCGCGCAAGGTGAGACGCGCGTTGCGCGCGCCGCGCAGGGCGGCATCGGCCGGGGTTTCCGTGACGTCGCGGTGCACCCAACCTTCGTCGATGTCGTAAGTGAGGTGCGTGTGGCAGTCGATGAAGCCCGGCAGCAGGGTGCGGTCGCCGAGGTCCACCACGGTGGCGCCGGCGGGCACGGCCGCGCCGTCCGGCTCGAGCGCCGCGATGCGCTCGCCCTCGACGCGCACCCGCATTCCGGTTTGCAGCGTGCCGCTGTCCGCGTCGAAGATGCGGGCGGCGCGCACGATGATGGTCGCCGGCGCGGCGGGCGTTTGACAGGCGGTGGCTAGGAGAGCGGCGAGCAGCACCGCCGCAGGCTACCAGGAGCGCTGCGGACGTTCCTTGACCGAGTAGCGGCGGATCTCGTCGGCGTCGAGACGGCGCGCGGCGAGGACGCGGCCGCGCAGGCGCATGCGCTGCAGGTCGCGCACGACTTCCGGCGGGGGGCCCGCGGGAAGGTCCACCGTGCTGAAGTCCGGATACAGTTCGATGCGTCCGATGGCGTCGCCGTCCACGCCGGCGCCGTTCGCCAGGGCGGCCACCAGCAGCGCCGGCTGCGCGCCGTGCATGCGTCCGACTTCCACGCGCCAGCGCTCCATGCCGGGCTCCGGCGGCGGCACGATCCACGCCTTGCGCTCCTGCGGCGGACCGGCATCGCGGCCGCCGTCGCGCCGCGCGTCGCGCGCGCCGGCGCGCGGAAAATCGCGCGCCGGCTGATAGGACGGAGCCGGCGCCCGCTCCGGCGGCCGCTCCACCAACAACAGCGGCTCGTCGCCCTGCGCCATGCGCGCCAGGGCCGCGGCCGTGCGCAAGGGCGTGACGCCGGTCTCGGCGACGTAGGCGCCGAGCAGCTCCTCGAAGAAATCGAGGTCGTCGCCCTCGAGCGCCTCGGTGATCCGCGCCTTGAAGCGCTCGACCCGCTGCCGGTTCAACTCCTCGGCGGTCGGCAGCACCAGCGGCTGAATGGGCTTGCCCAGCGCGCGCTCGATCGCGCGCAGCAGGTGGCGCTCGCGCGGCGTCACGAACAGGATGGCCTCGCCGGCGCGACCGGCGCGGCCGGTGCGGCCGATGCGGTGGACGTAGGACTCCACGTCCGAGGGCATGTCGAAGTTGACGACGTGCGTGACGCGCTCGAGGTCGAGTCCGCGCGCGGCCACGTCGGTGGCCACGAGGACGTCCAGCTGGCCTTGGCGCAGCCGCTCGACCGTGCGCTCGCGCTCCCGCTGCGCCATCTCGCCGCTCAGCGGCGCGCAGGCGATGCCGCGCGCCTCCAGGCGGCTGGCCAGTTCGGCGGTGGCCAGGCGCGTGCGCACGAACACCAGCATGGCGTCGAACTCCTCGGCCTCGAGCAGATCCACGAGCGCGTCGAGCTTGCGCGCCGGATGCAGCACCCAGGCCCGCTGACGGATGGTCTCCGCGGCGGTCATGCGCGTCTGCGCGCGGATCTCCTCCGGGTTGCGCAGGTGCTTGCGCGCGATCCGCCGGATCTCTTCGGGCATGGTGGCGGAGAACAGCGCGGTCTGGCGCTCCTTTGGCAGTTGCTCCAGGATCCATTCGACGTCCTCGAGGAAGCCCATGCGCAGCATCTCGTCGGCTTCGTCGAGCACCAGGGACTGGACCGCGTCCAGGCGCAGCGAGCCGCGGCGCATGTGATCCATCACGCGGCCGGGCGTCCCGACCACGACGTGCACCCCGCGTTTGAGCGGGCGCAACTGCAGGGGATAGGCCTGCCCGCCGTAGATCGGCAGCACGTGGAAG
>CAZDMB010000163.1:0-6250 GCA_964506175.1 uncultured Planctomycetales bacterium | reverse complement strand
AGGACTTGCTGGGGGAGTCGCTGGAACTCACCGTTCGCACGGCTTCCTGTCCGGACGCGGCCATCGGCACCCCGGCGCATTTCCTCGCCCGCGTGCTCGATCCAGAGGCGGGCGTGCCGGCCTGAGGCTCAACAGGAGCCGAACACGCGTTTCAGCCGATCCCTCGGCGGAAATCGCCTTGCTTGTCCACCGGTTCCGGCGTAGGGTGAACCAGCCATGAAAGGAATTCTTGCTCCCATTCTGTGCGTGGCAGCCTTCACCGGATCCGCAGCGGCGCAAGCGGGCGCCGGTGCGCTCGCGCCGGAGATCGATGCCAAAGATTGGTTCAACAGCCCTCCGGGCACGACCCTCGCCGATCTTCGCGGCAAGGTCGTGTTCGTGGAATTCTGGGCCACCTGGTGAGGCCCCTGCAAGGCCTCCGTGCCGCACCTCGTGGAGGTGTGGAAGGAGTGGAAGGACAAAGGGCTCGTGATCCTCGCGCTGTCCGATGAATCGAAAGGCGAGGTCGAGCGCTTCATCGAGCAGAACGGCGCCAACTACCCGATCGGCAGCGGCTCGCGCAGCGGCGACCGTTTCGGCATCTCGGGCTATCCGAGCGCCTTCCTGATCGATCACACGGGCACCATCGCTTGGAAGGGCCACCCGGCGGACGAGTCCTGGGTGGGCATGATTCCCGACCTGCTGGCGCGCGCGCTCGATGACAGCGACGCGTGGGATCCGGGCGAGCGTCCGGCGGCGCTCGAGAAGGCCGTCAAGGCCGCCAAGTCCGGCGACATGGGCAAGGCGTGGAAGGAAAGCGAATCCTTGCGCGCCAAAGCCGCAGAGGACGCCGCGCTCGCCGCGGCCCTGGACGGCTTCCAGAAGGATTACCTCGCGCGCGCCGCGCAACGCACCGCGCGCAAAGATTGGTTCCTGATGGATGGCCGTTACTGGGAGGCCACCCTCTTCTTCGAGCGCCAGGCCAAGGTGTTCGACGGCTCGCCGCCGGCGGAGGAGTGGAAGGCCTTGTTGGCCGACTGGCGCAAGGACAAGACCGCCAAAGCCAACCTTGACCTCGACAAGAAGCGCCTGGCCGCGCTCGAGAAGGCGCGCGCCGGCGATCGCGACAAGGCGATGAAGGAACTGCGCGCCCTCAAGGAGAAGGCCGCAGGGCTTGCCGTCCAGAAGGCGATCGAAGGGACCTACCAGAAGGTCGGAAACGGCGAGGTCTAGCCCATTGCGCCCGGCCTAGGGCGCCGTCGGCAGCACCCAGTCCGCGATCTTCCACTCCGTCGCGAGCGTGACCCGCGTCACGCTCGCGGCGTCGAGTCCGCGGAGCACCGGATCTTCCGCCGCCAGCGACAATTGCGCGCGCTTGCCCTCCAGCGTCAGCCACGCGCCCGGCGGCCGCTGCAGCATGAGGCCGACGCGGCGTCCGTCCCTCTCCTCGAACTCGAGGAAGTGTTGGGCCTGCATCAAGAGCCCTACGCGCACTTCCGTGCGCGCGGGTTGCAGGCGGTGGGCGAAGCGCACGGCGAGGCCGAGGTCCTCGCGAACTTCGGCGCGCGCGAGCAGCCAGAGATCCATGGTCGCGCCGTAGCGCGCCTTGAGCGGCTCGCCGAAGGCCCGATATTCCCCAGCCGCATCGTCGCAGCCGAGCGCTGCGAAGAAGGATGCGCCCGCCGCTTCCGGCGTGGCGTAATCGGGATGCGCGGCGCGCTCGCGCGCTTCCGCCGGGCAGGCGGAGCAAGCAGGCGCCGACGCCACGGCCAGGACGAGAAGAATGAGACGCGCCAGGGCTCCGGCCATGCCCTATATTGAGCCCTGCGGAATGGGGGGGCAACTCGGGCGGATCCTCGGGCGCGCCATCCTGCTGGGATGGGCGGCGCTGGGCGCATGCGGCGGCGAGCCGCCGGCGCCGGGCTTGCGCTTCGAGCACGACCTGGTGGACGTCGGCCGCATGTTCGCCGGCCCCTCCCTGCCGATTTCCTTCCCCTTCACGAACGGCGCGCAGGAAGTGCGTGTGGAACGCATCGAAACCTCCTGCGGCTGCATCGCCCCGGAGTTGTTCCTGGACGGCGTGGAGCAATCCCTGCCCGCCATGATTCCGCCTGGGGCGCGCGGCGAGGTGCGGGCCACCTACCGCACGGAGGGCTACAGCGGGCGCAAACTCACCGGACTGACCCTCTTCGGCACGGGCCCCGGACTGCCGCGACAGTTGCGCGTGGACTCCATCCTGGACTCGTGGCTGGAACTCGAGCCGCAGGTGCTCGATTTCGGCGCCATCCCGGGCGATGCGGAGGTATCCGCCAGCGTGCGCGTGCGCGGCCGCGCTCCGTTCCGCCTGAGTTCGCTGCTTTCCGGCTCCCCCGAGCTGCGCGTCGAGGGCGTGCCCTCGCCGGAGACCGGCGCCGAGCAGAGCGTGAGAGTCGTGGTGCTGCCGAACGCCGAGGAAGGGCGCCATGCCGCCTTCCTCAATCTCGCGGCGGACAGCGGCTTCACCGTGCGCTTGGCGGTGGCCTTCGAGATCGAGGGCCGGCTCTGGACGCGGCCCGGGCGCATGCTGTTGCTCGGGGAGATACCCTTCGGCATCGCGGCCACGACCGCGGTCGAGGTCGGCGTGCGCGAGGGACGCTTGGATCCCCCCATCGCCGAGATCAGCGGCCTGGAGGGCGCCCACGCGGAGGTCCGGTCGATCGAGGAGGGGAGCCGATATCGGGTAGACTTGAGTCTTCCAGACCGTCTTCCCGAAGGGGCTTTTACTGGGCAGCTGCACCTGCGTCTCCGGCACCACCTGGGCGACCAAGTGCAGGAGGTCACCCGAGATCTACGCCTCGTGGGGGTCGTCCGTAAGCCATCCTGAACCTGCCATGCGCCTTCCCGCCCTGCTCCCCTTCCTCTTGCTGCTCTTGGTCAGCGGCGCCTGCGCCCGATCTGCCGGCCCCCAGGCCTCGGTCGCGGCCGCCGCGGACCCGTCCTCCGCTTCCTCCGCCGAACCGGTCCCGGCTGCCGCGCAGTCCGCCAGCGCGGTCATCAGCGAGCCTTCGGTGTTGCGCGGCTTCGATCCGGCGGCGCCGGCGCAATCGGCCCAGATGCTCCGCGCCGGCGGCATGTCCGGCAGCCGCATCATCTTCGAGCAAGAGCGCGTCGAACTCGGAGACCTCTATCAGTACGCGAACGTCCGCTTCGAGTTCCCGTTCCGCATCGAGGGCGAGGACCCGGTGCAGATCACGGTGGTGGACTCCAACTGCGGCTGCACCGACGCGCACGTCTCCGCCGACTGGCTGAAACCCGAAGCCGAGGACCCGTCGATCGAGAAGGTCTACGTGCTGGGGGACAAGGTTCCCGGCGGCGCGCGCGGCCGCATCGTCGGCACCTTCAATGCCGAGCGGCGCCACGGCGACAAGATCACCACCCTCACCGTCCGCGGCAGTTTCGACAACACGCCGCTGAAGTTGGAGGTGCACACCTTCATCCGGCCGATCTTCGAAGTGAAGCCGGCGCAGGTGAAGTTTGGCGACGTGCTGGCCGGGCCGGCCGGCGGCGCCCCGAGCCAGGAAGTCGAGGTGATCGGCAAGGAAGCGTTTCAGATCGACAACTGGAAGCGGCTGCCCGCGGGGTTGAAGATCGAGCGGGTCGGCCCGCAGACGCCCACCGGCGAGCGCCAGGAGGTCACGCAGCGCTACCGCGTCACCCTCGGCGCCGACGCCCCGGAGGGCATGCTCTCCAGTTCCGCGATCGCCACCACCAGTCTCGGCTACGACCTGGAGATCATGGTGCTCGCCAACGTCACCGGCCCGGTGAAGTGCACTCCCGGTCAGCGCCTGGTCTTCGGCATCTGGGACGCGGGCGAGGAGCGCGACCGCACCATCGACGTGGAGTGCAGTGTGGCTGGCCTGAAGCTGCCATTGCCGGTCGCCAGCGCCGAAGGCGAAGCCGCGCAGTACCTGCAACTCGCGGTCGAGACCGTGGAGGCCGACCGTTTCTACCGCGTGCGCGTCACCCTTCCGGCCAGCACGCCGCCCGGCAGTTATCCCGGGGTCGTGCGCCTGCGCTTCCCGGACGGCTCCGGCCTGCCGGACAAGGAGTTCATCGTCAGCGGCAGGATCCGCGAGCGGCGCTGATGCGGACCCTTCTTCTCTTGCCCCTGCTGCTCGCGGCGGGTTGCGGTGGATCCGCGGCCGGCAGCGCCCTGCGCTTCGCCGACGCCCGTACGGATCTGGGAACCATTTACCAGCACGAGGAGCGCGTGTTCTCCTTGCCCTTCACGCTGGAGGGCGACGCCCCCGTGCGCATCGACCTGATCGACACTTCCTGCGGCTGCACGGACGTGCGCCTGGTGGTGAACGGCGAAACCCTGCTGTGGGCCGAGCGCAAGGGAGCGGCGCCGAAACCGGATGCGGCGGATGAAAGCCTCACGGCCAAGGCCGACCGCCTGATCGAGTTGCCGGCCGGCACGCGCGGGGAGGTGATGGGCACCTTCCGCGCCGAGAACAAGCTCGGGGAACGGGTGGTGGCCGTCACGCTCGCGGGCAGCATGCTGAACTCGCCGGCCAAGACCGAGATCCGCGTCAACATCCTGCCGGTCTTCGATTTCCCCAAGGACGCGGCCAGTTTCGGCACGCTGCTGCAGTCGGCCCTCGGCGACGGCGGCCTCAGCCGCGACATCGCCATCAAGGCGCCGCGCGAGTTCCGCGTCAAGCAGTGGCGCAACGTCCCCGAGGGCGTGAGCGTGGAGCTGCTCGAGGGCGCGACCCCGGCTGGCGAGCAGGTGGTGCAGACCTTGCGGGTGCGCCTAGCCCCCGGCCTGCCGATCGGACCGCCCAAGCAATACACCTTCACCGGGGAGACGGACCTCAACGCCCCGCTCGAAATGGTCGTGAGTTGGCGGATCGTCGGCCCGGCGGTGTACTCCCCGGACCATCGCGTCCAGTTCATCAACGTGCAGAACGGCCGCGAGCACACGCAGCAGGTGAAGATCCGGCCTTTCGACGCAAAAACCAGCCTGCCGGAGCCGCGGGTGGAGCTCCTCGGCGAGACCGCCGGGGTGCTGACGGCTAGCGTCGAGCCGCTACCGGCCTCCGGGACGGATCCGGCCGGCTGGCTGGCTAGGATCAAGTTGCCGCAAGGAACTGCGCCGGGCGTCTACAACGGCACCCTGCGGATCTCCTATCCTGACGGCTCGGGCCTGACGCCATGGGAAATGGTCGTCTACGCCCGGGTGCAGGAAGCGCGTTGAACCGCGATCTCGGCGAACTTCTCCTCACGCAAGGGGCGATCACGGAAGAACAGTTGCGCGCCGCGCGAGCGGTCGCGACGCAACGCTCCGTGCCGCTCGCGCGCGTCCTCTTCGACCAGCGCGCCACCGACGAGGCCACCATCGGCCGCGCCCAGGCCAAGTTGGCGCGCATGCCCTTCGTGGACCTGGAAGGCCGCACGCCGCCCGCGCGCTTGAGCGAGCGCCTCGACGCCAGCGCCGCCTGGGAACTCGAGGCGATTCCGGTGGCGGAGAAGGACGGGGCCCTGATCGTGGCCGTCGCCGATCCGGAGAAGGCGGTGATCGTGGACACCCTGCGCTTCCTCCTGGACCAGCCGGTGACGTTGGCCTTGGCTGCGCAGGTGGCCCTGCGGGCGGCGATGACGCGCGCCTACGGCCCGGCTCCGGTCAAGGGCGGGGCGGCGCCCGCCGCCCGCGCCGGCGCCAACGCGGAGCACGAGGACGCGCCCATCGTGCGCTTGGTGCATCGCACCTTCGAGGAAGCGGTCCAAGCCCGCGCCTCGGACATCCACGTCGAGCCCTTCGCCGACCGGGTGCGCATCCGCTTGCGCGTGGACGGCGCGCTGCGGGTCGCCGCTGAACACCCGCCGGAGGTCTTCGCGCCGCTGCTCTCGCACCTCAAGGTGACCGCCGGCCTGGACATCGCCGAGAAGCGCCGCCCGCAGGACGGCCGCATCGCCTACCAGGTCTCCGGCCGCGATCTCGACGTCCGCGTCTCCATCCTGCCGACCAACCACGGCGAAGCCTGCGTGATGCGCCTGCTGGACCGCGAGGCCAACCTGCTCTCGCTCGCGGACCTCGGCATGAGCGAGGACGGCTTGCACTGGTTCCGCGAGCTCATCGAGCGCCCGAGCGGCCTCTTCCTGGTCACCGGACCGACAGGCTCAGGCGAGACTACGAAGATCTATACAACCAGAAAACAGTTGGCCACTCCGGAGTTTCACGTATGTACCATCGAAGACCCCATCGAAATGGTCGAAGCTGCGTTCAAAC
>CAZDMB010000162.1:3233-6271 GCA_964506175.1 uncultured Planctomycetales bacterium | reverse complement strand
GCGTGATGCTGACCAAGCTCGACGGCACGGCCAAGGGCGGCGCCACGCTCTCCGTGGGCCGCGAGTTGGACCTGCCGGTGCTCTTCATCGGCGTCGGCGAAGGCCTCGACGACCTGGAGATCTTCGACGCCCGCAGTTTCGTGGATGCCCTGCTGGAACCGGCAGGCGGCCAGGCGGCCGAGCAGTGAACACCGCGCCTTCCCCGAACGCGCGCGCCGGCATCCTGGTCACCGCGCTGGCGGCGGCGGGCGTGCTGGCGCCGCTCTTCGCCTGGTCCTCCGCAACCCTGGACGACGTGCGCCTGGACCAAGGGGTTCTGGCCTTCGCCGCGCTCGCGGCGGTGCTGGCCCTCGTCCTGATCGGCCGACGCGCGCCGGCGCCGCCGCCCGGCAGCTTGCTGCTGTATCTCGGACTCGGCTGCGGGCTCCTGCCGCTCCTCTTCGTGCCGTGGCCGCAATCCGAGGCGGGCTTGGCGGATCGCGCGGTGCTGCTGTCGGCATGGGCGCTGGCGGGCGTGGCCGCCAGCAGCCTGCTCGACGCCGAGCGCCTGCTGCGCTGGATCCTCCTCGGCTGCGCCGCCGCCAGTCTGTACTCCCTGCTCACGGGAATCGGCTTCGATCCGCTCGGTTGGAAACCGTGGCCGGAGGCGCCGCCGGTGGCGCCGTACACCGGTCTCAACCAGGCCGCGGAGCTGCTGACGCCGCTGCTGACCGCCGCCGTGCTGTTGTTGCCGCGGCCCCGACAGCAACCGCTCAGTTGGATCGCCGTCGGCATCTGCGCCGTGCATGCCGGCACCTTCGGCACCTTGGCCGGCCGCGCCGCGCTCGCCGCCGGCCTCGGCCTCGGCGCTTGGCGCCAGGCCGGCGCCCGCTGGGGCGCGAGTTTCGTCGCCGGCATGTTCCTGCTCGGCGAACTCGTGCGCGCCGGATTCGCCGCGCCGACCGCTCCGCCGCCGGATGCCGCCGCCCTGCCCCCCAGCATGCTCATTCGCGAGCAGCTGTATCTCGCGGCGGCGCAGCGCGTGCCGGGGACTCCCCTCGGCATCGGCCTCGGACGCTTCGAGGCGGACTATCCGGAATGGCGCTCCGAAGCGGAAGCACGCCTCAGCACGAACGACTGGCAGTCCAAGATCTACCGCAGTCCGAAAAGCCTGCACAACGACCCGCTGCAACTCGTGCTCGAGTGCGGCTGGCTCGGAGGCGCCTTGCTGCTGGCAGCGCTGCTCCTGATCGTGCGTCCGGCGCCGCGCTGGTTCTTCGCGCCCTTGCTGGCGTTCGGCGTGCATGCGCTCGTACGTGCGCCATTGCTGGACAATCCGCCGGCGCTGGCCCTCTTCGCCTTGCTCTGCGGCCTCGCCGCGCGCGCCAGCGCGCAGCTCCTGGCGCGCGCCGAACCGCGACGCAGCCGCCTGGCGGGCGTCCTGCTGGTGACGGGCGCGCTGGCCGCTGCCGTCCCCGCGCGCGGCCAGATCTTGGGCGAGTTGCGCGTCGCCAACGCCTTGTCCCCGGAGGGCTCCGACGCGGCCACGGCCCTCGCCAAGGCCACGGAGGTGCGCCCGTGGGACGCACGCACTTGGGAACTCCGCGGCCTGGGCTATCTGGCGGTGCAGCAATGGGAATTCGCGCGCCGCTGCTTCAATCACGCGCTCGAACACCAGCCTTCGGACGTCGGAGCCTTGACGGGCCTCATCCAAGTGGAAATGAGCGCGCCGGACGGCGATCAGAAACTCGGCCAGGAGCTGCTGGCGCGCGCCGAGCAACTGGCCGTCCATCACCCCGCGGTGCGGGCGGCCCGCGCCGCCTGGCTGGACGCCGTATCCCAAGCGCACCGCAGCGAGGGCGAAGCGCGCCGGCAATCCCGGCGCCCGGAGGCCGGCTCCTTTCTTCTGTCCGCCGAACTCGCGGGCGCGCGCGCGCGGCTCCTGCAGGACGACCTGCCGGGCGCGCGCCTCGCGCTCGAGCGGGCCGCGGCCTTCGCCGGGGCGCACCGCGCGCTCGTGGAGCGGCTGGCGCGCCGCGCGGATCTGGACGACCGCGTGTTGCAGCAGCTGACGGAGCGGATCTTTCCGGGCTGGCCCGCCGACCTGCGCGCGGCGCCGCCGGAATGAGTTACTGGTTCGTCTGCTCCAGGACCTTCGTCAGGCCGTAGGAGCGCGCCAAGCCCTCGAAAGAGAGCTGGTCCGAGTAGAAGGCGCTCTCGGCGGCGCGCTGCGCGTCGGCGCGGGCCCGCTGCAACTCGTTCGGCCAGATCCGGCTGTCGTCCGCCGGCCGGCGGCCGGCGAGATGGAGCACCGCCCAGCCGTCCGTCCCGAAGTCCTCCGGACCGACGACCTGTCCGTCTACGAGATCCTTCAGACGGCCGCTCAAGATCGAGCGTGCGCGCCGCTGCAGCGTGTCTTCGGCGCTCCACAGCGGGTCGGTGGTGGCGCGGATGGTGCGCGCGATCCAGTCCACTTCGATGCGCGCGCGGCGCTCGGCGTCGAGGGCCTGGGCGAAGCCCTCGGGGGCGATCGCCACCGGGTCGCCCTCGACCCAGTCCGTCTGCTTCGGCAGCGCCTCGACGAAGGCCGCGGCGGCTTCCTTCGCCAGGCGGCCCTGCTCCTTCTCGCGCCAGTGGCCGATGACGGCCTCGCGGATCTCCTCCAAGGGCGGCATCTCGCGCGCCTGGATCTTGGTCGGGCGCATGAGGAAAGCGAGGCCCTTGTCGGACAGCACGATCGGCGTCTGGTCCCACACGCCCTCCGCCTTGCCCAGGAGGTTGCGCAACTGGGCCGAGCCGTAGACCTCGAGTTTGTCCAGTTCGGACACCTTGACCGGCTCCGCCTGCACCACGTGCTGCAGCCCGTTGCTGGCGGCGAAGGCCGCGATGTCCGTGGCCGCCGGCAGCGAGAAGAAGGCCTGCTTGAGCGCCGCGTCCAGGCGATAGTCGCGCAGCACGCGCGCGCGGATCTCGTCGAGCGGGAAGACCTCGCCCTGCCCCTCCGGACGGGTTTCGCCAGGGGCCAACGCGGGGCGGCGATACAGGCTGAGCGAGCGGCT
>CAZDMB010000162.1:0-3223 GCA_964506175.1 uncultured Planctomycetales bacterium | reverse complement strand
GCGTCGCTGCCGACGAGCGCGAGCACTTCCGGCTTGTCGAGGGAAGCCTCGTCGAGGGCGAGCAGTTCGAAGGCGACCGCCTGCTCACGCTCCAGCGCGGTGCGCTGCACCGGCGTCAGGCCTTCGCTGAAGAACTTCTGCAGTTCTTCCTCGGTCGGCGTGAGCTGTGCGGCGGCGTCGGCGAACTCGGCGGGGCGCCACACCGCGTAGGAGTAGCGCATCTCGTCGTAGAGGTCGTGCCAGGCCTTCTTGACGTCGGCGTCGGCGACGGCGACCGACGAGCTGAGCAGCTCGCGCACCTTCTGCACGCGCAGGGACCGCGCCAGCATGGACTCGAAGCTGACCGCGTTGGAGAAGCCCATGCGGCGGTAGATCGCCTCGTACTGCTGGCCGGAGCCGCCCACGATCGGAATGAGCATGTCGCGCAATTCCGCGGGCGTCGTCGTGACCTCGAACTGGTCGGCGAGTTTCGTCAGCGTGGCGTAGACCAGGATGGTCTCGAAATCGTTGTCGGAGCGCCGTCCGGTGAGGCGCGCCTCGAACTCCATCATGCTGGCGGCGGCGTGGTAGTCCTCCACCGTGATCTCGTCCGGACCGTCCGGCAGCTGCAGGGTGGCGTAGACGTTCGCGACCTTCGGGCCGAACCAGCCCAGGATGGCCGACGCCATCGGCCCGGTGACCGAGAAGATCAGCAGGCAGAAGATCGTGATCGCGATGAGCGTCCAACGCCGCCCCGGGGACATCTTGTCCTGGCGGATGGGCGCGTCGTCCGCGGGGGTGGCCGTGCGGACAACCGCGGCCTTCTTCTTCGAGGCTTTGCTCATGGGCCGAAATGAGCCGGAAAGTGTAGCCGCGCGGCGGGGCGCCGCCTACCGCGCCGCTTCCCCGAGTTCGGCGGCCGCCTCGGCCGGGAGCTCCTGCGGCGCGAGACTCTCGGCGACCTGCTCGGCCGGGGCGGTCAAGCGGCCGGCCTCGGGCAGGTCGGAGAGGCTCTCCAGGCCGAAGCGGTCCAGGAACTCGCGCGTCGTGCCGTAGAGAAAGGGCCGGCCCGGGACGGCCGCGCGCCCGACGATGCGCACGAGCCGCAGGTCCAGCAGATGGCGCAGGTGCGGGCCGGATTTGACGCCGCGGATGGCGTCGATGTCGGCCTTCAGCACCGGTTGGCGGTAGGCCACGAGGGCCAGCACTTCGAGGCCGGCGGGACCCATGCGCTCCTGCTCGGTCTGCTTGCGCACGCTCTCCAGCGGACCGGCCACGTCCTCGCTGGTCAGCAGGCGCCAGGACTTGCCGACGGACCGCACCACCAGGGGCAGCTCGCGCGCGGCAATCCACCGCTCGAGCGCCTCGAGATGCTCCCGCGGACTGAAACGCTCGGCGGCGCCGGCCTCGGCCGCCTGCGGGTAGAGCACCGCGCGGATGCGCTCGAAGGTGACGGGCTCCGGCGAGGCGTACAGCAGCGCGAAGAGCAGGCGCAGCGTGTCGTGGGAAGGTCCGGGAACGGCGGCTTCAGCGGGCTGGGACAAAGGCGGATGGCGGTCCTGAAATTGCGGGGACGACGCCGTTCGCAGTATAGCGATCAGCCATCGCCTCGAACCAAGTCCGGATTTCCAGCGCCTGCAGGGGGCGCTGATCCAGATCCTGCAGCAGGATCGCGACCGGCGGCAGGGCGGCTTCCGGCTGCAGCACTTCCGCCACCCTTCCCACCCACCACGCGCGGTCGCCTTCGAACTGGAAGGGGCCCACCACCGCGCCGGCAGCCTGGCCTTGGAGCGCGCCGGTGAACGGCCGCGGCAGGCGGGCCGGGATCGGCGTGAAGGAGCCGTCTGCCTCGGTGCCGGCGAGGGCGGAGGCCGGCAACAGGGTGCGGGGATCGAGGCCGCTGCGCAATTGCCGCGCCCATTCCTCCGCCTGCGCCGGGTCGGCGGTCACGAGCCAGTGAAGGCGCAGGCGGGTCTGCAAGCGGGCCTCGGCGCGCACGCAGAGTTGATAGAGCTGATTGCGCTCCAGGTGCTCGCCGAGAACGCGGCGGACTTCCTCCCAGGAGCAGGCGTAGCGGCGGCGGGCCCAGGCCTCGAGGTCGGCCTGCGGACCGAGTTCCGCCCGCAGGCTGGCCTCGAAGTCCGCAAGTTCGGCGGCGGCGCGCGCCGCGTCGGCGGACAAACCCAAGCGGCCGGCCTCGCGCGCCGCGAAATCGTTGCGCAGCAGGCTGCGCGCGACTTCCCGCGATTCCTCCGGATAGACGAAGGCCGCCTCGGCGGCGAACGCGCGGGCGTCGAGCAGCGTCCCGTCCACGCGCACCTCGGGCAGCAGGCCGCGCGCGCCGAGCGGCGTCGGCGCGACGGCCGGGCCGGCGCAGGCGGCCGCGAGCAGCAGCGCCAGGCAGAGCGGCTTCAGCGGAAGTTCAGCGCGCGGCGAATGCCGACGCCGTGGCAGGTCGGACAGCGCGTGCGCCGGTTCTGCGAGCCCTGCGCGCTGATCTCCACCGTCTCGAGGATGCCGGTCCCCGCGCAGGTGGAACAGTTCGTGAATTCGAAGGTGGTCGGCTCGTAGTCGCCGGAGTACTCCGCGTAGTAGGCGAGCAGGAATTGGAAGCGCTCCGTGACCGAGGCCTGCCGCCACCAGTCGTCGCCGGTGGCTTCGCCCTCGGCGGCGCCGGTGCTGGCGCGCCGCTGGCTCTCCAGGTTCTTGAGGTAGCGCTGCACGCGATCCTCCATCTCCTTCTGCGCCTCGGTGCGGCCGTCCGCCTTCTCCTTCTCGTCGGTCTTGTCGAGGCCGGCGCGCGCCCGCTCCTCGCCCAGGATCCACGAGCCTTCGCCGAAGCTCGCGCGATGGCGCGCTGCGCCTTGCTCGGCGCGCTTCGCCCACAGGGGCGCGAGCGCCTCCGGCTGGAGTTCGTCGTTCATCGCCGTCAGTTCCGCGACGAGCTTCGCGCGCACCAGGCCCGGCAGCTCGCCTTCCACCCAGGCCAGCAATTGATCCACGGTGGCCTCGCGGTCCAGGGCGCGTCGCTTCACCTCGGCGACGACGCGGTCGAACCAATTGCGCGCCAGATAGCGCGTGATCGCCTCGTCGCGCGCCTTGCCGAACTTGGCCTTGAGGTCGAGGTAGTCGCCGCGCAGTTTCGGCTGCGGAAAGGCGACCGGGTAGTCGGCGAGCAACTTCTCCGCCTCCTCGAAACGCTCGCGATACATGGCGCGGCGGATCTCCTCGAGGGCGATCGCCT
>CAZDMB010000161.1:5712-6272 GCA_964506175.1 uncultured Planctomycetales bacterium | reverse complement strand
CGCGCGACGCCGCCCAGAGCGCCGCGACCCAGGCGCAGCAGAGCGAAAAACTCGCTCTGGGCAAGACCAAGGACCTCCAGTTGCAGCTCGCGCAGATGATGAAGCGCGCCGAGCAGGCTGAGACCGAGCGCGACATCGTCGTGCAGGCGACGGGCGTGGATTCCTCCACCCTCGGCAACCAGCCGCAACTGGAAGGCACGGTGCTGTCCGTGGACTATGCCGGCAACAACGCCTACATCGTGATCGACCTCGGCACGAAGGACAACATCAAGATGGGCTACACCTTCGACGTCTTCAACGGCTCCACCTTCAAGGGCAAGATCCGCGTCGAGACGGTGAACCAATCCAAGTCGGGCGCCTCCGTCATGCTCAAGGGCTCCGCCCCGATCGCCGCCGGCGACCGCATCGCCACCCGCCTCTAACGCCCGGAGCGCACCCACCATGGCCGCCCGCCGCCCCAATCCCAAGCCCGCCAAGGGCAAGTCCGCTCCCGCCAAGGAGAAGAAGGTCAAGCAGGCCAAGGAGATCAAGCCGGGTCCGCCCGTCGAGTCCGTGCTGGC
>CAZDMB010000161.1:0-5702 GCA_964506175.1 uncultured Planctomycetales bacterium | reverse complement strand
CGCCCGCGATGGCGATGCCTGGGCGATCGACGTCCGCGACTACGGCACCGGCCTCTTCTTCAAGGGGAAGTACGAAGCCGCGCGGTCCTCCGCGCAGTAGGCTCGGCCGCGTGCGCGGCGCAAACGGCCGGCCCCCTCGCAGGGCCGGCCGTTTCTCTTTCTCCCCCCCGGGTGCTTGCCTATACTCCGGCCAACGAACATGGTTGCCCCGGCGACCTCACGCCCGCCGATGGACTGGCTCCTCTCGCGCTTCTCCCTGTCAGAGGATCTGGGCATTGACCTGGGTACGGCCAACACGCTCGTCGCCTCGCGCGAGCGCGGAATCATCCTGAACGAACCGTCGGTCGTGGCCGTCTACAAGGGCACGAACGAGGTCATCCTCGACGGCATGGGGGTGGGCACGGAGGCCTACCGCATGCTCGGCAAGACGCCGCAGAACATCGAGGCGGTGCGTCCCATGAAGGGCGGGGTGATCGCGGACTTCGAGATCACCGAGAAGTTGCTGCGCTACTTCATGCGCAAGGCCCACGAAGGCCGTTCCTGGGTGCGCCCGCGAGTCGTCGTCGGGGTGCCGAGCGGCATCACCACCGTCGAGCGCCGCGCGGTCATCAACAGCGCCGAGCGCGCGGGCGCGCGCAAGGTGTACCTGGTCGAGCAGCCGATGGCCGGCGCGTTGGGAATGGGCCTGCCGATCACCGAAGCCGAGGGTTCGATGATCGTGGACATCGGCGGCGGCACCACGCAGGTGGCGGTGCTGGCCCTGGGCGGAGCCGTCGCGGTCAAATCGGTGAAGCTGGCCGGCGACAACCTCGACGAGGCCATCGTGGATTACGTGCGCAAGACGCACAATCTCCAGATCGGCCCGCTGACGGCGGAGCATCTCAAGAAGACCATCGGTTCGGCCTGGCCGCTGCAGAGCGAGCGCACGCTGGAGGTCGCCGGGCGCGACACGCTCAACCTCATGCCGCGGAAGGCCGTCATCACGAGCGCCGAGATCCGCGAGGCGCTGGACGACCCCTTGCGCAGCATTCTGCGCGCGATCCTCGATTGCATCGAGCAGGCGCCGCCCGAGATCGGCAGCGATCTGCTGGAGCAGGGCATCGTGGCGGTCGGCGGCGGCGCCTTGCTGCCCGGGCTGGATCAGTTCATCACCAAGCACACCGGCCTGCCGACCCGCATCGACACCGATCCCCTGACGGCGGTGGTCCGCGGCACGGCCAAGTTCCTCGAGGATCTGGACCTCTACTCGCCCTTCTTGTCCGAGGGCGAGGATCTCGCCTAGTGCTGCTGCTGCCCGGGGCGGAGCGCGAACGCCGCGCCCTGCTGCTGGGCGCCGCCTTGGCGGTCTGCCTCGGCTTCGCGGTCTGGCCGCAGGCCCCCGTGGATTCCTTCTGCCGCAGTTGGCTGGGCCGCGCGGGACGTCCACTTGCCGCTGCCGCCGGTCTCGTGGCGAGAGGGTGGTCCGCGGAGGCGACGCACGGCACGCCCGCGACGCCGCCCACCTCCTGGGACGCCTGGGAGCGCGCGGCCGCCGAGCCGGCGCCGCTCGGCGGCGGCCTGGTCTGGATTCCCGTGCCGGTGCGCGAGGCGGATTTCGCGGCGGATGAACTGCTGCTCGCCGCGGGCAGCCGTGAAGGTTTGGCTCCTGGGATGGTGGTGGCCTGCGGCGCCCATTACGTCGGGCGCATCGCCGCCGTCTCGACGCGGTCGGCCTTGGTGCGCGGGCCCGCCGCCGTCGACGAGCGCAGCGGCGTCGGCATCCTGCGGGCTGACGGCACGCAACTCGAGGCCATCGCCATCGGCCGCGGGCGGCGGGCGCCGCCGGTCCTGAATTGGCTGGAGGCGGGAGCGGAGCCCGATGCCGGCGCCTCCGTGAGCTTCCGCGGACGCGCCAACGATCCGCCGGAGCTCGCCGCCGCCGGATTGCTGCTGGGCAAGGTTGCGCGCTGGGGCGATGCCCAGCGCGGTGATCGCGTGTGGGCGGTTGCCGTTGCGCGCGCCGAGGCGGCTGCGGGACGCGTGTGCGTGGCGGCCGGCGCGCTGCCGGCACAGGCGGTGGACGCGCCCGAGGTGCTGCGCACTGCCGCCGCGCCACTCCTTCCCGCCGACGCCGTGCTGGGAGGGCGGCTGAGCGGCTGGAGCCTCGATGGCGACTTCACCCCGGCTGTGCTCGTGCGCGGAGGGCGGGCCGCCGGTCCGGTGGTGGCCGCCGGCGGCGGATGCGCGTGGGTGCGTGGCGACGCACCGCGCGCCTGGGGCGCCGCAGCAGTCGCCGTGGAGGGGCAGTGGTTCACGCGCGGCGGGGCCGGCGTGCCGCGCGGCCTTTGGATCGGCGCGGATGCGGATCGCGCGCCGCGCGTTGGAGTGGCCGAGTTCCTCCGCCTGCCTCCCGCCGTGCGTCCGCGGCCGTGACGCGGACGCCCCGCTGGCGCATCCTCCTCCCCGCGGCGATCGTTGCGACGCTGCTGGCGCCGGCGGCGCGCGCGCTGCCTGGAGGCCTCTGGCTGCCGGATGTATGGTTGCTGCTGGCCTTCGGAGCGATTCCCGTTCCAGCGCCTTTCTCCTGGCGCCGCGCCGTGGCCTTCGTGCTGGTCTTGGCCGTGTTCCGCTCCTCCGTGAGCAGCGTCCCCTTCATCGCTTCCCTCGCCGGACTGGGTGGCGCCGTCGTCGCACGCGATCTCCTGCATCGCGCCCTCAAAGCGGATTGGCCGGCGCGCCTGCTGGTCGGCGCGGCGGCGGCGGCGCTGCCGGCCTGGCTGGATGCACGCGCCGCCAGCCGCCTGGGCGCGCCGCTCGACGCCAGCGCCAACCTCGCGCGCGTGCTCGGGGCGGGGCTCTTCTGGATGCTGTGGCCGCAGGTGCAGCGCCTGGGGCGAGCGCGACGAGCATGAGGTCCCGCCGCATCCTGCAACTCGCGGTCGCCTTCGGCATTCTGGTCGGGGCGCTGATGGGGCGGCTCGTGCAGTTGCAGATCGTGCAGCACGACGCGTGGGAGGAGGAGGCCATCCGCTCGCGCACCGCCGCCAACGACCTCGCCTATCGCCGCGGGCGCTTGCTCGATCGCAGAGGCAAGGTGTTGGCGGAGGATGCGGTCCAGTACGACCTCGTCTGGCAGTACCGCGACTTTCGCCGCGATCACGTGGCGGGCCAGATTCTCGAAGTCTTGAGCCTGCTCGGCGCGGACGCGGGCGGCTTGACGCAGGCCTTCGACCACGGCGAAGCGCTCGCGCCGATCTGGCTCGCGGTGCGGCCGCGCACCTTCGCGCTGCTCGGCGCGCGCGAACGCGAGGACCTGGCCTTCTATCTCAAGCGCCTCGCCGGGCTCGACGCCGCCGAGCGCGCCACCTTCGCCGTCTGGTCGGCTGGCGGCGGCGAGCGCAGTTTCGGCGAAGCTTTTCCGCGCGCGGTGGAGCGCCACGCCGTGGCGCTCGAGCGGGCGCGCGCCGACTGGGATCGGCTCGAAGCGGTCCTGGGCCTGGCGCACGGCGGCCTGATGCCGGTGCTCGAGCAGGAGCGGCAGGACATCGAGAGCGCGGTGCAACGCCGGGTGCTGAAACTCGCCGCCGCGCGCGCCCTCGGGCTCGAGGCCGGCAGCCTCCATGCCGCGCTGCGCGACGAGGCCGAAGGCGAAGGCTCGTCCATCGCCCTGCTCGAGCGCTTGAGCGCCCGCTGGCGCCTGCCCGCGGGCGGCCAAACGCTGGCGCGCCTGATCCTGGAGAGCGAGCCGCCGGAGGGGATCCTGCCGACGCTGCGCGCCGTCGAGACGGCCTCGCCGCAGGACGTGGCCGGCCTGCGGCGCTTGGTGCGCTTCGACCTGCACCGCAGCCGCACGCCGGTGGTGCAGCGCGGAATTGCCTTCCCTGCGGTGGACCTGCTGGTGCAGGAGGCCGACGCCTTCCCCGGATTCGAGGTCAAGCGTCATCCGCGTCGCGGGTATCCCGAGGGCGTCGCGCCGCAACTGGTGGGAGGCGTGAGCCTGCCCACGGAGGAGCAGGCGCGCAAGCAGCGCCGCGAGCAGGAGGAGTTTCGCGACCTCGCGCGCATCTTCGAGCGCACGCCGGAACAGGAGCGCCGTTTCCGCGCCTTGAAGCTCCTCCTGCCGGAAGGCGAACTACCGGCGGACGAACCGCGCGGCGCCTTCGGCGCGGAGGCGGCCTTCGATGCGCGGTTGCGCGGCCGTTACGGCAAGTTGCAGGTGCTGAAGACCATCGAGGACGACGGTGCCGGTCCGCGCGAAATCGCCTTCGTGCCGGCCCATGACGGCGAGGACGTGCGCCTGACCCTCGACGCTTCCCTGATGCGCGCCGCGGAATCCGCCATGCGCGCCGCCTACGCCGAAGTGCGCGCGCATCCGCAGGCGGGCTGGTCGCGCGAGGTGCTCGACGGCCTCGGTCATCCGCGCTGCGGCTTCGCCCTGCTCGACCTGGAGCAGGGCGGCGTGCCGGTGCTCGCCACTCTGCCGACCTTCACCCCGGAGGAGTATCGGCAGTCCTTCGGCGCGTTGCGCGACGACCCGGACCGGCCTCTGATGCATCGCGCCCTCGGCGGCAACTACGAGGCGCGGAACGTGCCTTACCCCGGCTCGACCTTCAAACCCCTGGTCGCGCTCGCCGCGCTGCGACAGGATCCGCGCGCTTGGAGCCGCGTCTACGAGTGCGCCGGCTCCTACGCGCCGGCGAGCGCGCGCGGCGGACGCGCGCTCGATTGCGATGACCAGCGCGTGCACGGCATGGTGGACATGGAGGAGGCGCTCGTGCGGTCCTGCAACGTCTACTTCTACAAATTGGCGGAAGAGGTCGGCTACGCGGCCATCCACGATCTGGCGGCGGAACTGGGCTTCGGCGCGCCGACAGGGATCGAGATCGGCCCGGGCGCCGCCGGCTTGGTGCCGGGCAACGGCTGGAACCTCGAATACCGCGCCAACCTGCTCCTGGACGCGGAGCGCGCGCGCGATCCTTACAACGTGCTGCGGCTCGGCATCGGGCAGGTGTGCGTGACGGCGAGCCCGCTGCAGATGGCCCGCTTCTACGGCTGGCTGGCGACCGGGCGCCTGCTGGTGCCGCGCCTCGGCCGCCCCGTCGCGCCGCAGGTGGCGCCCACCACCGCGCTGGCGCCGGAACACCAACGCCTGCTCGCGGTCGCCTTGCGTTCCGTGGTGGAGGATCCGCGCGGCACGGCGCACGACGCGCGCTGGCCGCTGGAGCGTTTCCGCGTGGCCGGCAAGACCGGCACGGCGCAGGTGGCGGCCGGCGCGCCCGTGCACGCCTGGTTCACGGGTTGGTTCCCGCATGACCAGCCGCGCTACGCCTTCGCCATTTACTGCGAGAACGCCGGCGTGCACGGCGGCGATCTCGCCGCGGTGATCCTGTACCGTTTCCTCGAAGCCTGCTGGGACGATCTCGTTCCGGCCGAATCGTGATCGCACGCAACGCCGCCGCACTGGGACGGGAACTGCGCCGCTCCTGCTGGCCGATCCTGCTGCCGGTCGCCCTCAGCCTAGCCTTCGGTCTGGTGCTGCAGTGGAGCGTGGCGGGCGCCGCCGGCGCGCCCAGCGCCCATCTGCTGCGCATCGTCACCGGTCTCGGCGCGGCGGCGGCCGCCGCGTGGCTGGGAGTGCGCCGCTGGCGCGCCGCAGCATGGCCCTTCTTCTGCGGCTGCCTCCTCTTCCTTCTGTTGGTGCGCCTCTTCGGCCACGAGGTGAA
>CAZDMB010000160.1:1141-6297 GCA_964506175.1 uncultured Planctomycetales bacterium | reverse complement strand
CGCCGGAGCGGCAGGCGGCCTGTACTGGCTGGCGCAGCGGCCCGCGGTCTCTCCGGACCTGGCCGGCACCGTCCAGACGCCGGAAGCCGGGCCGGGCGGCCTCTTCGAACTGGATCCGCGCCAGCTGGCGCGCATCACCTTGAATCGTCCCCGCTTCAACGAGTCGGTGCGCGTGGAGCGCGGCGAGGACGGCATCTGGCGCCTCACCGAACCGGTGCGCGACTGGTGCGAGCCGGCGGTGCTGATGTCCGCCTTGCAGGCGCTCTACGAACGCGACTGGACGGAGGCGCCCGCGGAGTGGCATGCGCAGAGCGACGCTCAATTGGGCCTCGATCCGGCCGAACTGGCGGTGGAGACCCTCAGCCGCGACGGTCAGCGCGAGACCCTGCGCATCGGCGCGGCGGATCTCGCCGGACGTTGGCACGCCGCCACGCGCAACGGGCAGCGCGTGCGCGTCGGCGAAGGCGTGCTCAGCCGGCTCGACCGCGAGGTCGAGGACTGGCGCGACCACCGCCTGCAGCCTCTGCCGCCGCCGGCAGTGCGCGCGCTGCGCTGGCGCGCGGCCAACGGCGAGGTGCTCGCGCTGGAGCGATCGCCCACCGGCTGGCGCCTGCTGGCCCCGCTGCGCGCGCCGCTCGACCCGCGGCGCGAGCCGTTCATCGAGCGCCTGCTGGGCGGGCGCGCCGAACAGATCGCCCGCGATCCCTTGGCGCTGAAAGCTCCCGCCGGCGAGCCGCTCGGCACCTTGAGCCTCGAAGGCAGCGAGGAGACTTTCACGTGGACGGTCTACGCCGAGCAACTCGTCGCCTCCCATCGCGACTTCCCGCTCATCTGGCGGCCGGAAGATCTAGGCATCCTCTTCCAAGATCCGGCCGGCATGCGCAGTCCGCGCATCCTCGATTTCGATCCCGGCGCGATCGTCTCGCTGCGGGTCGAACGCGCCGCCGCCGCCGCGATCTACCGCCGCGGCGCCGCCGGCTGGGCGCTCGAAGGTGTGGAGCGCACGCTGACTCCGGAGGAGGCCGGCCTGGTGGAGGCGCTCGTGCGCGAGGGCGCGCGCCTCGAGGGCCGAGACTGGACCGCTCGGCCGGAGGCGCCATCCGCCGGCCGCGTGACCTACTCCATCTCGCGCACGCCGCGACCCCAGCCTGGCCAGGTGCTCGAGTGGTGGACCGATGCCGCCGGGCGCGTCACCGTGGCGGCGGCCGACGGTGATCGCGCCGCGCCGAGCAGCGTCAACTTCGATCTCGCGGTGCAGGACCTTCTGCAGCGCTCGGGCGCCAACGGCGCGCGCTAGAGACGCCAGCGCACGCGACCCTGCTCGAGGCGGGCGCGGCCCGCCAGCAGGTGGCCGATCGCCTCCGGGTAGGCATCGCACTCGGCGGCGAACACCTTCGCCGCGATCGCCTCCGCGCCGTCGCCGGGCGCCAGCGGCACCGCGCTCTGCAACAGCACCGGACCGCGATCGTAAGCGGCGTCGGCGAAGTGCACGGTGCAGCCGCTGTGCGTGGCGCCCTCGGCGGCGACCGCCGCGTGCACGTGACGCCCGTAGCAGCCGGGGCCGCCATGGCTCGGCAGCAGCGCCGGATGGATGTTGAGCACGCGTCCTTCGAGTTGCGGCGGGATCGGAAAGAGGGACAACCAGCCGGCCAGCAGCACCCAGTCCGGGCGCGCCTCGAGCACCGCCTGCTGCAACAGATCTTCGCGCTTGGCGGCGTCGGGATGGCTCGCGCGTCCGATCACCAGGAGCGGCAGGCGCAAACGACGCGCGCGGGCGACGACGCCAGCCTCCGCGCGCGAGGCCACGACCAGCACCACCTCCGCCGCGAGATCGCCGCGCGCGCAGCAGGCCTGCAGGTTCTCGAGGCTGCGCCCGCCGCCCGAGGCGAGCACGACCAGGCGCGCCCGGCTCACGGCCGGAACTGCCAGGTGCTGGTACCGTCGCTGCTCCATGCGCCGAGCAGCGAGAACTCACGTGTCAGGGCGAGCGCGCGCTGCCAGGCGAGGTAGGAGTCCTGCTCCGCGAGCGCCGCGTGCAAGTCGGCGAAGGCGCGGATGGCTGCGCGGTGGCGCGCCAGCCATGCGGGCTCGACGCGGAGCAGGCGCGGCAGAGGTTCGAGCCAGGCGGCCGCCTCGGCGGCGCGCTGCGCGGCGGCGGCCGCGTCAGGCGGCGCGGTGCTGCGCAGACGCGCCGCCATGGAGGCTTCGCCGAACAGCAGGTGCAAGGCGACGACGGATTCGTCCGGCACTTCCGCCGGGATGACGGCGCGCAGCAGGGAGAGGAAGTCGCCGGCCTCGCCGAAAGCAGACCACGGATCGGTGCGCTCGACGCGCTCGCCGCGGATCTGCACCAGCAGGCGGATGCCGGCGTCGCCGGCTTGCACCGCCAGCGCGCGCTTGCCATCGAGAGGTTCCGTGATGGCGACCTCGGCCGAGCCGTCGAGGCGGGCGCGCAAGGCTTGCGCCGCCGGCGCCGCGGCGGCGAAGAGCTCGCGCTCCGCGGCGAGGGCCTCGTGCAATCCAGAGTGCGTGCAGGCGGCCAGGGCGGCGTCGTACGCGGTCAGCGCACGCGCAGGGTCGCAGAGCAGGATCGCCTGCTGCACCGGCCCTTGCAGCGCCGTCAGCACCGCGTGCCGCTCGGCCTCGAACAAGGCCGCGCGCGCCGCCTGCTCAGCGGCTGCGCCGGCCGCGGCCAGGGCGTCCAGGCGTTGACTCCAGTTGGCCGGCGGGGGAGCGCCGCCGGCTCCGGCCGCGAGCGCCGCGGCGAAGTCGCGCCGCACCTGCTCCGCCGCGGTCCAGTCCTGCGCCGCGAGCGCGCGTTCATGGGACCCTTCCCAGCGCGCCATCGCGGCGTCGGCCGCCGCGCCCACGCGTTCGTCCAGGGGACCGCGCACCTGCGGCGGCAGGCCGCTCTGCTCCAGCCGCGCGTGGGCCGCGCCGAACTGGCCGCCCTGCAGCAGCCCGTCCACTTCGCCGTCCAGGCGCGCGAGTTCCGCGCGCATGCGCTCGAGCGGATCGTCGGCCGCGGGCACGGGCTGCGCCGCCAGGGCCTCGAGACGGCCGAGCTCGTCCTGCGCCCGCTGCGTGAAGCGCGTGTCAGGATGCGCCGCGAGGAACTCCGCGAGCGCCGCGCTGCGCTCCTGGCCTTCGGGCGCGGCCATCGCGCGGAAGAAGGAGCGCTCCAACTCCAGGGCCTCGCGCTCGGCGCGCTGCTCCGGCGTCTCGTCGCGCTCGCGATACTCGATCACCCGCTCCGGCTCCTGCACGGGCTCCGATGGACGCAAGGCGAAGAAGGCCGCGGTGCCGGCGGCGCCGAGCGCGAGCACGCCGAGCAGCACGAGCGGCACGCGCGAACGGCGCGGCTGCAGGAGGGCCGTGATGGCCTCGGCCACGCTGCGCGCGTCGGCCGGCCGCTCAGCCGGATCCTTGGCCATCAGGGTGGCGATGAAATGATCCACCTCCGCGGGCACTTCCGGCGCGTGCGCGCGCGCCGAGGGCACCGCTTCGTCGCGGTGGGCGCGCAGAATGTCCTTGACCGTGGCGCCGGCGTAAGGCGTCTCGCCGGTGAGCAGGCGGTAGAGGGTGCAGCCCAGGGAGTAGAAGTCCGCGCGGTGATCCGGCGTGCCGCTCACGCATTCCGGCGCCATGAAGTGGGGGCTGCCGCCGGCGGACTCCTGCTCGAGCATGCCCCGCGTCGCCGCCATGCCGAGGTCCGCGAGCTTCGCGCGGCCGTCCTTGGTGAGCATCAAATTCTCGGGCTTGACGTCGCGGTGGACGACGTGGTGATCCTGCGCGAAGGCGAGCGCCTCGGCGCAGTCCAAGGCGTAGCCGAGGGCTTCGCGCCAAGGCAGCGGGCCATGCTCCTTGAGGCGCGCCTCCAGGTTGCCGCCGGGCACGAGTTCCATCGAGAAGAAGTGCAGTCCCTGCTCGTGCCCGATCTCGTAGACCTGCACCAGATTCGGATGGGACAGCCGGCCGGCGGCGACGGCCTCGCGTTTGAAGGAAACGACCGTGAGCGGCGTCGCCGCTTTCGGGTTCAACACTTTGAGCGCGACCTCGCGCTCGAGGCCGGCCTGCACCGCCTTGTAGACCACGCCGACCGAACCGCTGCCGAGGCGTTCGCGGATCCGGTAGGAGCCGAGCGTGTGGCCGACCAGCGGATCCGTCGGCGCGGCCGCGGACGGCAAGCCCTCCGCGCGCAACTCGATCTCCGCGCCGTCCGCGGCGCGCAGGATCAGCGCTTCCGCCGTCAGTTCGGCGCTGGTCTCGACGCGGTCGCCGCGCAGGAATGCGCAGTTGCCGTGCGCGGTCAAGCGCAGGACGCCCTCGCCCGCAGCGACACTGAAGCCGGGCCGGCTGCCGGGATCCGCGGCCAAGCGATCCAGTCGGCCGCCCGGCAGGGCCGCGAGATGCAGAGCGCCGCCGCGGAGGGCAAAGGCGCCCTTCTCGCCGCTCGTGCGGGATTGCCAGAGGAGACGGACGTCCAAAGCGCTCAATCTGCGGGCGGGAAGAGCAAGCGCCCGACGCGCACCAGAGTAGCCCCTTCCTCGATGGCGATCTCGAAGTCCTCGGACATCCCCATGGATAGTTCCGGCCGGGGCGGCAGCAACCCGGCGTCCGCCAGCCCTTCCGCGCTCCGGCGCAGGCGCGCGAACCCGCGCCGCAGCCCGGCGGCATCCGCCGCGGGATCGGCGATGGTCATCAACCCGCGCAGATCCAGTTCCTTGTGGCCGCGCACGGTGGCGGCGAGGGTCGGCAACTCCTCCAGGGGGCAGCCGTAGCGACCGTCCAGCGGCTGCAGATTGGCTTGCAGCAGGACGGGAAGGCGGCGGTTGGCGGCGGCGCAGGCGCTCGCCAGACGCGCGGCGGTCCGGCCGTCGCCGACGCTCTGCACCCAGGCGGCGACGCCGACGCAATCACGCACCTTGTTCCCCTGCAGCGGTCCGATCGCGTGCCACTCCGCCTGCGGCAGCAGCGCGGCGTCGCGCAGCATGGCCTGCACGCGGTTGTGCGCGAAGGCGCGCTGCCCGGCCTCCCAGGCCGCGTGCAGATCCGCGGCGGTGGCCGTCTTGGCGACCGCGACGATGCGCGCCGCGTCTTCCGGTCGGCCGGCGCGGCGCGCGGCGGCCGCCACGCGCGCGCGGAGCGCTTCCAGT
>CAZDMB010000160.1:0-1131 GCA_964506175.1 uncultured Planctomycetales bacterium | reverse complement strand
GGGAGGGAGTGCAGGGGCATGGGAGGCGGCACGGGGCGCGCGTAGAATGCCGCGCCCTTTCCGGAGGATGGCAGCCATGATCGTCGGGGTTCCGCGGGAGATCAAGAAACTCGAGGCGCGCGTCGCGCTCACGCCCGCGGGCGCGCATGCCTTCGCGGAAGCCGGGCACACGGTTCTCGTCGAGGCCGGCGCCGGCCTGAAGAGCGGCTTCGCCGACGCGGAGTACGGCGCGGCCGGAGCGCAGATCGTCGCCAGCGTCGCCGACCTGTGGAATCGCGCCGACATGATCCTGAAGGTCAAGGAGCCGCAGCCCGAGGAAATCGCGCGCGCGCGCCGCGGCCAGACCATCTTCACCTACTTCCACTTCGCCGCCGACCGCGGCCTCACCGAGGGCATGCTGGCGAGCGGCGCGCATTGCTTCGCCTATGAGACCCTCGAGGTCGGGCGCCAGCTGCCGCTGCTCACGCCCATGTCCGAAGTCGCCGGCCGCATGTCGGTGCAGGAAGGCGCGAAGTACCTGGAGGCGCCGATGGGGGGGCGCGGCATGCTGCTGGGCGGCATCCCGGGGGTCGAGCCCGCGCACGTCATGATCCTCGGCGGCGGCGTGGTCGGCACGCAGGCGGCCTGGGTCGCCGCCGGCATGGGCGCGCGCGTGACGATGTTGGATCTCAGCCTCGACCGGCTCCGGTTCCTGGCGGACGTGATGCCCGCGAACGTGCGCACCGTGCACTCGAGCCGCGCCGCGATCCGCGAGCGGCTGCCGCACACCGACCTCTTGATCGGCGCCGTGCTCGTCGTCGGCGCGCGCGCCCCCAAACTGGTGCTGCGCGAGGACCTGAAACTGATGCCGAAGGGTTCCGTCATCGTGGACGTCGCGGTGGATCAAGGAGGCTGCGTCGAGAGTTGCAGGCCCACCACCCACGACGCGCCGACCTACGTGGTGGATGACGTGATCCACTACTGCGTCGCCAACATGCCGGGCGCGGTGCCGCGCACGAGCACTTTCGGCCTGACCAACGCCACGCTTCCCTACGCCCTGAAACTGGCCGCAATCGGGCCCAAACGCGCCGTTCTGGAAGACCCCGCCCTGGCCAGCGCCGCCAACACCCTCGGCGGCAAATTGACGCACGC
>CAZDMB010000159.1:4119-6323 GCA_964506175.1 uncultured Planctomycetales bacterium | reverse complement strand
CGTGGGGAACATCAGGGTCCGTCCGGCACGGCCCGAGCCGGTGGGGCCGGTCACGAGAATGATGCCGTGCGGAAAGGAGATGTAATGCTCGAGGATCTTGCGGTTCTGCTCGTCCAGCCCGATCTGCGCCAGGTCGTAGACTCGCGCCGTCTTGTCCAACAGGCGCAGCACGCACCGCTCGCCCTCGGTGGACGGAACGATGGAGATGCGCACGTCCACCTCGCCGTCGCCGATGCGGATGGTGGCGCGCCCGTCCTGCGGCAGCCGCCGCTCCGCGATGTCCATCTTGCCCATGACCTTGATGCGCGACGTGACGGCGTCCTGCGCGTTCTTCGGAATGGTCTCCATGTCGTAGAGGATTCCGTCCACGCGGAAACGCACCTGCATGCGGTCCTGGTAAGGCTGGAAGTGCACGTCCGAGGCGCGCAGCTTGAGCGCCTGGAACAGCAGGCTGTTGACCAGCTTGATGATCGGCGCCTTGTTGGCGACGTCCAGCAGGTCCTCGCCTTCCTCGATCGAGGCCGCCAGGCCGGCGATGTCCGTGTCCTCGAGGTCGCCGAGCGCCTGATCCACGCCGTCGGCGCGGTGGCGGAAGGCGCGGTTCACGAGTTCCGTGATCTCGGAGCGCGGCGCCAGCGCGAACTGCACCCCGCACGGCAGCATCGCCAGCAGGTCGTCCTGCGGGTGCAGATCCAGCGGGTGGGCGCAGGCGACGACCAGCTGATCGCCCTCCTGCTTCACGGCCACCATGTCGTGCGCCCGCGCGAAGGGCAGCGGCACGTGGTCCACGAACAGCCGCGGCACCTGGACGCCCTCGAAGCGCTCGAAGAAAGGCATGTCCAACTCGGCGGCGAAGGCGCGCAGCACCGCGTCCTCCTTGGCGCCGCGGTTGATCAGCACGCGATCGAAAGTCTGGCCGTTGGCGGCCGCCTGGTCGCGCAGTTTGCGCAATTCCGGCGCGTCGATGCCGGTCTCGCGCTGCAGCAGCGCGATCAGGTCCGGCGGGCTGGAAACGGACGGCGGGGTCATGGATTCTTCTTCGGCGGCGTGAGCCGCGCCCCGCCGATCTCGCCGGCGGGCACCTCGCCGCCGCTGCCCTGGTAGGCCGGCGCGGCGAATCCCGACAGGTTCAGGCTGGCATTGCCGCCTTCGCCTTCCTCGAGGATCACGTCCACCGGGCTGTCGGTCTTGAACTTGGGATCGATCATCTGCACCCGGTCGAGGCCGATCGAAGCCGCCGCGCGCGCCTTGCCGAGATTGGAGACGTCGGCGAGCTCGTCGAACTCTTCGATGATCTTCGGCGTGCAGAAGAAGAACAGGGTGGTCTTGATGTTGCGGTCCGTGTTGCGGCCGAAGAGGAAGCCGATCAGCGGGATGTCGGAGAGGTAGGGGATGCCGGACTCGCTGTCGAGCACGTCGTCGCGGATGATGCCGCCGAGCCACATGGTGGCGCCGTCCGGCAGGCTCACGCTGGTCTCGACCTTGCGGCTCGTGACCGGCGGCGGCGCGCCGTTGGCGCCGTCGCCGCGGAAGGAGGAGACCTCCAACTTCACTTGCAGGCGCAGGTAGCGCTGCGCCGAGATGCTCGGCGTGATGGCCAGGGTGATGCCGGCGTCGATGAAGTCGAAGTTCGACGCCACCGTCCCCTGCGTGGCGTTCGAAGTCTGGTACGGCACGCGGTCGTTGCTCGACACCAGGGCGCCCTTGTTGTTGGAGACCAGCACCGAAGGCACCGACAGCACGTTGGCGTCGTCGCGCGTCTGCGCCGCCTGGACGATGAAGGGAATGCCCAGGTCCTCGCCGTCGAAGATGCCGTAGGTCAGGCCGGCGGCCGTGGGCGAGGGCAGCCGGGCGTCGCCGATGTTGTCGGCGGTGGTGATGCCGACGCTGGTGAAGCCGAAGCCGCGTTGCGTGTCGCCCGTGGGCGTCTTGACGTTCGCGTATTCGAAGCCGATGTCCTTCTTGAAGTCCTGCGAGATCTCGATGAGCGCCGTCTCGATCAGGACCTGCGGCTGGCGCTTGTCGAGGGTGTCGAGGAGGCTGCGCAGCTCGGCCCACTTGTTGCGGGTGGCGGAAGCCAGCACGGCGTTCGTCTCCTCGTGGATGTTGACGATGATGCGCTGCTCGCTGAACAGGCCGCTGCGCTGACTGCTGGAGGCGGCCTCGCGATTGGCGCGCTCGGCCTGTTCCCTGGCGTCTATCAT
>CAZDMB010000159.1:0-4109 GCA_964506175.1 uncultured Planctomycetales bacterium | reverse complement strand
GTCCTTGAGATCCTTGGCCGAGATGTACTGCAGCACGTAGACGTGGTAGGAGGACTCCGGGTCCTCGACGCGCGTGTCCAGTTGCGCCACCAGGTCCATCAGCTTCTCGATGTTCTCGGCGGTGCCCGTCACGATCAGGGAGTTGTCCGGCGCGAAGGCCTGGACCATGGTCTCGGGTTCCAGGTCGCCGGGCTGCTGGCCGCGGCCGCGGCCTTCGACGCGCGACTGGTCGGCCAGCGTCTGCAGCAGTTCCGTCAGGACTTCCGCCAACTCCTGCGAATCCTGCTCCCGCAGCGGGATCTTCTTGTAGACGACCTCGACCTTGGGCGCCTTCTTGTCCAGCACCTGGATCATGCGCACCGAGGCCGCGACGAAGGGGCCGTAGCCCTGCACCAGCAGCGCGCGTTCCTGCTGCAAGGGCATGAAGGCCGAAGTGTCGCCCGCCTGCGAGGCCAGCGCCGTGCGCAGGTTCGTGCCGAGGTCCTGCGCGTCGGCGTACTTGAGCGGCACCACGGTGAAGAGATAGGTGCCCGGCTTGTCGCCGAAATCTTCGACCTCCGTGTAGTCGACGAATTGCGCGTTGGCCTTGATCAGGGCGCTGTTGGAGGCCAGCTGCTCCGTGATGACGATCACCGCCAGGTCGCCAGAGCCTTGCTGCACGCAGACGAAGCCCTGGATCTTCATCATGATCTGGAAGAAGGAATAGAAGTCCGACTTCTTGATCCGCTTTTGGCCGTAGAGCAGCAGGCGCTTGCTGTCGAGCTTCGGGCGGATGTTGCCGCTGGTGTCGTCGATCGTGAAGTTGAAGCCGGTGTTGAGCTGGCAGACCTTGATGAACTGGCGCAAGGTGAGGCCTTGTTCGTCCAGTTCGGAGAGGTCGAGCAGGAGGTAATCCCCCTGGTCCTGCAGCACCCCCTCCGGCACCTGGACCTCGTCGTTGGGATCCTGCGCCAGGAGGCCAGGGGCCATGGTCCCGGCAGCGAGCAGGAGGGCGGCGAAGGCGGGGCGGAAGGTCAGTCGCATGCGCTCGGAGGCAGTCTAGTCGCGGGGTGGACCGTCCGAAAGTTCCGGGAGTCCAGCACTTGCGACGAATCCGGGCCGGCCTTCCTTCCCGTTGGCGCCAGGCCCGACTCCGGGCACGGGTACCATGCCCCGTCAGGCCGCGATGACCCTCGCCGAGCAACTCCATCCCGCCGCCGTCCTGATCTCCCCGGTGGCCCGGGACAAGTGGCAACTCATTGAGCGGCTCGCCGAGGCCATGGTGGCCTCCGGACGCCTGCCGGCCGCGCGTCAAGCCGAAGCCAAGGAAGCCCTCTTCGCGCGCGAAAAGTGCGTCAGCACCGGCATGGAGCACGGCATCGCGATTCCGCACGCCGCCCTGCCCGGACTCACGCGGATGGCCGCCGCCCTGGCCCTCATTCCCGATGGCCTGAGTTTCGACTCGCAAGACGGCGACGCGGCGCAGATCGTGGTCGCCATTCTGGTGCCGCGCGAAGAAAAACTGCTGCACTTGCAGACCCTCGCGGAGGTGGCGCGCCGCCTGGGCGACGCCGACTTCCGCGCCCGCCTGCTCGCCTGCCGCGACGGCCGCGCGGCGGTGGCGCTGTGGGGGGAACGGCCCTCAGCGCCGCGCGCCTGACGACGGCTTCGCGGCGGGTTCCCAGCGCGACCACGCCTCCACCCGCTCCTGCGCGGCGCGCAGCAAATGCGTTCGCGTGAGGCGGTAGGTGGCGAGATCCGCGCCGAAAGGATCCGCAACTTCCTGCCCGGAGGGGTCGAAGGCTTCCGCGCGCACGCCCAAGGACTCGAGCGAGGCGAGATGGTTGCGGCCCATGCCGAACACCACGTCCCAGGAGGCGCCGGCGAAGGCCTGTGCGATGCTGCGGGCGCGGTGGCTGGCGAGATGGAGGCCGATCTCCGCGGCGGCGGCCTGCGCGTGCTCGGAGGCGTCCGCACCGGGCTGAGCGAAGGTTCCGGCGGACTCGACGTGCCAGCCGAGCGCGGCGAGGTCGCGTTCGCGCACGCCCCAGGCGGCCGCCAGTTCCTGGCGCAAGATGGCCGCCGCCAGCGGCGAGCGACAGATGTTGCCGCTGCACACGACGAGCACGCGCAGGCCCGGCCGCAGCTCGGACGCGGCGGCGTCGCCGCGCACGAGGCGCGGCAGGGGTTCGAAACTCAGGATGCGCGAGGCGCGGCTCGGCGACACGCGCACGGGATCGAAGGCGGCCGGCACGTCGCGCGCCTCGAGCCAGGCCGCCAGCGCCGCGCCGTGCAGCGGCTCTTCGCCATGCGCGTTGATGCTCGTCATCAGGAGCGGCGCCCCGGCGGCCGCGGCGCAGGCTTGGAAGGCACGCGAGCGCGGAAGGCGCACGCCCACCTGCGGCCACGACCAGCCGTAGGCGGCGCTCTGGGGCAGCCAGCGCGCCGGGAGGAGCACCGTCCAGGGGCCGGGCAAATGCGCCCCGAGCCAGCGCGGCAAACCGGGCGGGAGCGACGGCGCCAGGCGTTCGAGCTCCGCGCGTCCGGGAAGGTGCAGCGCGCAAGCTTTGTCCGCCGGTGCGCCCTTGAGGGCGGCGAGCCGCGCCGCGGCCGCAGGCGCGCCGCCGGCGCCGAGCGCCGCCGCCAAGCCCGGCACGGTGTCGGTCGGCAAGGCGGCGATCTTGCCCGCCGCGAGCCAAGCGCCGAGTCGCGCGAGGTCCTCGGCATGTTCGGGGTCCAAGCGCAGCGGCGCCGCCATGCGCGCCAATGTAGCGGCGACCCGCTGCGGCACGCGCGGATATCCTGAGCGCCTCGTTCGGCGCGCCGTGCGCCGCAATCCGCGATGGCCGAGGACGCGCCTCCCTCCCCGCCGCCTCTGGATCCTGAAACCCTCTCGCGCCTGGCGGGCGGGTTGGCGCACGAGTTGAAAAATCCCTTGTCCACCATCGGCCTGCACCTCGCCCTCCTGGAGGAGGAATGGCGCAAGGCCGATCCGGCGAAGGCGCGCCGCAGCCTCCAGGGACTCGAGCGCGTGCGCGCGGAGGTCGGCCGTTTGAATGACATCCTCGAGGACTTCCTGCGCTACGCGCGCACCGAGGTGCTGGAGCGCGCGCCGACCGACCTCAACGCCTTGATGGAACAGGTCGAGCGCTTCGTGCGTCCGGAACTCGCCAGCCAGAAGATCACGCTGCGGGTGTACGGCGATCCCGCGCTGCCGCGCTTGAACGTGGACGGTCCGCGACTGCGCCAAGCCCTGCTCAATCTCATCATCAACGCGCGCCAAGCGATGGAGAGCAGGGGCTCCGGCCAGATCAATCTCATCACCCGGCGCGAGCCTGGCTGGGCGCTGATCGAGGTGGTGGACGACGGCCCGGGCATGAGCCCGGAGGTCCTCGCGCGCTGTTTCGAGGTCTGGTACTCCACCAAGCAGGGCGGGTCCGGACTCGGCCTGCCGACGGTGCGCCGCCTGCTCGAGGCGCACGGCGGCCGCTTCGACCTGGAGAGCGCCCCGGGGCGCGGCACGCGCGCCGTGCTGCGCCTGCCGCTCGCGGCCGCGGAGGCGCATGGCTGAGCCGCGCCTGCTCGTCGTCGAGGACGATCCGGCGCATGCCGAAGCGCTCCAGCTGGCGCTGGAAAGCGAGCGCTGCATCGTGGAGCTCGCCTCTTCCGTAGGCGCGGCCCTCGACCGCCTGCGCGCTCGGGCCTTCGACCTCGTGCTCACGGATCTGAAACTCGGCGCGGAGAGCGGCCTCGACCTGCTGCGCCAGGTGCGCGCGAGCCACCCGACGCTTTCGGTGATCCTCATCACCGGCCACGGCAGCGTCGAAACCGCCGTGCGCGCCATGCACGAGGGCGCGGCGGACTACCTGACCAAGCCGGTCAACCTCGAGGAATTGCGCCAGCGGGTGCGGCGCGAATTGGAGTCCCGGCGCCTGGTGGCAGACGTGCGCGAGTTGCGCGCGGCGTTGGATCAACGCTACGGGCTGGAAGGCCTGGTCGGGAGCGCGCCGGCGATGCACCGCCTCTTCGACCTCGTCCGCCAGGCGGGCAAGACCGAGGCCACCGTCCTGATCCTGGGAGAATCCGGCACGGGCAAGGAGCTGATCGCGCGCGCGCTCCATCGCCTCTCG
>CAZDMB010000158.1:0-6535 GCA_964506175.1 uncultured Planctomycetales bacterium | reverse complement strand
GACCTCAAGGTGCTGTTGTTCAACAACCGCATCTACGGTCTCACCAAGGGGCAATACTCGCCGACGACGCAGCCCGGCCTGCGCACGCCCTCCACGCCGATGGGCTCCCTGGACGCGCCGTTCAACCCGATCGCGCTGGCGCTCGGCGCCGGCGCCACCTTCGTGGCGCGCACGGTCGACACGCAGATCCCGCACCTGCGCGCCGTCGTCGAGGCGGCGCACGCGCACCGCGGCTTCGCTTTCGTCGAGATCCTGCAGAACTGCGTGATCTTCAACGACGGCGCCTTCGACCACGTGGCGGCGAAGGAAGTGCGCGACGATCGGCAGGTGGACCTGCGCGCCGGCGAGCCGATGGTCTTCGGCAAGGCCGGCGACAAGGGACTGCGCTTCACGCCCTCCTCGATCGAGGTCTGCGGCGCCGCCGAGGCCGATCGCTGGGACCCGGCCGAGCCGACGGGCGCGCTGGCGTATCGCATCTCGCAGGGCGACGAACGCGGCATCCTGCCGGTGCCGATGGGCATCCTGCGCCGCGTGGCGCGCCCGTGCCTCGACGCGCAGGTGCACGAGCAGATCGCCGCGGCGCAGAAGAACGGCGAAGGCACGCTCGCCACGCTGCTGCGCGCGGGCGAAACCTGGGAAGTGCAGTAGCCGCGGAGGAATCAGGCGCGCAGGGGCGCGCCTGCCGGCGCCGTGGCCGCCGGATCCCGGGCCGGCGCCAGGAGGCGCGCCGGCAGGAAGTCCCCGGCGTGCGGAACTTCCGGCGCGGCGCCCGCGGCCCATGCCGCCGCGATGCGGCCGACCTCCGGCCCGCAACTGATGCCGTGGCCGCCGAGGCCCGCGGCCCAGTAGAGGCCGTCGGCGCGCGGGTCCGGGCCGAGGACGAAGCGTCCGTCGGGCGCGAAGGTGCGCATTCCCGCCTGCAGGCGGGCAGGCGGCGCTCCGGCCCAGCGCGGCAGCCAGCGCGCGAGCGCGCGGCCGATGCGCGCGCCCTCCGCGGGCTCGGGCGTCTCGCCCTGCTGCAGATCCACCGCGCCTTCGTCGCAGGCGGACGCCAGCAGGCCGCCGGCTTCCGGCCGGAAGTAGCATTCATCGTCGCCGAGCAGCCAGACCACCGGCGCCTCCGGGCGCACCTCCGGTAGCGGCGCGGTCAGCAGCAGGTGGCGCCGGCGCGGCGCGAGCGGCAGCGGCAGACGCGCGGCGGCGGCGATTTCTGCCGCCCAGGCGCCGCCCGCAAGCAGCACCGCGTCAGCCTCGATGTCCTCCGGCGCGGCGGCATGCGGCCGCAGCACGCGCGCACCGCGCACGGCGCCGCTCTCGTCGCGCAGGAGCTCGACGGCGCAACTGGCCGCGGCCCAGCGCGCGCCGGCGGCGCAGGCGCCGGCGAGAAAGGCGCCGAGCGTCGCGGGAACGTCCACGACCCCGTCGCGCGCGGCGTACCAGCTGCGCGCCAGACCGGGCGCGAGCTCCGGCCACGCGGCCTGCAGCCGGCCGATGGGAACCTCGCGCGCGCCGTCGGCGTCCGCGCAGGCAGCGCCGGCGGCGGCGGCCGCTTCCGCCACGGCCAGGAACACGCCCACCTCTCGCAGGAGCGGGCCGGGAGCGAAGCCCGGCGGCGGCGCGCGGTAGAAATCCGCCGAGGCGAGCGCCATGGCGCGCAAGCACGCTTCCTCGATGCCGGTGCGCAGAATGGCGGCGCTGCGGCCGCTTGCGTGCATTCCGGGCTGACGCGCGCGTTCGACCAGAATCACTTCGGCGCCGTGGCCGCGCGCCAAGTGCCATGCCGCCGCCGTGCCGGCGATGCCGCCGCCCACGATCAGAATCTTCCTGCGCGCCATCGCTGGCGCGTATTCTAGGCCGCTCATGCTGTTCGTCGCGCTCGCGCTCGCCTTCCTGCCCCAGCAGGACAAGGACCCGTACCGCATCCCCTGGGACGACGAGGTCGCGGAGGGCGGGTTCGACCAGGCGGCGCTCGACGCCAAGCTGGCGGAAATCCTGCCGCGCCTGGAGCAGATCCGCGGCTGGCGGTTCCGCGCCGAGGTCACGGCCGGAGTGCAATCCATCGCGGACTTCCGCGCCTACGCCGCGGCGGCGCTCGAGGAGGAATACGGCCGCGAGCGTTTCGCCGGCATGACCGCGAGCGCGGAGTTGCTCGGCCTCTTGCCGGCGGGCCAGGACCTGCGCGCGGTCATGCAGGAGGTGCTCGAGGCGGCGGTCGGCGGCTACTACGACCCGAAGACGCGCAAGTTCTGGATCATGCAGGGCTTCAGCCGCGGGCCGATGGCCGACCTGATCATGGCGCACGAACTCGAACATGCGCTCGACGACCAGGTCTATCCGCTCGACCCCTTCTTCCTCGCCGCCCGCGGCAACTCCGACCGCGAATTCGCCGCGCGCTGCGTCGTCGAAGGCAGCGCCAGCTCCGCCATGAACCTCTATCTGGTGCGGGCGATCCAGGGCAATTGGCTGCCTCCCGGCGACCTGATGTCGGCGGACGTAATCGGCCAGCAACTGAAGGCGATGGACCGCGTGCCGGTCTCGCTGATCGCCGGACTGGTCTTTCCCTACATCGAGGGCAACGCCTTTCTCGTGCGCGGGGGCTCGGTGCTCAAGGCAGCCATGACGGCGCCGACCGATGCCGACCTGCGCCGCGCCTTCACCACTCCGCCGCTGTCGAGCGAGCAGGTGCTGCACCCGGAGAAGTACTGGGATCCGGAGCAGTGGGATCCGCCGCAGGCGGTGGCGCTGGAGGATCGATCCGCGGCGCTCGGCGCGGGCTGGAGTTGCGTGGACGAGGACACCCTCGGCGAGCTCGGCTGCGCCTTCCTGGTCGCCGAGCGCCTGCCGACGGCGCTGGAACTTCAGTTAGGCGCCCGCGCGCTGCGTCTGCCGGCCGCCGCCGGCTGGGGCGGCGACCGCTATCGCTGCTACCGCTCTGCCGCCGGCGCGCGCGCCATGCACCTCGTCACCCTGTGGGACACGCCCCAGGATGCCGCCGAGTTCGCCGCCGCGCTGGAGGGGAAGGCCGCGCGCGCGCGCCTGCCCGCGCTGCGGCGCGTCGCGATCGCCGGCGCGCGCGTGGACCTCTTTCTCGCGGACGAGGCCGGCCGCGCCGCCCTGTCCGCGCTCGGCGAGGGCCTGTGATCGGCGCCCTGCTGCTGCTCTTCGCGCTCCAGGCGCCGGCCGCCACCGGCGCGGTCGCCAGCAGCGAAGAACAGGCGAGCGCCGCCGCCGCGGGCGTGCTCGCCGCAGGCGGCAACGCGGTGGACGCGGCCGTGGCCTTGTACTTCGCCTTGGCCGTCAGCTACCCGGTGGCGGGCAATCTCGGCGGCGGGGGCTTCTTTCTCTATCGCGCGCCCGACGGCCAGGCCTACTTCCTCGATTTTCGCGAGACGGCCCCGGCGGCTGCCCGCGCCGATCTCTTCCGGCAAGCCGACGGCAGCGTGGATCGCGCGGCCGCGACCCAGGGCTGGCGCGCCGTCGCCGTGCCGGGCGCGGTGCCGGGGATGGCTGCGGCGCACGCGCGCTGGGGCTCGCGGCCCTGGGCCGAGCTGATCGCGCCGGCGCAGGCGCTCGCGCGCGATGGCTTCCTCGTGGACGCCTCCGAGGCGGAAGACTTGGCCGCGCACGCGCGCCTGCTGCTCGCGGATCCGCTGGCCCGCGAGACCTTCTTCCGCGCGGACGGCACGCCGCTGCGCGCGGGGGATCGTTGCGTCCAACCGCGCTTGGCCGCCACGCTGCAACGCATCGCGGAGGAAGGCGCCGCGGCGCTGCGCGCCGGGCCGCTCGTGGACGGCATGCTCGCTGCCAGCGCTGCCGGCGGCGGCATTCTCGCTGCCGCGGATTTCGCCGCCTACGAACCGGTGTTGCGTCCGGTGCATCAATTCGCCTGGCGGGGAATGCAAGTGCTGTGCGCCTCGCCGCCGTCCAGCGGCGGCCTCTTCCTGCATCAGACTCTGGCCGTGCTCGACGCGTGGCCGCTGGCCGCGTGGGGTCGGCAGGATCCGCGCAGCGTCCTGCTGATCGCGGAGGCTTCGGCCGCGGCCTTCGCCGATCGCAACCGATTCCTCGGGGATCCCGCCGGCATGAGCGCCTCGCTCGCCAGCCTCACCAGCCCGGCGCGCTTGGCGGCGCGGCGCGCCGGCCTCCAGCCCGATCGCTACACCCCGCCGCGCACCGCCGCCGCGCCGCGCGAGTCGCAGCAGACGACGCACTTCTCCACCGTGGACGCGGCCGGCGGCGCGGTCGCCTGCACCACCACCTTGAACGGCGCCTACGGCGCGAAGGTCATGTCGCCCGGCGGCTTCCTCATGAACAACGAGATGGACGACTTCGCCGCCGCGCCCGGCGCCGCCAACCAGTTCGGCCTCGTGCAGGGGAGCGTCAACGCGATCGTACCGGGCCGCCGGCCCCTGTCCTCGATGTGCCCGACGATCATCGTCGCCGACGGACGCGTGGACGCCGTGCTTGGCTCGCCCGGCGGCCCGACGATTCTCTCCTGCGTGCTGCACGTGCTGCTCAATCACTACGTGTTCGGCATGGATCCGCGCGCGGCCGTGGGCGCACCGCGCGCCCATCGCCAGGATCTGCCGCCGACCCTGTCGTGCGAGACCGGCTACTTGACTCCCGCGGCGGCGGCGCGGCTGCGCGAGCTCGGACAGCCGCTCGCGGAGAGCGACGGCCTCGGCGACGTGAACGCGATCTTCCGCTTCGGCGATGCCTGGGAGCCGGTCAGCGATCCGCGCGCCTCGGGGAGCGGGCTCGCCGCCGCCAACCCGCTGCCGCGCATCAGCGGGAGAAAGTGAAGTCCACGACCTGAGTCTCTTCCTGGCCGAGGCTCAGCGCCACGCCCTGCTCGCGCGTCTGACCGTTCCAGGTCACGCGCACGCGATAGGAGCCCGGCTCATAGGAGCCGAGCGGCATCGAGCCGTCCTGGCCGCCGAAGAAGGCGCCGAAGGCGCGGTTCCGGCCGTCGAGACTGTCCACCCGCTGGCCGCCGCTGTCGAGCACCTCGACCTTCGCGTCGGTGAGCGGCTGGCCGTTCTGATCGAGCACGCGCGCCGCGAGCGCGATGCCCTCCGCCAACTGCACTTCGATCTCGGTCGTCTGCGAGGGGAGGACCTGCACGCCGCGAATCCGCTTCTCGGCGAAGCCCTGCGCCTGCACGCGCACGTCGTAGCTGCCGGGCTTGAGGCCGCTCACCCGCCCGCGTCCCTGCCAGCCCCAGCTCTCGGCGCCTTCGCCTTCGGTGCCGGCGGCGGGCTGGGCGGAGATGGAGAAGCCTTGGTTGAGGGGGCGGCCGGAGCTGGAGACCCGCAGACTGATCGCGCTGGCGATCGGCATGCGCAAGGTGCCGAGGTCCTGCGCTTGGTTCAGGCCGACCTGGAAGGCGGGAACGTCGATGCGCCCGAGCGGATCCGGCTGCGGTTCGTCCTCGGACGGCGGGCCGAAATCGGCGCGCACCTGCAGGGAGTAGCGGCCGGCGGCGACGCCGCTGAAGCGAAAGCGGCCTTCGCCGTCCGTGCGCTCCCACTCGGTCTGCTTGCCGCCGGGCATGAAACTGCCAAGGAAGCCGAGAGCGGAATCCTCGCGCACCAGCATGACGGTGGCTTCGCCCACGGGCTGGCCGGTCTGCGCGCTGACCACGAGGCCGCTGACGGAGCCGTCCGGCGCCTGAAGGTTCAACTCGGCGGCCGGCAGATCCGGCACCTCCATGTCCAGGGAGCCTTCCCAGATGTTGGAGTTCACCTGCAGGCGATACTTGCCCGGCGCCAGGCTCTTGAACTCGAACCAGCCGTCCGCGCCGGAGCGCGCCGTGGCGACCCGCAAGTCCATCAGGCTCGACTCGGCGGCCATCGAGAAGAGGGAAGCATTGGCCACCACGCGTCCGTCCGGGAGCGAAATGCGGCCGCGCACCTTGCAGGCGCCGGCGGAGGTGTCGGTGATGTCCACCGTCACCGTCTGTCCGTCCTTGACCACCGCCTGCGCGAGGCGCGCGCCGCCGAGCACCGCGAGGAAGTCGGCGGTGAAGAGCGCCTCGTCGTCGAGCGCGGCGGTGGCGATGAAGTAATTGCCGGGCTTGATGTGGGCGGCTCGGTAGAAGCCCGTCTCGTCCGTCGGCGCCTGCCAGAAGTCCTGCGAGTCCATGGCGAAGCCGCCGACCATGCGCGCCGGCATCGGCTGACCGCTGCGGTCGGTGACGCGGCCTTGGATCGTGCCGCCGCCCTTCATCTCGATCACGAGGTCTTCGCGCAGGTCGCCTTCGGCGAGGCCCTTGCCCTTGACCACGGCGGGCGCGTAGCTCTCGGCCGTGGCATGAATGCGATCCGCGCCGGGCTCGACGCCGAGCAGCTCGAAGGCGCCGTCGGCGCCGGTGCGGTCGAGCGCCATGGTCTCGGCCACGGCGAACATCATGCCGGTGAAGCCGCTCGATCCGTTCCTCGTCGAGGAGATCCGGATCGACGCGAGCAGACCCGTGTCATGACGGCTCCGTCCGTAACGACCAGAAACCTGACGGCCGAGATCGGCGAGTTGTGCC
>CAZDMB010000157.1:0-6565 GCA_964506175.1 uncultured Planctomycetales bacterium | reverse complement strand
CTCCCTGTGGGTGGCGGGCGGCGGCTTCCGGCCGGGCGCCAGTCTCGGCGCCACGGACGAGCTCGGCTACCACGTCGTCGGCAAGGCCGCCACGGCCAATGACTTGCACGCCACGATGCTGCACCTGCTCGGCATCGAGCATGAAAAGTTCACCTTCCGCTTCCTCGGCCGGGACTTCCGCCTGACGGACGTGGCGGGCGAACTGCTCACGGACCTGCTCGCCTAGAACCGCCGCTTGTCCGCGAGATAACCGGAACTTTTGCAATCCCCCCCATTGCGGGATAGGTTTCGGCCCGATGCCGCTGCGACATGCCCTCCGCTTGGCCGGATTGGCCCTGCTCCTGTCCGGAATCGTTCCGCTCGATCTGCTCTTCAACTGGTTCGGCTGGTTCGCCGAGTATCCGTATCCGTCGCCGCCGGTGGCGCGCGTCGCCTGCGTCCTCGCCGGGGTGTCCGTCCTCGGCGCCTTCCTCATCGCCGCGACCTTCGTGGCGCGCCTGCGGCGACCGGGAGCGATCGCCGCCGCCGCCGGTTTGGCGCTCGCCGCCGGCGTGGCGCGCTGGCCGTCCGCCAGCCTGCACTATGGAATGGACTCGATCACGCGCTTCTCGTATTGGCGCAACGGTTCTGAGTTGTACCAGGCGAGCCCGGAGTACTTGGCGTGGGCCATGAGCTTCGCCGGCCGCTTGGAGCGAAACCCGACCTACGCCAAGGAGGCCTATTCCGTCCACAGCCGCCTCGGCGATTACTTCCTGCGCGTCGGCGAGCGGGAGAAGGCCGTCGCCGAGTTCGAGCTCGCGCACGATACCCTCGAATCCCACAGCGCCTCCCTGCAGCGGCACAATCCCAAACTGCTTGAGCAGAAGCGCAAGGAGGCGCTCCGCTGGCTGGCGATCGCCAACCTGCGCGCCGGCGAGATCGAGCATTGCATCGGCATGGTGACTGCGGAGTCCTGCATCTTTCCGCTGCAGGGCGCCGGCCGCTGGCGCGACCCCGCCGGGGCCGAGCGGGCGGAGCACTGGCTGCTGCAGCTTCTCGAGATCTCGCCAGGAGATCCTGGGGCGCGCTGGCTTCTCAACGTGGCGCTCATGGCCCAGGGAAAGTTTCCCGACGGGGTGCCGCAGGAATACCGCTTGCCGGTCGCGGAGTTCAGCGGCAGCGTGGCGGCGCCGCACTTCACGAACGTCGCGCCCGCCTTGGGCGTGCATCATTTCAGCATCGCCGGCGGTGCCGTCATGGAGGATTTCGACAACGACGGTTTCCTCGACCTCGCGGCGACCTGCATCCGGTCCGACACGAGCATGGTGTACTACCGCAACGACGGCGCCGGCGGCTTCGAGGATCGGACCGAGGCGGCCGGATTGAAGGAACAGAGAGGCGGCCTGAGCATCATTCAGGGCGACTATGACAATGACGGGTGGGTGGATCTCTTCATCCCCCGCGGCGCGTGGCTCGGCGACCAGGGAAAATTTCCCAACTCCTTGCTGCGCAATCGCGGCGACGGGACTTTCGAGGACGTCTCGGAGCGCGCCGGCGTCTCCACGCCGGCCTGGCCCTGCCTAGCGGCCGCCTTCTGCGACTACGACAACGACGGCGACCTCGACCTCTACGTCGGCAACGAGCGGCTTGGGCCCGGCGAGTATGCGCCCAGCCAGCTGTTTCGGAACAACGGCGACGGGACGTTCACCGACGTTGCCGAGGAGGCCGGCGTGACCAACATGCGCTTCTCGCGCGGCGTCTGCTGGGGCGATTACGATCGCGACGGCGACTGGGATCTCTACGTCTCCAATTTCGGCGAGGAGAACCGCCTCTACAGCAACCAGGGAGACGGCACCTTCCGCGACGTGGCGCCGGCTCTGGGGGTCGCGCGCCAGACGGGAAATCCTCGCAAACAGCGCTCCTTCCAATCCTGGTTCTTCGACGTGAACAACGACGGCTGGCTGGACATCTTCAGCGCCTCCTATCCGTTGGGCGCCACCGGCGGCTCAGTGGACGGAGCGGCCAGTTCGCTCTTCGGCGAGCCGACCGAGGAGGAAACCTGCAAGCTGTGGCTGAACGACGGCTCCGGCAAGTTCCGCGACGGCACGGCGGAGTGGGGCCTGAGCCGCTCGATCTCGATCATGGGGGCGAACTTCGGCGACGTGAACAACGACGGCTGGATGGATTTCTATCTGGCCACGGGCGCGCCCGCCTACGAGGTTCTGCTCCCCAACATGCTCTGGCTCAACGCGGGCGGACGCGATTTCGTCAACGCCACAGTCGCCAGCGGCCTGGGGCACCTCCAGAAGGGCCACGGAGTCGCCTTCGGCGACATCGACAACGACGGCGACCTCGACCTGTACGTCCAACTGGGCGGCTGGTACCTGGACGACGGCTACTACAACGCGCTCTTCCGCAACGACGGACCGCCGGCGAAGAATCACTGGATCACGGTGCAACTGCGCGGGAAGGCCTCCAACTACTTTGGCGTCGGCTGCACCTTGCGAGCCGTGACGACCGAGGGCTTCGACGAGCGGAGCATCTACGCCCAGGCGGGCAGCGGCGCCTCCTTCGGCGCCTCCTCGCTGCAGGTCGAGATGGGGCTCGGCCAAGCCGATCAGCTGCAGCGCCTCGAGATCTTCTGGCCGCGACGGCATGAATGGCAGATCCTGCAGGCCCCGCCGATGAACTGCGCGATTCGCGTCGTCGAAGGCGAGGACGGCTGGGAAGTCGTGCCGCTGAAGGCGATCCGACTGGGAGCCACGGATTAGACGCCCTCAGAACGGCAGAAGCACCGTCGCCGAGATCACCGGCCCCAGATCGAAGGACTCGTCGCCGTCGCCCAGGGTGTCTTGCGTCACGGGCAGCAGGAGTTGTAGGGAAGCCGACCACGCGTCGCGCCGATACTCGGCGCCGGCTCCCGCGTACCACGCGAGCCACCCGGTGTTCGGATCGGGCGCACCGTCCCAGGCGGCCTTGCCCGACCACAACGTGGTGGCGAGCGCCCGCACGTGCCAGTGCCGGCCCAGCGGCCGGCCGACGCTGCCGGCGAGAGTGATCTCGCGCGGCGCGCGGTAATCCTTGCGATTCTCGTAGAGCGGCAGCCGCGCGGCGCCATAGAGCCCGGCGGACCATGCCCCGGCCAGCGGGGCGGACCAGGTGAGCTGCAACAAGGGGTCGAACGTGCCCGTGCCGAACTGGACGTGCTCGTGCGGCTGCAGGTTGCCGAGCGCATCGCTCCGGTAAGGATCACGCTCGGTGCTGCCCGTTGGCAGCGAGACGCCGTAGGCGGCTTCCAGCCGATCGCCCGCGCGCACGGCTCCGCGCCAAGCGACGGCGGCGGTGAGCTCCAGGTCGCGCACCCCGGTCAAGACCGCATCACGGTGGTGCAAGTCCAGGCCGCGCTGCATGTCGGCGCGCTGCGCGTCCGTGGCCGGAGCGAGCGCGCGAACCGACGCGCTGCGATCGCGCAACTCATAGGGCAACTTGAGGCGGAAGGCGAGGCCTTCCTCCGCCTGATACTCCAGGTCGAGCACCGTTCGCCAGGTGTTGACCATGACCCGATGCTCGTGCAAGGGCGCGGGCACGGTGGCGCCGGCGGCGTTCACGCCCTCCTCCTCCAGGTGGCTGCCGTCGTTGCGCAAGGAGCCGGCGAAGGAGAGGCGCACGCGCCAGCGCTGGTCGAGATCGCCTTGGAGAGCCGGACCGGCCTCCAGCCGGGGCCCTTCGGGCACCGACGTGCTGCTTCAGGCGGGTCAAGAACCCTGCGCCGGCAACAGCGCAGCAAGCAAAACCCAAGACAATCCCGATGCGAGCAAGAGGCCGCGCGACACCCGCACATGCTAACGAGCGGCACGGACGCACGGCAATCCGTGCGCGCGCTGCGCCGGGGAGCCCGCGCTATTCTGCGCCCATGGCGCCCCCCCGTTGCTTCCGGCAGGAACTGGTCGCGCTTCTTGGTCAACCGGTGGACGAGAATCCGACGCAGGCCATGATCGAGGCGGCATTCGCCGCCGCCGGCCTTCCCTGGCGCTATCTCACTCTCGAGGTGGCGCCGGCGGCTTTGGGCGACGCCGTGCGCGGTTTGCGCGCCATGGGCTTCCGCGGCGCCAACTGCACCCTGCCCCACAAGGTGGCGGTGATGCAGCACTTGGACGAGATCGCGCCCGAGGCGCGCGCGATCGGCGCGGTGAATTGCATCGTCCACGAGGACGGCAGGCTCATCGGGCACAACACCGACGGCCGCGGCTTCATGGAGAGCCTGCGCACGGTCGCCGATCCCGCGGGCAAGGAGATCGTGGTGCTCGGCGCCGGCGGAGCGGCGCGCGCGATCGCCACGGAGCTCGGCCTCGCCGGCGCGCGCGCGATCACCCTCGTCAACCGCAATGAGGAGCGCGGCGCCGCCTTGGCCGCGCGGCTCGCGGGCGCGGTGCGCTCGCGCATCACTTGCGTCGCGTGGCGCGGCGACTTCGCGGTGCCGGCCGCCGCCGAGCTGCTGGTGAATGCCACCAGCATCGGCCTGGCCCCCGACTCCGAGGCGCGCGTGCCGCTCGACGCCGCCAGCCTGCGCCCCGGCCTGGTGGTGGCCGACGTCATCCCGAATCCGCCGCGCACGCGCCTCGTGCGCGAGGCGCAGGATCGCGGTTGCACGGTGCTCGACGGCCTCGGCATGCTGGTGAATCAGGGCGTGATCGGATTCAGGCGCTGGACCGGCGCCGAACCCGACGCGCGCGTGATGCGCGCCGCGCTGGAAGAGATCTTCGGGGCGCAGATCCATGCCTGAGGCCACGCCGGCGGGCCTGTCCGCGATCCTGGCGGGGCGCGGCATCCGCGATGAGAGGGTGCTCGACGCTTTCCGCCGGGTGCCACGCGCCGCGTTTTGCCCGCGCGGCAGCGAACATCTGGCCTACGAGGACGCGGTCGTCCCGCTCGCCGACGGCGCCACGCTGTCGCAGCCCTTCGTGGTGGCCGCCATGCTCGAGGCGCTGGCGCTGAAAGGCACGGAGCGCGCGCTCGACGTCGGCAGCGGCTCCGGCTTCACGACCGCCCTGCTGGCGGTGCTGGCACGCCAGGTATGCGCCGTCGAAGCCGATGCCCAGCTCCTGAGCGACAGCGAACTGCGCCTGCAGGCTCTCGGCCTGCGCAATTTCGCGGTGCGCTGCGGCGACGGCTGGCGCGGGTGGCCGGAATTGGCTCCTTACGACGCGGTGCTGGTGAGCGCCGCGGTGCCGGAGCCGCCGCCGGCACTGCTCGGGCAACTGGCTGCCGGTGGCCGCCTGGTGGCGCCCGTCGGCGGCGGACAGGGCCAGATGCTGGAGGCCTGGTGGCGGGATCCGACCCTCGGGCCGGCGCTGTCGCGCCGTCTTTTTCCGGTGCGCTTCGTGCCGCTGGTGCCCGAAGGCTGGAAACCGGGCTGAATCAGGCTGCCGGGCCGCGCCAGCGCTCCAGGCGCGGAATGCCGCGCGTGAAGAAGCCGCTGACGAAGCCGGGGAAGCCCATCTCCTTCAGTTTGCCGCGCACCAACTCTTGCATCTGCGGCGCCGTGAGGTGCGGTTGGGTGAAAGCGCCGTTCTGCCAGCAGTGACTGCAGTACTTCTGGCTGCGCGTGCCGTCGGCGTTCGTACCGCCGCCGGCGGCGTCTTTCTTCAGCGGCATGCCGCAACTTTGGCAACTGCGACTCATGGAGACCTCCGGGTCATACGGGAACCCAGGTTAACACGACCGCCCGCACCGCCACGTGCGACTTCTTGGGCCGCAGGACGATGGGCTCGATCGCTTGGCCCAGGGATTCGACCTTCTCCAACTCGACGCGCATCGCCTCCTGGGCCAAGCGCTCCACCTCGGCGAGGCTGGCGTTCGCCGCGGCCAAGTCCTCGCGCGCGCGCTCGACGTCCTGCGCCTCCTTGCGCGCGCGGCCGGCGCTCTTGGCGGCCGTCGTGCCGCGACTGACGTTGCCGGAGCGGGTGCCGCCGAAGAATCCGGACAGGATGGCGCTGCCGATGGACAACAGCGAATCCGACTTGGCCCTGCTCGCTTGGTCTGCCTGCGCTCCGATCTTCTGCTCCGCCTTGCGTACGCGCTCCTGCGCGACCATCAGTCGCCCGGAGAACTTCTTGCGCAGAAAATCGGCGGCGAGGTCGCGGCGCTCGCGCAGCGACTGCTGCACGCGCAGTCGGAAGGACCGCTCGTCCTCGCCCGGCTCGGACACCATCTTCAGGCCGGGAGAGGACCAGAGTTGGAGTTCCTGCGTGCGTCCAAGATGGTCCGCAAAGGCTTTCTGCCACGCGGTCCAAGATTTCTTCTCCGCGGCCGCGGCGGGCAGCGGCGCGAAGCGCGCGTCCGGCGCCGGCGCGCGCGCGAGCGCATCCTCGGCGAAACCCGCGGCGCACGCGGCCTCCCAGCGCACCGGCACCACGCCGCCGTCGAAGGGCGCGAGCTGGGCGACGAGGCGCGTCACGTCCACGCCGAGGCGGGCGTCGGCGAAGCGCACGGTCGCGCTGCCGAAGACCTGCGGCACGTAGCGCAGCGCGCCGCCGGCGCCAGGCGCGAAGAACGGCGGCTGCCGGGATGGCGGCCTCGGACCTTC
>CAZDMB010000156.1:0-6579 GCA_964506175.1 uncultured Planctomycetales bacterium | reverse complement strand
CAGGCCATCGAGTTGCTGCGCGACCCGTCCCACGTGCGCGACCACACGTCGATCTCTTCGTCCACGGTGTCGTACACCAGTTTGTCCTTGTCCTGCTCGGCGAGCATCTTGGGGCCGAGCGCCAGGAAGGTCGGGCCCGTGAGCTGGTCGGCCCGCAAGCCTGCATCCTGCTCCTCCGGCATCAGGTCGCCCGCGATCTGCTCGATCACGAAGCGGTCGTACGGCTTGTCGCTGTTGAAGGCGCGCACCACGTAGTCGCGGTAGCGCCAGGCGTTGCCGTAGGTCAGGTTCTCGTCGAGGCCGTTGCTGTCGGAGTAGCGCGCGAGGTCGATCCAGTGGCGCGCCCACTGCTCGCCGTACTGCGGGGAGGCCAGCAATCGGTCCACGACGCGCTCCCACGCCCCCGGCGCGGCGTCCGCCAGGAAGGCGTCCACCTCTTCCGGCGCCGGCGGCAAGCCCGTCAGGATGAAGGTGGCGCGGCGAATCAGCGTGCGGCGGTCCGCCTGCGGCGCCGGCCGCAAGCCCTCGCTCTCCAGGCCGGCCAGGATGAAGCGATCCACCTCGTTGGCGCACCAGGCGGCATCGCGCACGGCGGGCGCCGCTCGCTCCTGCACCGGCCGCAAGGACCAGAAGGAGCGCGCCGCCTGCCAATCGATGGCGGAGGCGACCGGCGCCGTCGCAGGCGTCGCGGGCGCGCCCATTTCCACCCAGCGCACGAGCGCGGCAACCTCGGCCGCGGTCAGCGCCTCCTTCGGCGGCATGCGCTCGTCTTCGTCCTCGGAGCGGATGCGCTCGATGAGCAGGCTGCCGGCCGGATCTCCCGGGACGAGCGCCGGGCCGTCGCGGCCGCCGAGCAACCACGCGTCCGGCGAGTGCAGGCGCAGGCCGCCCTTGGGTTTGCGCACCTCCGGCCCATGGCACTCGAAGCACTTGGCGACGAACAGGGGCCGCACCTCGCGCTCATAGAAATCCAGTCCGTCGGCGGCCGGCGCCGGCTCCTGCGCGGTCAGGAGAAGGAGAGGGAAGAGCCAGGCGGCCAAGGCCCTCCGAGTATAGCCCTTGAAACGACGCGCCTGGGGGTGAAAGGTCAGCCCAGGCCCGCGAGCCGCCCGGTGCTGTCGCCGACGTGGTCCACGTCCACTCCCATGCGCTGCAGCAGGTCCACGTGCAAGTTGGTCATGGGCGTCTCCGGGGGGACGCGCAGGTGCCGGCCCGGCTGCAGGCCGCCGCCGCGGCCGCACACGAGCACCGGCAACTCGTCATGGTTGTGGCGGTTGCCGTCGCTGATCGCGCTGCCATAGACGAGCAGCGTGTGATCGAGCAAGGTGCCGCCGTCCTCGCGCTCGGACTGCAGGCGAGTCAGCAGCGACGCGAGGAAGCCGACATGGTACCGATTGATCCGGCGGATCTGCTCCAACTTCTTCGGATCCTGGCCATGGTGCGACAGCGAATGGTGTCCCTCTGACACCTCCACCTGGCGATAGGCGCGATCGCTGCCTTCGTTGGCCAGCATCATGCTGGCGATGCGCGTGCTGTCGGTGCGCAAGGCCAGCACCAGCAGGTCCACCAGCAAGCCGAGGTGCTCGCCGTAGTCGCGCGGCGTGCCCGCCGGCCTCAGTTCGTCGCCGACCTCGGCCACCACGCCATCGCCCGCCTGCTCCAGGCGCCGCTCCAACTCGCGCACGCCGTCGAAGTACTCGCCGATCTTGGCGCGATCGGCGTTGGACAGACGCGCACGCAGGCGCTGCTCGTCCTGCTGCACGAAATCCAGCACCGAGCGCCGGCGGCGCGCGCGCTCCGCTCCGGCAGCGGCGGCCTCGCCATCGGCGCCGCCCCGGAAGAGGCGGTCGAAGAGCAGCCGCGGATTGGTCTCCTTGTCGGCGGGGGTGGTCGGTCCCTGCCAAGAAATGTTGCTCGAGTAGGCGCAGGCGTAGCCGCTGTCACACTGCCCGGCGTTGCCGCTCGGGTCCACGCCCAGCTCGAGGGAGCGGAAGCGCGTGCGATCGCCGAGCTGGGCGGCGGCGATCTGGTCCGCGGAGATGCCGAGCCCCACCAAGCCGTCGCGCTTGAGCGGCTGCACGCCCGTCAGGAAGGCCGCGGCCGCGCGCGCGTGGTCCCCTGGCCCGTCGCCATTGGCGCGCGCCTTGTCGTGCACGAGGCCGGACACGACGCTGATCTCGTCGCGCACCGGCGCGAGCGGCTCGAGAATCCACGGCAGCTCGAAGGCGCGGCCTTCCGCCACGGGCGTCCAGTCCGGCATGTGCACGCCGTTGGGGACGTAGAGGTAGATCAGGCGCCGCGGCGCGTCGTCTGCCGGCGGACGCGGGCCGCGCGGCAGCATGGCCTCGAGGTATGGAAGGGCGAGCGCCGTGCCGAAGCCGCGCAACAGCGCGCGGCGGGAGAGGGGCGGCAGGGCGGGCATGGTTCAGCGGCGCGTGATGGTGCGCTGGCGAAATAGCGGCGACTCGATGATAGCCAGCACGAGCGCCGGGATCGTCGGCTCCGGCGAGGCCACCCCGGCAAGGATGGCGTCGAGCGCGGCGGCGTCGCCGACTTGGGGCGCGCGTCCCAGGGCGTAGATCATCAGCTTCTCCGTCAGACAGCGCACGAAGCCGCCGTCGGCGCGCAGCGTCCGCACGAGTTCCTCCGGGCCGGCGAAACTCCGGCCGTCCGGCAGGGCGCCGGCGGCGTCGATCGGGAAGCCCGCCTCCGACGTGCGCCAGCGGCCGACGGGGTCGTAGTTCTCCAGCGCGAAGCCGAGCGGATCCATGACGGCATGGCACACGCCGCAGGCTGGATCGGCGCGGTGCCGGGCCAGTCGCTCGCGCAGGGAGGCGGCGCGTCCCGCTTCGGCCTCCTCCGGCAGGCTGCCGACCCCGGGCGGCGGTGGCGGCAGCGGCTTGCCGAGCACGTTCTCGAGGATGAACTTGCCGCGCTTGACCGGCGCGGTGCGCACCGGCGTGCTGGTCACCGTCAGCACGCTGCCCTGGCCGAGCAGGCCGCGGCGCGGCGTGCCGAGGAGGCTCGTCTTGCGCAGCTCGGCGCCTTCCACGCCGGCGATGCCATAGTGCGCGGCCAGCTCCGCATTGAGGAAAGAGTAGTCCGCGTCGAGCAACTCCCAGGCGCTGCGTTCCTCGCGCATCACGAATTCGAAGAGGCGCAGCGTCTCCTCGCGCATGGCCGCGCGCAGGCTGGGCGTGAAGTCAGGGAACAGATCCGGATCCGGCGCGACGCGCTCCAGGTTGCGCACCTGCAGCCATTGCGCCGCGAACGAGGTTGCCAGCGCGCGGGAGCGCGCATGCTTGAGCATGCGTTCCGCCTGCAGCTGCAGCACCTCCGGACGCAGCAGGCGGCCGTCGTCCGCCAGCGCCGCCAATTCTTCGTCCGGCATGCTGCTCCAGAGGAAATAGGAAAGGCGCGTCGCCAGCTCGTGCGCGTCGAGATCGCGCACGTCCGGGTCCGAGCCGCCGCCGCGGGGCGGGTTGCCCTCGATGCGGAACAGGAAATGCGGCGAGGCCAAGAGCGCGGTCAGCGTCGTGCGCATGGCCGCGGCCAGCGGTTCGCCCGCGGGGGAGAGCGCGTCCAGCCGTTCCAGCTCCTCGGGAGTGGCCGGACGGCGCCAGGCGCGCCGCGCGAGCCAGGCGGTCATCGCGCGCTCGCGGCGGGCGCCCAAGTCTGCGCGGAAGCGGGCGAACAGGCTGCTCTGGAAGGAGGGGAGCGGCGCCGGATCCAGCGGTCCGACCACTTCGATCCAATCCACGTACAGGTTGCGATCGCGCTGCGCGGGATCGGGATCCTGCGGCTGGTAGTAGTCGTTGAGGAATTCCGCCGCCACGCGCAGCCGCCCGCCCGGCGCGCTGGCCTCGAACTCGAAGACCTGCGGTTGGCCGCGCACCGCCGGCACCTCGACCGCTGCGAAGGCCTGCTCGCCCAGGCGCACCTGCATGCGGCACGGCTCCGGGCCGGCCTGCTGGCCCCAGGCCTGCACGCGGACGCGATAGGCGCCCGCGCGCGGCAGCGTCAGGCGCGCCGCCGCGGCGCTGCGGGTGTAGAGGCCCTGGCTGCCGTCGGCGACGTGCTCGCCCAGTTCGCTGCCGAGGAACTGACGCGTCGGCGGATGCTCGAGGTCCTCGACGACGATCGCCTGCTCGGCGATGCGCTCCGCCGCCTCCAGGAATTTCTCCACGAGCGCGCCGGAAGTGCTGAGCGCGCTGCCGAGATTGTCGAATCCGAGCGCGACGCCGTCGCTCGGAAAGAAGTCTTCCGCCGGAAAATCCACGCCCGTCAGGTCCCGCACGGTGTTGTGGTACTCGAAGCGCGTCAAGCGGCGCAGGATCGGCGCGTGCGGAACCGCCGGGCCGGCCGCGGTGCGCGGATCCACGACCGACTCGATCCAACGCAGGATGGTCGCGCGCTCGTGCTCGTTGGGCTGCTCCTTGCTCTTGGCGGGGGGCATCAGCCCGCCGCCGAGTTGCAGATGCACCCGCTGCCAGACCTCGGGCGCGCCGGCCGCCTCCGCGCCGCGCTCGAAGCGCATGAGGTCGAGCTCGGCCTCCGCTTCGGCGCCTTCGTGGCAGAAGGAGCAGTAGCGATCGAGCAGCGGCAGGACCTCGGCCACGAAGGCGTCCGGGTCCTGCGGCGCCCGGGGCGGCGGGCCGGCCGCGGCGGCCGCGCTCAGCGCCGCGCCGAGGCCGGCCAGGAAGGCGCGCCAGGACATCCCTCCCAATCTAGTCGCGAGGGGCCGGGGCGGCGCGGCCGCCGGCGCGGCTCAGAAGCGGCGGATCACCCCGGTCACGACCCCGCGCACGGTGCAGCGCGGGACGTGGATGGGGGCGAGCGCCCGATTGGCGGGCTGCAAGATCACGCTCCCGTCCGGCTGCGGATGGAACTTCTTGAGCGTGGCGGATTCGTCCTCGAGGATGGCCACGACGATGTCCCCCGGGCGCGGCCGGCGATCGCGCTGCACCACCACGAAGTCGCCGCTGCGAATCTGCTCCTCGATCATCGAGTCCCCGCGCACCTCCAGCAGATAGGTGTCCTCCCGCACGTGCAGGAGGTCGGAGAGGCGAACCTCTTCCTGCTGTTCGATGGCCTCGACCGCGGCGCCAGCGGCGATGCGCCCGCAGAGGGCCAGGGGCAGATCCCAGTTGGCCGGGACTTCCGTAGTGGTGCGGAAGCCCGGCAGCAGGGGGGTCGGGTTGGGCGCCGGCTCGCCGCTGAGGCGCGCGACGGCCGCCTTGCCCTGCTCCGTCAACTCGAGGCCCCGCGAAGCCCCGGGCTCCAGGTTCTCCAGGAAGCCCTTCTGCAGCAGGGCCTGCACGTGGCCGAACACCGTCACCCGATTGACGGCGAGGGATTGCCCCAGCTCTTGCAGCGTGGGGCTGAGTCCGGACTCGTGCTGATGCCGCTGGATGGCGGCGAGAACCTCGAGCTGCTTGCGGGTCAGCGGGCGCATGGGGGGCTCCGTGGGCGGCGCGGGGGGCGAACTGCGCGTGGAATCAGAGCAGGATCAGGAGCGTGAGCATGGCGAGCACCAGCAAGGCGGCGTTCCAGTCGCCGCGGCGGAAGAGCGTGGAGGTCGGTTTCATGGCGTCGATGGCTTGGGTTGGGACCGAGGATGAGCCCCAGGGAATGGGGCGAACAAAAGCCTACACAGATTCCATCGGCGAACAAAGCCCTAACATTTTCGGATTTTTCGGGAAAACGGCAGGAAGACCGAGACGCGAAATGTTCACCTCCTAAGTCCTTGAATTTCATGGGCTTAGGCCAATATTGCATCCAGGGCCCCCAACGGCCCGCGCTAGAATCCGGGCCTCCGTGCGCTGTTCGACCTCGCGATGACCCTGCCTGACGGGCTTTCCCCTGCCTCGCCTCTCGCCCGGATGTCGGAGTCCTTGCGGCGGCTCCCGGTCTATCGCTGCGACGTCCTCGTGCTCGGCAGCGGCGCGGCCGGATTGAGCGCCGCCCTTTCCGCCGCCGACCAGGGCGCGCACGTCATGGTTCTGAGCAAAGGGCGCCTGTCGGAAACCAACACGCACTGGGCGCAGGGCGGCATCGCGGCCGCGGTCGGCCGTGAGGATCACCCGGAACTCCACGCCGCGGACACCCTGCGGGTGGGCTACGGCCTCAACGATCCCGCCCTCGTCGCCGCCATCACCGCCGCCGCGCCGGAGGCCATGGAGTGGCTGATGCGCCTCGGCATGGAGTTCGATCGCGAACCCGGCGGCGCTCTCGCGCTCGGGCAGGAAGGCGGCCATCGCGCCGCGCGCATCCTCCACGCTGGCGGGACCGCCACCGGCCGCGAATTGCAGCGGGTGCTCGCGCAGCACGCGCGACGCCACCCGCGCATCGACCTGTACGAACACGCCTTCGCCGTGGAACTGCTGCTCGACGCCGAGGGCGAGGCCGGCGGTCTGGTGGCGATGGTGCGCGCCGAAGCCGATGGTCCTTGGGAAACCGTGGTGTTCGAAGCCGCCGACATCATTCTGGCCACGGGCGGCGGCGGCCAGATCTTCCGCGAAACCACCAACCCGCAGTCGGCGACCGCCGACGGCATCGAGTTGGCGCTGCGCGCCGGCG
>CAZDMB010000155.1:0-6589 GCA_964506175.1 uncultured Planctomycetales bacterium | reverse complement strand
CGCCCGAGTGGTGGACGATGCCGGCGATGAAATCGGCGCTCTCCTCGGGGAACAGCGCGGTGAGCGCCGCGATCGTCTCCGCCTCGCCGACACGATGCGCGGGATAGGCGGCGGCGAGTCCGCGCAGGACGGGCGCCGCCACGTGCGGCCCGACGGGCGCGGCGCGCTCGGGCACCGCGCGCAGCAGGCGATCGGCGCGCGAACGAATCATGAGACGCGGGTGGACCAGGGCGGCGCGGCGGCGGGGGCGACGTCCTTGCCGGCGGCGATGGAGGCCAGGGCATGGGCCACGCGGGGCGCCGCGCGGAGGCTGCGCAGGGCGGCGCGCGCGGCGGCGTCGTGGCGCGAGAGCCAGCGCAAGGTCGCGGCGAGGGCGGAGCGCGTGCGCCGCTCGCGCGCGCCCGCGCGACAGAAAGCGCGCTCGACTTCGCGCGCTGGAACGCCGGAGCGCAGGGCGGCGGCGGCCTCTGCCGCCAGCAAGCCGGTGCGGAGGGCGATGCTCACGCCGGCGCCGACGATGGGATCGACGGCCCCGCCCGCGTCGCCGACGAGGAAGGCCCCGCCGCCGGCGATGCGGCGCGGCGGCGGCTGGCCGAGCGCGCGCGCCTCGGCGCGTCCCCAGGCTGCGCCCAAGCAGGCGCGCGCTTCGGGGTGCGCGGCCAGGCCTGCCGCCACCAACTGGCCGGCGTCCGGCGCAGCGTCCCCGCGGAACTCGGCGAGCACGACGACGTTGACCGCGCCGCGCGGCAGCGGCGTCAGGTAGACGTCATAGCCGCGGCCGAAGTGAATCTCGACGCGGTCGAGGCGTCCATGCTCCAGGAAGCGTTGCCGCGCGCCGAGACGGCGCGGCCCGCGGCGCGACCGAGCCGGGCGCAGCCATGGCGCGCCGCCGCCCGCGGCGCCATCCGCGGCGACGAGGATGCGCGCCTCGTGCTCGTGCGCGCCGGCGCGCACCACGAATCCGCGAGTGGCGGGAGCAGCGACGCCGCGGGCGGCGACGCGCACCACGCCTGCGCGCGCGTCCAGGGCGGCGGCCAAGGCGGCGTGCAGGTCCGTGCGCCACCAGGATTCGCCAGGCGCGTCGAGCCCGATGGTGAGCGCGCCGGCGCCGGGCACGCAGTAGCGCAGGCCGGCGAAGGTGCGCGCCGTCCCCCGGGCAATGCCCAACTCTCGCAACACCGCCGCGCCCGCGGGCATGAGGCCTTCGCCGCAGGGCTTGTCGAACCCGTCCGACTGCGGCTCGCAGAGCAGCACACTGAGGCCCAGGTCGGCGGCGCGCGCGGCGCCGGCGGCGCCCGCCGGGCCGGCGCCCAGGATCGCAAGGTCGAACGCGGCGCGCGCCACGGTTCAGTTCGGGGAGGGGGAGAGCGGTGCGTTCGCGACGATGCGGCTGGCGGCGTCCACGCGCACGCGGCGCGCGCCGGGCAAGCCCGCGCGGAGGGATCGCGCCGTGGCGCCGCTCCGGTCCAGCAGGATGGGGCCGCCTGGATCGAGGGCGGCTTCGAGCAAACGATCGGTCAGCGCGGTGCGGTCGAGCGCCGCGAGTTGTGAAACGTCCAGCACCGTCCTCAAGTGCGGATCACTCTGGTCCGCGCCGAAGCGCCCGCGGTGCTGCAGCAGCAGTTCCGCCTGCGCGGCTTCGCCGACGAGGAACTCCGCCGGGAGCGGAGCGACGCGCTCCGCGCCGGGCCCGGCGCCGGCGAGCACGTCCTCCAGTTCTCCCCACTGCACCAGCGGTCCGGGCTCGGGGTCGGGGCTGCTGCACGCACCGGCGAAGATCGCGAGCGCGGCGCACGCGGCGACATGACGGGCAGGGCGCGGTTGCGGCGATTGCGACATGGCCTCATTCAGAGAAGCGCATTTTCGGGGGTGAGCCCTTCAGTTTTCCCCTGAAACCAGGCGGCGGGCCACGGCCTTGCACCCTACGCGCAGGTCTGCGTCGCATCGCCTCAATCCTCGGATTGTTGCTGGTACCGGAGGATGACGGCCTCGATCTGTCCGAGGGTGAGCGGCACGAGGAGATCCAGGCTGCCGCCCGCCTCCGGCACCTCGACCTCGATCCTCGCCTCGTCGAGCATCAAGGCCTCGTAGTTGAGTGGAGCGTTCTCGTAGAACAACACTGGCGTGACGCGGAAGCGGCCGGCCGATCCGACCCGCAGGACGAGAGAGCCGGACGCGTCGAATCTCGATTCCATGTCCAGCCAGTCGTCGCCGTCGCCGCCGAGGCGATCCAGTCTGGCGCTCAAATGATGGCCGGACGCAAGCCCCGGCGCGGCGAGGCGCAGCACCAGCCGCGCATGCGGGCGCATCGTCGCGCGGTTGTCTCCGGTCTGCAGGGCGAGGTCTTGCGAGCGGAAGCCGGAGGCGACGAGACGCAGGCGCACGAGGTCGGTGCGCGAGAGCAGGCGCAGGCGCCCGCCGAGGCCGTCGTGCCAGCTGGTCGGGTCCTTGCCGTCCTGCACGAGGCCGTACTGGAAGCGTCGCACCGGAATGCCGTCCTCGTCCACCAGCGTGAGTTCCATGCGCTTCAGAGCGCCGCGCAGGTCCGCCGGATCGAGGCGCGGATCGGGCTGGCCGTCCCGCTCGCCTGGCGTGAGGCCGTCGCAGGTGAACAGCGCTTCCTCGGTGGCGCGGGAGCGGAGCGTGAGGCGCGTTGGATCCGGACCGAGCGCCCCGCTCACGATGCGCCGCAACGCGCCGCTCCCTTCGAGGCTCGTCTGCGTGATGGCGTCTCCGTCGCCGAACTCCGCGACGAGCGCGTCGCTGGGCACCCATGCGTCCACCAGCAACTTACCCACGACGAATCGGCCGCGGCGGAGCACGACGGCGTGATCCTGCGCCCCCGTGCGCAGGGGCGTCTTGGCTCTGGCGAAGCGCGGATGCGACGCCACGATTTGACAGCGTCCGGTCCTGGTGGGCGTGTACAGCGTGAAACTGCCGTCCTCTTGGCTGAGGGTCCGCATGTTCCAGTCCTGATTCCACCAGCCCTGACCTTCCCCCTCGCCCCAGGCTCTCCAGCGCTCGACGTCCAGGGTGGCGCCCGCCACCGCCTGTCCCTGCTCGTCCATCACCCGACCGGCGGCAAAGACCTCCATGGGCTCGAGCCGCACCACCCCAAGGTCATTGTCGCCCGGGGTCCAAGTTTCCGTGCGACGCAGCGAGGCGAGGTAGCGCGACCTCCCGTCCGGCGGGCGCCACTCCACGTCGAGCCACCGTTCCGCTGCCGGCACGTCCTCGACGGGCGACGGAGTATGACGAATGCGACCCTCCGCGTCGCTGCGCCGCACGGTCTCGTTGCCCCAGGTGCCGCCGTCCGGGAGCACCGTGCGCTCGTGGATGTGGAAATCAACGCCCGCAAGCGGCTGTCCGTCCGGCAGCACGGGCTGCAACAGGAGCGTCGCGCGGAGGACGGTTTGTTGCACGCGCACGCTCACCTCTTCGCCGGCGCGCGTCGGTCCGTGGAATTCCGTGCGCCAACGCTCCCGACCGTCGTCGAATCTCGCGCCGATCTCCAGTTCGAGGCCCAGCCCGACGTGTTCGAAGGTGTGGCTGCCATCGCGCGTCTCCGCCTCCCGCAGGCCCAGCGCCGCATTCGGGAAGAAGCGCTCCCGCGTCTGCCATTCGGGGCGATCGGGCGCGGAGCGCTGCACCGCCACCTTCACGGGCGTCCACCGTCGCTGACCGTCGATGCTGAAGACCTCGACCCGCACGCGACCGAGCGCCGGCACGCGCAGCACGACCTCCTCCCGCGGGAAATCCTGCCGGTCGAGCGTCAGCCGCGGCGGCTCGGCCAGGGGAAATCCTGGGGACAGGCAGAGCGAGGCGTTCTCGACGGAGGGGATGCGCTCCTGGACGTGGCGAAACACCGCGCGCCCCTCGGCGTCGGTTCCGGCCTCGACCAAGGACCAAGCGTAGTCGTCGGCAACCTGCAGCAACGCGAGCGGCGCTCCCGGAACGGCCATGCCGGTCTCGTCGAGCAGGCGCGCGCGCAGAGTCAGATCAGGCGCCAGCCGTAGCACGAGCCGCGGTCCGTCGCGGAGCGGTACGTAGTACCACACGCCGTAGCGGTCCTGGGCGCGCGCGACGACGTACAGCCACTCGGCCGGACGGGGAAGCACCGCCTCGCCCGCGGCGTCGGCGGCGGCGCGATAGCCGAATCGCGCCGCCACCTGCTCGAGGTCCTGCTCCACGTCCAGTGCGCTGCGGTACGCGTCCAGGTCGAGACCGTCGCTGTAGATCAGGAGGAGCGCGGCGAAGGGAAGCGGCCGGTCCATTTCGTCCAGGACTTGCAGATGGAAGGTGGACCGTCCGGGAAAGGCCGCCGCCAGGTTCGCCGCGGCATCGGCCGTCGCCGTGCTGCGGATGAGCGCCGCGCCGCCGTCTCCGGCTGCGGTCGCTGCCTCGCCAGCCGGCGGCGGCGCATCAGGAACGACCGGGCGGTCGGCGCGGCCCGCGAGGCTCGCCGGCGCGCCGGGCGCGCCCAGCAGCAGCCACATGGCCGCGGCAAGGATCGCGAGCAGCACCAGGGCGACGGCAACGGGCTTCATGCAGCAGGATCCAAGATAGCCTCCCAGCCGGACACGGTCGCGTTCCGCCGCCCTAAGATTCAACGCGGCGCCCGCAGGCGCGTTTGCACGGATGCCATGGAGGCGAGCCCGAGCGAGCCCACGGATTTCCTGCTGCTCTATCAGGAGCTGCGCGGGCTAGCGGACGGCTACCTGCGGCGGGAGCGGCGCGGGCACACCCTGCAGCCCACCGCCCTGGTGCACGAGGCGTGGGAGCGCCTCATGGGGGAGCGCGCCGCCACGGCGGACGCTCCCTTTCGCGACCGCCAACACTTCCTCGCCACCGCCGCGCGTGTCATGCGCCGCATCCTCATCGACCACGCCCGCGCGCGCGCGGCCGACAAGCGCGGCGGGCGCAGCGCGCGCGTCGAACTCCCGCTGGAGGAACTGGCCGCCGCCCCGCGCGAAGACCCGGACGCCTACCTGGTGGCGCTCGATGCCGCACTCGCCGAACTCGCCGCCCAGGATCCGCGCGCCGCGCAGCTGGTCGAGTTGCGCTTCTTCGCCGGCCTCACCATGGAGGAGTCGGCGCGCGTCTTGAACGTCAGTTCCGCGACCGCGCAGCGCGAGTGGACCTTCGCGCGCACCTGGCTGCACCACAAGGTGCGCCAGCGGAGAGGCGCATGAGCACCGCCTCTTGGGATCGGGTCAAGGATCTGTTCACGGCGGCGCGATCGCTGGCCCCCGCCGAACGCGACGCTCTGCTGCAGCGCGAGTGCGGCGGCGATTCCGCGCTCGCAGACGAGGTGCGCGCGCTGTTGGGAGCCGAGGGCGAGGTGCCGGGCTTCCTCGACACCAGCGCCGAGGAGGCGCTCGGCGCCTTCACGCGCGCCGAGCCGGATCTGCGCGAGCCGGGGCAACAAGTGGGCCCGTGGGTGCTGGAGCGGCGCGTCGGCGCGGGCGGCATGGGCACGGTTTGGCGCTGTCATCGCAGCGGCGAGCCGGGCACTCCCTACGCCATCAAGTTCATCCGCCGCGGCTTGGACACGGCCACGCTGCTGCACCGTTTCGCCATGGAGCGGCGCACGCTCGCCGCCCTCGACCACACCAGCGTGGCCGCGCTCGTGGACGCCGGCGTGGACGAGAGCGACCGCCCCTACCTCGTCATGGAATTCGTCGAGGGCGAGCCGCTGGATCGCTACTGCGATCGCCGGCGCCTGAGCGTGCGCGGCCGCGTGGACCTCTTCCGGCAGGTTTGCGCCGCGGTGCACCATGCCCACAAGTCCCTGGTGGTGCACCGGGATCTGAAGCCGGCCAACATCCTGGTGACTGCGCAGGGCGTGCCCAAGCTGCTCGATTTCGGCGTGGCGAAGATGCTCGGCGATGGCGGCGAGAGCACGGAGACCACGCTGCATGCGCGGCTGCTGACGCCGCGCTACGCCAGTCCGGAGCAGTTGCGCGGGGGACACGTCGGCACGGCCTCGGACGTCTATTCCCTCGGCGTGATCCTGTGTGAACTGTTGGCCGGCCGCGCGCCCTTCCCGCAGCGCTTCAGCACCCTGCAGGAGGCGCGCGAGGATGCGGAGACGGTGCCGCCGCGTCCCAGCCAGGTGCTGGACGACGCCGGCGCGGAGCTGCGCGGCACGCGCGTGGAGACCCTGCGCCGGCAGCTGCGGGGGGACCTCGACACCATCGCGCTGGCGGCCCTGCGGCCGGACGCGGCGCGCCGCTACTCCTCCGCCGGCCACTTGGCGGAGGACCTGGAGCGCCATTTCTCGGGCTTGCCGGTCAAGGCGCGCGGAGAATCCATTCCCTATTTGTTCGCGAAGTGGACGCGTCGCCACAAGGGCTTGGTGGCGATGATGCTGCTCGCTGCCGGCTCCTTGGCCGGCGGCATCGTCGGCGTCGCCCGGCAGGCGCGCATCGCCCGCGAGGAAGCCGACTCGGCGCGCGCCGAGTTCGAGAGCCGCGAGCGGGTGGTGGACCTGCTGATGGGACTGTTCGAAGGCGCGGCCGCCGACAGCGCCAATCCCGCGCAGGTTTCGGCCCTCGATCTGGTCGAAGGCGGCGCGGAGCTCCTGGAG
>CAZDMB010000154.1:0-6608 GCA_964506175.1 uncultured Planctomycetales bacterium | reverse complement strand
GAGGAAGGAGCCGCCGTAGGTCGCCGAATCGCCGAACCATGCGTCGCCGGTGCCCGGATAGCCCCCGGTCTGGGACTGGTTGGTGGCGCGCGCGCTCGCCACGGAGCGAAGGTCGCCGGCACGGCGGCCGTCGCGGGCGCGCTGCGTCTCTTGCTCGAGGATCGGCACGAGGATCCCCGCCAGGAGCGCGAGGATCGTGACCACGATCAGCATTTCGATGATCGTGAAACCGGAATGTTGACGGGACCGGATCTGCCTGGGCGCTTGCCAGCCTTATCGGAGTTTTTCGGCGCGGACTCAACGAAAGACGCCGTCGAAGCGTGAGCTTCGACGGCGCGTTGCAGACTCGGTCGATGCCGAGCTTTCTCGGCCAGTCCTACCAGTTGTAGCCGCCCGGGCTGCTGATCTGCCACGCCGTCGCCGGGCGCTGCGGATCGTAGAACGGGTTGCCGGCGGGGTAAGACTCGGGCGACTCGTTCACCACGAACTTGTAGTCCGTCGCGTTCGAGCGGTACATGTAGCCACCGGAGGCGGTCGGATACTGGCTGTCCGGGTCCTTGGGCAGAGCAGGCAGGAAGTCCGGCACCATGCCCGGGATGTAGCCGGCGGCGTCGTAACCGTAGCCGCCGTTGTCCGACATGTCGCCGAACCACTCGTCCCCGGTGTCCGGGTACGTGCCGTTGACGCGCTTGTAGGACTCGAGCGCAGCCTGGCAGTTCTTCAAGTCGGCCGAGCGACGGGCGTCGCGCGAGGACTTGGCAGCGTCTTCCAGGACGGGAATCAAGATGCCTGCGAGCATGGCCAAGATCGTGACCACGATGAGCATCTCGATGATCGTGAAACCAGCTTGGCGCTTCATCTTCATCGTTGTTTTTCGTTGTTTGGGGTTTGACTCGTGCCTTCGACCGAGTTCTACGAGGTGAAGGACTCAGAACGCTTATCGGCGCTGCGCCGAACCGCCTTGAGCCGCAGCCGAGTCAAAATCCAGCAACACCGGGGCGTGATCGGAAGGCTTGGCCTCCCACGCGCCCTGTTTGCGCTCCTCGCGGTCGATCCATGCCCGCCGGCAACGGGCGGCGGCGGCCTCCGTCCCCAGGGCGAGGTCGATGCGCAATCCATGGCCCCGCGCGAAGGCTCCAGCGCGGTAGTCCCACCAGGAATAGTGGCCCCCGTCCGGCACGTGGAGGCGGAAGAGGTCGCGCGTGCCCCACTCCAGGAGGCTCTGGAGGCGCGCTCTCTCCGGCGCGGAACAGAGCACGAGGTCGCGCCAGGCCTCCGGGTCGTGGACGTCGCGGTCCTCGGGCGCGACGTTGAAGTCGCCGAGCAGGACGAGCGCCTCCGCCGGGGTGTGGGCGCTGCGCAGCCAAGCGCTCAGCGCGTCGAGCCAGCGCAGCTTGAGCGCGTACTTCTCGCTGCCGACCTTCTCGCCGTTCACCACGTAGAGATTGATGAAACGGAGACCGTCGCAGACACCGGCAATGACCCGCGCCTGCTCCGGCGCCGGGTTTCCGGGAAATCCGCGCTCCAAGGCGCTGAGCGTCACCTCGGCGCGATGCAGCAGCGCGACGCCGTTGTAGCTCTTCTGACCGAAGGTCTCCGCCCGATAGCCGGCGGCCAGCAACTCCGCCGCGGGGAATTTCGCGTCCTCGGCCTTGGTTTCCTGCAGGCACACGAGGTCCGGCTGATGCCGCTGCAGGAGACCGAGCAAGCGCTCCAGCCGGGTGCGCACCGAGTTGACGTTCCAGGTGATGACGCGCACGCGGTTCAGGGCGAGGCGAGGGCGAGCAGGAACGCGAGCATGCCGCGGAGCCTACCATCCAAGGCCATGGGCGCTCTGCTCGCATGCCTGCTCCTGCCCGCGGCCGCCGCGCTGCCGCAAGCGGCCCCGCCGCCGCTCACCGAGTTCGGCGCGGCGCGCGCGGCGGCGGAACCGCCCGTTTTCGGGCCCTGGCTCGTGATGCCGGCGCTCGATCCCGCCGGCCGCATCCCATTCAGCGGCGACGCGGTGTTCGCCGCGCATCTCCTGACGCCGGAGGCGGAGGCGCCGCGGGCCGGCGCGCGCCTGCAAGGCACGAGCGCGGAGGGCGCCTGGGCGGAGACCGCGCCGGCCGCCGGCGGCGGCGTGGCTCTGCCCAGCGGCGGATGGGCCTTCTGCGAGGTGCGCTGCGCGCAAGCGGGCGTGTGGATCGCGCGCCTCAGCGGCGCGGCGCGCCTCTTCGTCAACGGCGACGGCTTCGTCGGCGACGTCTATGGCTACGGTTTCGCCGGCGTCCCGGTCGGCCTGCGCGCCGGCGTCAACCGCGTCTTCGTCGCCGGCGCTCGCGGCGGCTTCACGCTCCAGTTCACCGCGCCCGACGGTCCCTTGCAGCGCATCCCGCAGGACGATCTGCTCGTGCCGCTGCGCGCCGGCGTGAGCGACCCCGGTTGGGCCCTGCTCACCGTCGCGAATGCAAGCACCGAGGAGTTGCCCGTGCTGGCCGCGGAGACGCGCGCGACGGGACTGATCGCCGCCCATCGACCGGAGATGGCGCTGCCGCTCGTGCCGCTGGGCGTGGGCCGCATCGAGGTGCCGTTGCGGCCCAAGCGCGCGCCCGTGAATGCGGGGGTGGAAGCCTTCAGTCTGCGCGTCTACGCCGGCGGCGAGAGCAGCGCTTTGCAGCAGGAGGGTACGCTGCCTGTGCTGGCGCCCGGCGCGCCCGGCTTGCGCGCCTTCGTTTCCCAGGTGGACGGCAGCGTGCAGAAGTGGTCCGCGGTGCCGCCCGCCGGCGTCCCCGGCCCGCCGCCCGGCCTCGTGCTCTCCCTCCACGGAGCCAGCGTGGACTGTGCCGGCCAAGCCGGCGCCTATGCGCCCAAGGAGGACTTCTTCCTGGCCTGTCCGACGAACCGGCGCCCGTACGGATTCGATTGGCAGGATTGGGGCCGCCAGGACGCCTACGAGGTCTTGGCCGAGGCGCTGCGCGCCTCCGGCGCGCCCGAGGATCGCGTGTACCTGACCGGGCACTCGATGGGGGGGCATGGCACCTGGCATCTCGCGGTGAACGACGCCGACCGCTGGGCGGCAATCGCGCCCAGCGCCGGCTGGGCCTCCTTCGATTCCTACGGCGGCCGCCCGCACGGCGTCCTGGACGCCCTCTGGCGCGGCGCCGACGGCGCCAGCGAGACCCTCGCTCTGCTGCCGAATCTACGCGGCGTGCCGATCTACGCGCTGCACGGCGCCGCGGACGACAACGTGCCGCTCGGCGAAATGGAGGCCCTGTTGGCCGAGCTGGCGCGCTTGGGCATTCCCGCGCAGTCGCACGTGGAGCCGGGCGCGGGCCACTGGTGGGGCAATGCGTGCGTGGATTGGCCGCCGATCTTCGCGCTGTTCCGCGGCGCGCGCCGCCCGACGGATGACGAGGTCACGGAGATCGATTTCCGCACCGCCGACCCCGGCGTGGACGCGCGGCACCACTGGCTCGAGGTGGAGCAGCTCATGGAATACGGCAAGCCGGCGCGGATCCACGCGCGCTGGCAAGGGGAGATGCTCGTGTTCCAGGAGATCGAGAACGTGCGCCGTTATCGCGTGCACTTCCCAGGCGGCGCGAGTTCCTCGTTCCTGCGTCAAGCGGCGAATTTGTGGCAGCGCGTGGAAGAACCGATTCCCGCGGGGGAAAAGTCCCCCGCGCGCGGCGGTCCCTTCAAGCGCGCCTTCGACCGCCGCTTCGTCTTCGTCTACGGCACTTCCGGCGACGCGCGCGAGAACGCGGAACTCCTGGCGCGGGCGCGCTACGACGCGGAGGTCTGGTGGTATCGCGGCAACGCCTGCCCGTGGGTGCTGTCCGACGCGGAGTACCTCAACCGCCGCCACCAGCCGCGCCTGCATGGGCGCAATGCCATCCTCTACGGCAACGCCGACAGCAACCGCGCCTGGAATTGGGTCGTGCCGGAAGCCTGTCCGCTGCGCGCCGAGCGCGGCCGCATGCGCCTCGGCGAACAGGAGTGGCGCGGCGAGGACCTCGCGGCGCTGTGCGTCTATCCCGGCGCGGAAGGCACGGCGCCGCCGCTCGTCGGCCTCGTCGCCGACAGCGGCGCCGCCGGCAGCCGTCTCGGCTACACGCTGCGCACCTTCGTCAGCGGCGTCGGCTATCCCGATTACGCCGTGTGGGGGCCGGAAGTGCTGCAGGCGGGCGACGGCGCCGTGCGCGCCGCGGGCTTCTTCGACCATCGCTGGCGCTTGCCCTAGAATTCACCCCTCATGCCCACGGTCGCCGCACGCAACGATCTCTCCTTTCTCCGGGAACTCGGCCTCGACGGCGTGCAGGACGGCGCCTACGCCGGCCGCTGGCTGCGCTGCAGCGGCGCGGAACTGGTGGTGCGCAGCCCGGCGAACGGCGCGGAGATCGGGCGCGTGCGCCAGGCCGGGCTCGCCGAGTACGAGCAGGTCGCCGCCGCCGCCCACGCCGCGTTCCTGCAGTGGCGCGCCGTGCCGGCGCCGCGCCGCGGCGAGCTGGTGCGCCGCATCGGCGACGAGTTCCGGCGGCTCAAGGAGCCGCTCGGGCGCCTTGTCACCGTCGAAATGGGAAAGATTCTGCAAGAGGGGCTCGGCGAGGTGCAGGAGGCGGTGGACATCGCCGATTTCTCCACCGGCCTGTCGCGCCAGTTGTACGGCCTGACGCTGCCGAGCGAGCGGCCGCAGCACGCGATGAAGGAGCAGTGGCATCCGCTCGGGGTGGTCGGCGTGATCAGCGCCTTCAACTTTCCCGCGGCCGTCTGGGCCTGGAACGCCTGCCTGGCGGCCGTGTGCGGCGACAGCGTCCTGTGGAAGCCCTCGTGGAAGACGCCGCTGACGGCCATCGCCCTGAGCAAGGCCGCGGCCCGGGGGCTGGAGCCGGAAGGCTTCGGCGCGGTGTGCTCGCTGGTCATCGGACCGGACGCGACCGTGGGCGAGGCCCTCACCGCCGATCCGCGCGTGCCGCTGATCTCGGCCACCGGCTCCACGCGCATGGGCCGGCACGTCGCGCCCAAGGTGGCCAGCCGCTTCGGCCGCAGCATCCTCGAACTGGGCGGCAACAACGCGATCATCGTGTTGGAGGACGCGGATCTCGAGCTGGCGGTGCGCTCCATCCTGTTCGGCGCGGTCGGCACCGCCGGGCAGCGCTGCACCTCCACCCGCCGCGTGCTCGTGCAGAGCGGCGTGCGCGCGGCGCTGTTGCAGCGCCTGCTCGAGTTGTACGCCCAGGTCCGGATCGGCCACCCGCTCGATCCGCAAACCCTGATGGGACCGCTGATCGACGAGGACGCCGTCCGGGGCGTGGAGGCGGCGCTGGCGCGCGTGCGCGAGCTGGGCGGCAAAGTGCTGTGCGGCGGGGAGCGCGTGCAGCCGGACGGCTCCGCCCGCGGCTGCTACCTGACCCCGGCCATCGCGCTGGCGGAGAACCATTGGGACGTGGTCCAGCACGAGACCTTCGGGCCGATTCTCTACGTCATGGAAGTGCGCGACCTCGATCACGCGCTCGAACTCCACAATGCCGTGCCGCAGGGCCTCTCCTCCGCCATCTTCACGCGCGACGTGCGCGCGGCGGAGAAGTTCCAGTCGGCCGCGGGCAGCGATTGCGGCATCGCCAACGTCAACATCGGCACCAGCGGCGCGGAGATCGGCGGCGCCTTCGGCGGCGAGAAGGAGACGGGCGGCGGACGCGAATCCGGTTCGGACTCCTGGAAGGCCTACATGCGCCGCCAGACCAACACCGTGAATTGGGGCGATTCGCTGCCGCTCGCCCAGGGGATCAGTTTCGATCTCGACTGAAGCAAAAAGCCGGGGCGCTCGCGCGCCCCGGCCTGCCGCTCGCCCGTGGCCGGGCGAACCCGTCCGGAGACTACCAGAAGACCGAGTAGGCCAGTTCGAAGTGGATGCCGGTGACGTCCACGTCCGTCTTGTCGAAGGAATCGCCCTGATACTTCAGGATCGCGTCCAGCGCCGAAGAGGCCGTCAGGAAGTTCATCGCGCCGATGCCGATGCTGTAGCGGATGAAGTCGTCGTCCGTCGGGCCCGTGTCCACGTTGCCGTAGCCGAGCGCGCCTTCCGCGTAGGGGTACAGGTTCGAGCCGCCAGCGAAGTACCAGCGACCGTAGCCGGTCAGGCTGTAGCTGTCCGTCTCGATCGAGGCGCCGGCCGGAGGGTCGATCCTGGTGCTGTCGTAGCCGAGGCGCCCGCCGAGCTCCAGGTTCGGCGAGAGGAACCAGCCGTGCGACACCGCCAGCATGAGGGTGTCGTTGTCCGTCTGCGCGCCGGCGGCGTCTTCTGCGGTGGTGGTCCAATAACCGAAGCTGGCGGCGCTGCGCTGCATGCCTTGACGCAGCACGGGTCCTTTGGCCATGGACTGGCAGCTCGTACCGGCCAGCAGGAGGCCGGCGGCGAGCAGTGCGAATTGTTTCCGAATCATGACTTCCTTGGGTGTGTGGTGGGAGGAGTGCGAAGCCCGGAAGAGGGCTCGCCGCTCGGAGTGTAGCGGCGCAAGCGCCGCGATTCATCTCCGCCCTCGGCGCCGCGCCGCTCCGGCCGACCACCGCGATTTCAGGCGCGCCGGCATCATTGCGGCGATGCAAACTCCCTCTCCGCCGCGGCAGTT
>CAZDMB010000153.1:3565-6631 GCA_964506175.1 uncultured Planctomycetales bacterium | reverse complement strand
TCCTCGACGCCTCGGACCGGGAGATCTCCGCCAGCGCCGGCGGCACCGTCACCTTCACGCTCGACTTCCCGGCCAGCGAGGCCGGCCGCGAGTACCGCCTGCTAGCCTCCACGGATCGCACCGACAAGCCGTGGCTGACCGTCCGCGGCGTCGGCGTTCCGCTGGCCGAGACGAGCCTGACCTACTTCGCGTGGAATCATCCCCTTCCCGGTGCGCAGGGAGTCCTCGACGCCAGCGGCGACGCGACCGTGACTCTGCATCTATCCCCCGGCACCGCAGTGGCCGAGATCGGGCGCACCTTCCGCTTCGCCGCGGTCAGCCTGGCCGGACCGGGTCAACCCGGCCTCTCCAGCGGCGCGACGCTGCTTTCCATTCTGCCTTGAGACATCGCTCGCCGTTGCCTCCCGCGCCGTACCAGCGGGCGAGCGTACGCTGCGCGACCGAGGTACGGCTCCGTCAGCCTGCTCGGGGTCCAGGGAAATTTTAGCGCGGGGGAGGCGGCATCAAAGCCGGGCTCCGCCTTGGCGTACCGCCGGCCTACGCCGAAGCCTGGTTGGCGCGCCGACGCGGCCGCTAGGCGTTGATGCGCACTTTGGCGCCCGGCCCGACGAGGTCGAACAGTTCGGTGGCGTCGGCGTTGTGCATGCGCACGCAACCGCCGGTCTCGAAGCTGCCGATCGTCTGCTCGCTGTTCGTGCCGTGCAGGCCGTACTGCTTGTCCTCGGCAAATCCCATCCAACGCTCCCCCAGCGGATTGTCCGGATTGCCGTACGGCACGGCCGGCGCGTTGGGCGGATAGTAGACCGGATTCTTCTCGCAGATCTTCAGGGTGAACTCTCCCAAGGGGCTCGGCGAGGTCGGCTTGCCGGAGGAGGAGGCGAAGATGCGCACCGGCAGATCGCCGGCCATCACCGCGATGAAGCGCAATTGCCGCCAGCACTCCACCTTGAGGGCGGTGGACGGAATGCGCAGTTTGTCGCCGACGCTGATGTTGTCGCCGCGCCGCCGGTTGAACATCTTGATCCACCCCGGCTCGATGGCCTGGCCCTTCTTGCGCAGGTTGTTGCAGATCTTCCAGTAGGAATCGTTCTTCACCACGACGTAATCCGTGGCCGGCAACACCGCGCCGACACCCTCGGCCACGCGCTGCGCCCACGGCGCCAATTCGAGGATTCGCTCACGCGGATAGCCGGCATTCGCCATGCCGAAGATCAGGCGTCCGAGCGCCCGTCCGCCGCGCTGCGTCTCGCCGAGCTCGAGCGCGCGCACCGTCAACACTTCGTTCCAAGCCAGCGACGCCGGGCCGGCGGCGCCGTTGAGGGCCGTCTCCAGCGCCGCCGTGCCGCCGGCGCCGAAGGCCTGCGCCAAGCGCTGGAAGTCGGCGCCGAGCGCGCTCGGCGCCTTCTGCGCGAGTTGCGCTTGATAGGCCGCCGCGCCGCCCGTCAAGGCCTGCCCGAGCGCCGCCAGCGCGCCGGCCGCGCCCTTGGCCGCCGGATCCGCGGCGGCGCGCGCGGCGTTGAGGCCGCGATGCCACTGGTCGAGTTCTTGTTCCGCGTCGCCGAGGCTGTGCTTGGCGGCGCTCGCGTTCGCCGGCGCCGGCTCTTGCGGCGGCGCAGAAGCGGCCGGCGCCGGGATCACGGCGGGCGGCGTCGCGGGCTGCGCGGCCGGCGTCGCCGGCTTGCCGGAGTCAAGGCTCAACTCTTCGACGCGGTGCGTCGCGGAGCCGCTGCCGCCGCAGGCCGTCAGCAGCAGGAGCGAGGGGAGGACGAAAAGGAAGCGGGAACCCACGCCGGCATTCTGCCGGGAGCCGCGCGCGGTTTCCAGCAAGCCGGAAACGACGCGCCCCGCGTCCGAAGGCGCGGGGCGGCGTGTGTCGCGGCAGAGGGGAAAGGACCAGCGGGTCCCTCGATCAAGGTGGGACGCAGCCCGAGGCGGTTCACCCGACCCGGAGCGATTGCTCCCGTACAGGAATCATCGGACCGGAGGCCGTACTCCCCTTTGCCGCGGACGACTCAGACTCTAGCACCGGCCGGCAACCGCGTCACCGCAATCGCCACGCGGCGGCCCTCGGGCAGTTCCCAGGCGCGGAAGTCCTCCGCCGGCGCGGGCGCCAGGCTGATGCCTTCGGGCGCCAGCGCCTCTTCGGCCAACCACGCCGCGTGCTCCTCCACCGCCGCGCGCACCTCCCCTTCGGCGAACAGCCGCACCCGGATGCGATCCGCCACGTCGAACTGGCTCTCCTTCCTCTGGGTCTGCAGACGGTTGAGGACTTCGCGCGCGATGCCCTCGCGCACCAACTCCGGCGTGAGCGTTGTGTCCAAGAGCACGGTCACCGAGCCGTCGGTCTCGGCTTCCTGGCCGGGCGCCGCCTGAAAGGACAGGACGACATCCTCCGGCGCCAGTTGCACGCCCTCCAGGATGAACGGGACGCCGCCCTGAAGCTGGAGCGCCTCGGCGTAGTTCAGCCGGCTCATCGCCGCCGCCAGCGCCTTCATCTTGGCGCCGGCCTTGGGACCGAGGGTCGGGAAGTGGGGCTTGATGCTCACGCGGATGCCGGCCGCCTCCGGATTCTCCTCCCACACGATCCGCTTGACGTTCAGTTCTTCGCGCAGTTCGCGCTCGAAGTCCATCGGCGCCGGCAAGCCGTCCGCACGCGCGCCGCGGAAGTGGGCGAGGTTGGGCAGCAGCACGGTGAGCGTCGGCAGCGGCTGCCGCGTGCGGATGCCGACCTTCTCGCGCCGGGCGCGACCCAGGGTCGCGGCGCGGAGAATCGGGTCGAGCGCGTCCTCGAGCGGCGTGACCACCGCGGGCGCCGCCTCCGGCAGCAAGGCCAGATGCACGCTGCCTTCGCCGGGCTCGAGGCGGCGCCAGAGCGCGTCCGCCAGGAAAGGAGCGATCGGCGCGGCCAAGCGCACGATGGCGGACAGGGCCGCGTGCAAGGTGGCGAACGCCGCCGCCTGGCTCGCGGCGCCTTCGGCCCCCCAGAAGCGGCGGCGCGAGCGCCGGACGTACCAATTCGACAGTTCGTCCACGATCAGGCGATCGAGGCTGCGCGCCGCCAAGTGC
>CAZDMB010000153.1:0-3555 GCA_964506175.1 uncultured Planctomycetales bacterium | reverse complement strand
CCGCGGAACTCAACGACGCTCTCCTCGGCTCGATCCTGGAGCGCTCGGGCAAGTACAACACCGAGCACGGCATCACCGGACTCCTCTGCTCCTCCCCCCAGGGCAAGGTCTTCCTCCAGGCCCTCGAAGGCGGCCCGCACCGCGGCGGCGGCGTGCGCCACCCGCGCCAGGATCCAGCGGTCGAGCGCCGGGCGCGCCGCCAACGCGGGCGCGGCGGCGGCGCCCTGCGCGGACCAGCCTTCGGTGCGCGCATAGAGGGCGTAGAAGTCCCAACAGGCCGCGAGGGTGCCGAGCACGCGCCGGCGCACGTCCTCGATGGCGCCGTCGTCGAAGCGCCGCGACTGATGCGCGGGACCGGCGGCCAGCAGGCTCCAGCGGATCGCGTCCACCCCGTGGCGCGCGATGGCTGCGTCCGGCTGGACGATGTTGCCGAGGCGCTTCGACATCTTCTGCCCCTTGCCGTCGAGCAGCAAGCCGCCGACCAAGCAGGACTTGTAGGCCCCGCCCGCGGGCAGGGCGAGCGCGGCCGGGCGCGTCGTGTCCACGCTCGTGAGGAAGACCCCGATCGCATGCAAGGTGTAGAACCAGCCGCGCGTCTGGTCCACGCCCTCGGCAATGAAGTCCGCCGGGAACTGCGCGCGCACCTGGTCCACGTTCTCGAAGGGCCAGTGGTGCTGCGCGTAGGGCATCGCGCCGCTGTCGAACCAGCAGTCGATGACCTGCGGCACGCGGCGCATCACGCCGCGGCAATCCTGCGCGCCGCACGGGAAGGTGATCTGGTCCACGCCGGGACGATGCGGATCGAAATCCGCCGGCAAGCCGCCGGCGAGCTCCCGCAACTGCGCGAAGGAGCCGACGCAGACCGCGGACGGATCCCCCGGCTGCGCGTGATCGGCGGCGCGCTCGCACTCCCACACCGGCAGCGGCGTGCCCCAGTACCGATCGCGCGACAGCGCCCAATCCACGTGGTTGGCCAGCCACTCCCCCATGCGCCCGCTGCCGATCTCCGGCGGCGACCAGCGGATCTGCGCGTTCGCCGCGATCATCTTGTCGGCATAGGCCGTGGTCTTGAGGAACCAGGCCGGCGCCGGGAAGTAGATCAGCGGCGTGTCGCAGCGCCAGCAGTGCGGATAGCTGTGGCGATACTGCGCGAGCTTCAGCAGGCGTCCGCGCTGCTTGAGATCCTTGGCGAGTTCCTTGTTGGCTTCGCGGAAGAAGGCGCCCGCCGGCGCTCCGGCGATCGGCGCCAGCAGGCGCGCGTCTTCGCCCACGCACAGGCGCGCCGCCAAGCCGTGGCTCTGGCCGATGCGAAAGTCGTCCGCGCCGTAAGGCGCCATGTGCACGATGCCGGTGCCGTCCTCGGCGCTGACGAAGGCGTCGGCCACGACCTCGTGGCCGTCCCGGCCCGCGAGCACGGGGCGGCCCCCTTCCCACGCGAAGAGGGGCTCGTAGCGCGCGCGCACCAGTTCCCGGCCGGTGACGCTGCCGAGGATTTCGCGCTCCTCCTTGCCGAAGACCTCGTCGAGCTTGCTGGCGAGCAGCACGAACTTTCTTCCGCCGACGCGCGCGACGGCATACGCGAACTCCGGATGCACGCAGACGGCAAAGTTGGAGGGCAGCGTCCAGGGCGTCGTGGTCCAGGCCACGAGTTCGGCGCCGGCCAAGAGCGGGTTTCCGGCGTCCCCCAGCAGCGGGAAACTCACCCACACCGAGGGGTCGTCCAGGTCCTTGTAGCCCTGGCCGACCTCGTGGCTGGACAGGCCCGTGCCGCAGCGGCCGCACCACGGCAGCACCTTGCGCCCGCGGTACAGCAGGTCATTCGCCCAGAAGCGCGACAGCAGATACCAGACGCTCTCGACGTAGTTCTTCTCGAAAGTGACGTAGGGATGCTCGTAGTCCAGCAGGAAGCCGATGCGCTCGGACAGGCGCTCCCACTCCTGCCGATAGGTCCAGACCGACTGCCGGCACTTCTCGTTGAAGGCGGCGACGCCCATCCGCTCGATGTCCGGCTTGCCGCTGAGGCCAAGCTGCTTCTCCACCTCCAACTCCACCGGCAGGCCGTGGGTGTCCCAGCCGGCCTTGCGCTCGACGCGATATCCGGCCATCGTCCAGTAGCGGCAGACCGAGTCCTTGAGGGTCCGCGAGAGCACGTGATGCACTCCGGGCTTGCCGTTGGCCGTGGGCGGGCCTTCGTAGAACACGAAAGCCGGGGCGGCGGCGCGCGCCTGCAGCGTGCGCTCCAGCATGCGCTCCTGCCGCCAGGACTCCAGCAGCGCGCGCTCGAAGGCGTCCGGCTGCTCCAGCAGACTGCGCCCCAAAGGCTCGAACATCGGCCCGATTCTAGCGGCATGGCCCGCTAGAATGCGCGCGGCGCGAGCCACATGAACACGCTCTTCTCCCATGATCACATCTGGTTCACCGTGCCCGCGCTGGCCGGCACGGCCTTCTTCCTGATTCGTCTCGTCATGCTCGCCTTCGGCGGCATCGGCGACGCCGCCGATTCCGGCGTGGACACCGGCTTCGACCCCGCCGGCGACGCCCACGGAGCCATGCACCATGGCGATTCCGGCTTGGCGGCGCAGTTCCTCTCGGTGCAGGGCCTCACCGCCTTCCTGATGGGATTCGGTTGGTCCGGCTACGCGGCGCAAGCGGGCTTGCAGTGGAGCGCAGGGCCCGCGGCCGCCGCCGGCGTCGGCGGCGGAGTGCTGATGGTGGCGCTGGTGGGCACCTTGTTCCGCGGCGCGCGCAAGCTCGAGGCCAGCGGCACGCTGGACCTGAGCGGCGCGGTCGGCCTGGTCGGCGAGGTCTACGCCAACGTTCCGGCGCGCGGCCAAGGCAGCGGCCAGGTGCGGCTGGTGCTGCAGCAGCGCCAGCGCATCGTCAACGCCGTCAGCGCCGGCGAGGCGCTCCCGACGCGCACCCGCGTCAAGATCCTGAGCGTCAACGCCGACCGCACCATCACCGTCCAATCCGCCTGAAGCCCCCATGCACGCACTCTTGCTCTCCCTCGCCCAGGACCAGGGCCAAGCGCCCGACTGGGCCGCGTTCTTGCCGCTGGTCGGCGCGATCGTCCTGGTGCTGCTGTTCCTGGTGGTCTTCACGGTCCGCCAGTACAAGCGCTGCCCCTCCAACCGCGTGCTCGTGATCTACGGCAAGGTCGGCGGCAACCGCGCGGCCAAGTGCCTGCACGGCGGCGGCGTGTTCGTGATTCCGCTGATCCAGGACTACGAGTACCTCAAGCTGGATCCGCTGGTGATCGAGATTCCGCTCACCGGGGCCCTGTCGCAGAACAACATCCGCGTCAACGTGCCGTCCACTTTCACGGTCGGCATCAGCACCGACGAGGTGCTGATGAACAACGCGGCCGAGCGCCTGCTCGGCATGGACGAGCGCTCCATCACGGAACAGGCGCAGGACATCATCCTGGGCCAGCTCCGCCTGGTGATCGCCACCTTGACGATCGAGGAGATCAACAAGGACCGCGAGAAGTTCATGAACCTGGTCAACGAGAACGTCGCCCAGGAAATCAACAAGATCGGTCTGGAGCTCATCAAC
>CAZDMB010000152.1:5406-6655 GCA_964506175.1 uncultured Planctomycetales bacterium | reverse complement strand
CGCTTTCCGCGAGCCTCCCGCGGAACTCGAGGGCGCCTTGCGCCGCGTGCTGGCGCAGCCGCTCGAGCGCCGGGATCTGCGGCTGCTGGAGCGCATCCTGCGCCACGTGGAGTGGCTGAAGGAGCGCCGCGGGCGCGACGGCGCCTAGAGCGCCAGGAGCGCGGCCCCTTGGGCGCGCGCGGCATCCAGCAGGCGCTGGGCCGGCACCACGGCGGCCAGCGCGGCGCGCAGTTGATCGGCGCGCAAGGGCAGCAACACGACCGCCGCGGGCGCGCCGCAGCGCGCCAGTTCCGGCGCGGTGGGCGCCGAGTACGGCCCGCTGGTCAGAAGAATTCCGGGCGGAGCCGCCGCGCGTTGCGCGATGGACGCCGCGACGTCGGTGCCGCTGATGCCGTTCAGTTGCGCCGGCAAGATCAGCAGCTCGAAGGGCGCGCGCTCCTGCTCCGCGACTTGCACGTGGGCGCTGGCTTCGGCCGGGCGCGCGCAGCAGTCGATGCGAAAGCCCGTGCCGGCGAGCACGGCGGCGAGATCCCGCGCAGTGGCGGGATCCGGCTCCAGGACGAGCATGCGGGGTCGGCGCGGAGGGGACGGGGCGTCCATGACGGTGACCCTGCCTCCATCGGCCGAAGGCGGCCCGGGACTTGATTCGGCAAGGGGCCTTCCGGGCGCCGATGACCGCGCCGATCTCCTTTCAGGATAAAGACTTAGGCCCGCTTCGCGACGGGTTTGGCCTGCTTGCGCTGCTCGCCGTAACCGATCAGGACGGCCAGCCGCTCGCGCATCTGGGCGCGGGCGACGATGAGGTCGATCTGGCCCTTCTGCTGCAGGAATTCGGCGCGCTGGAAGCCCTCCGGCAGTTCCTGCCGGATCGTGTTCTGAATCACCCGCGGACCGGCGAAGCCGATCAAGGCGCCGGGCTCGGCGACCGTCACATCGCAGACGCTCGCGAACGAGGCGGTCACGCCGCCGGTGGTCGGATGCGAAAGCACGCTGATGGAGTAGCCGCCCTCTTCGCGGAACCGGTGCAACACGCCGCAGGTCTTCGCCATCTGCATCAAGGAGATGGCCCCTTCGTGCATGCGCGCTCCGCCCGAGGCGCTGAAAATCACCACCGGCAGGCCGCGTGCGCCGGCGAGCTCGACCGCGCGGGCGACTTTCTCGCCGACGATCTCGCCCATCGAGCCGCCCATGAAGTTGAAATCCAGGGCGGCCAGCACCGCCGGCTTCCCGCCGATGGTGCAGACGCCCA
>CAZDMB010000152.1:0-5396 GCA_964506175.1 uncultured Planctomycetales bacterium | reverse complement strand
TGGGCGAGCTTCAACTTCTCCGCGTAGGGGATGGCGTCCACGAAGCCGAGGCGATCGCTGGGCTGGAGATCGGCGTAGTGCTCCTCGAAGCTGCCCGGATCCGCGGTCAACTCGACGCGCCGGCGCCCGCCGATCGAATGGTGATAGCCGCAATCCGGACACACCGAGAGGTTCTCCTCCAGGTCCTTGTTGTAGACCATCTTGGCGCAAGCCGGGCACTTGGACCACAGCCCGCCGGGCACGTCCTTCTTGCGGCGCAGGCGAAAAGCCATGCCGCCATTCTAAGGCGCTTGCGCGGCCTCGGCGGCGGCGGCGTCCAGATCCGCCAGAGCCGGGTGGTCCGCCGGCAGGAGCGGCGCCCACGCGGCGCGCGCCGCCGTCAGCAGATCGCGCGCCTCGGCGGCGCGTCCCAGGCGCAGGAGCGCGCGCGCGCGCCGCGCCGCCGCGCCGGCCGCCAAGTCGGCGTCCGCCTGCGGCGTGGCGCGCAGTCCTTCGCCTGCGCGCCACAGTTCTTCCTCGGCGCCGGCCCAGTCCTTGCACTCGAACAGCACCCGACCGAGTTCGGCGCGCGCTGCCGCCGCCTTGGGCGTGCCCGCGCCGAACAGGAACTCCTCGATGCCGATGGCTTCGCGCAAGGCCTGCTCCGCCTCGGCGAAGCGGCTGAGGCCGCGCAAGGCGGCGCCCAGAGCGGCGCGGCATTCGGCGAGCACGCGCCGATTGCTGTCCGGGTAGAGGCGCGCCGCTTCGAGGGTCGCGGCGCGCAGGATCTCCTCGGCCTCGGCGAAGCGGCCTTCCGCGGTCAGCAGGCGCCCGAGATCGGCGCGCACCTCGACGATGGCACGCGGCAGGCGGGCCTGCTTCAGGAGAATGCGCTCCGCTTCGAGAAGGTGTTGCTCCGCTTCGGCGTTGGCGCCGCGGCTGACCAGGATCTGGCCGAGCAGGTGCTGCGTGCGCGCGAGATCCACGGTGTCGCCCCAGGCCGTACTCCAGGTGCGCAGCGCGTCGCGCACCAGCGCCTCCGCCTCGGGCAGGCGCCCCTGGGCGCGGCGCAGGAAGGCGAGGCGGTACTTGGACTCCGCCAGCTCGACGTGCCCGGCGGGATAGAGGCGCACGCGGACGTCCATGGACTCCTGCAACATGTCCTCCGCCTCCTCGAAGCGTCCGAGGCGCACGTAGACCTGGCCCATCGACGCCAGCAGCGCGGCGCGGTCGCGCTCGTTGGGCAAGCTCGCGACGTCGCGCACCTCGCGCACCGATTCTTCCAGCAATTTCACCGCATCCGTCTGGCGGCCGCCGGCGTGGTCGTCCGCCGCCTCCTCGTAGAGGGAGGTGAGGAAATCCACGATGCGGTGCAGCGAATCGGCCTCGGACTTGGCGTAGGCGGCGGCCTGGGCGGCGACGCGCGCCTGCCACGTGGTGCCGATCACGCCCGCCACCAGGGCCAGCACCACGACGCCCGCGGCGCTCACGCTCAGGCGGTTGCGCCGCACGAACTTCTGCATGCGGTAGCCGAAGGTGTCTTCCTGGGCTTCGACCGGCAGGCCGTGCAGGAAGCGGCGGATCTCCTCGCCGAGGTGTCCGGCGGAGGCGTAGCGCCGCGCCGGATCCTTGCGCATGGCCATCATCACGATCTTGTCGAGGTCGCCGTCGAGCGCGCGCGGCAGCGTGTCGGCGCGCCGCCCGCGCCGTTCCGCCAGTTCGGCGGCGGTGCCACCGGCGCCGCGCAGGCGATCGCCCGGATCCGGCTCGCGCGCCGCGGCGGCGCTCGGTCGCAGCGGCTCGACCTCGGTGACGACGCGCTGCGTCTCGATGCCGAGCGTGGGCGGCACGCGGTAGGGGCGCCGACCCGTCAGCAGTTCGTAGAGGATCACCCCGAGCGAGTAGACGTCCGAGGCGGTGGTGACGGGATCGCCACGCACCTGTTCCGGGCTGGCGTACTGCGGCGTCATGGCCCGCAGCTCGGTGAGCGTGACGTTGGCGCCGGTCTCGCCGCCGCCGATGATCTTGGAGATGCCGAAGTCGAGCAGCTTCGGGGCGCCGTCCGCCGTGACCAGGATGTTCTCCGGCTTGAGGTCGCGATGGACGATCAGGTTGCGGTGCGCGAAGTGGACGCCTTCGCAGACCGCGCTCATGATTTCGAGGCGGCGCTCGAGGGACAGTTTGCGCTCGTCGCACCAGCGGTCGAGGGGCGTGCCGTCCACGAACTCCATCACCAAATAGGGCCGGCTTTGCGCGCTCAGGCCGCCGTCGAGCAGCCGCGCGATGTTCGGGTGCCGCAGGCTGGCGAGGGTTTGGCGCTCGTTGGCGAAACGCCGCAGCAGGCTCGGGGTCTCGCTGCCCTGCCACAACACCTTGACCGCGACCGGCTCCTGCGGCCGATCCGCCAGCGCCGCGCGCCACACCGAGCCCATGCCGCCGACGCCGATGCGCGCGGCGAGGCGGTACGGGCCGACCATGTCGCCGGGGTTGAGCCCGTCAGGGCTCGCCGCGAGCAGCTCCGGCATGATCTCGGCCGCCGGGTTCTCGAGGAAGGCCGGCGCGGCGTCGCCGGCCGCGAGCAAGGACTCCACCTCCTGGCGCACTTCCGCGTCGTCCTGGCAGTGCTCCGCCAGCCAGGCGGCGCGCGCGGCCGGCGGCAGGCTGGAGGCGGCCTCGAAGAGGGACTTGACGCGTTCCCAGCCGGGTCCGGGCTTCATTGCGGCGCGTCGCTGATGCGGCGGTGCAGCCACGCCTTCGCCAGCTTCCAGTCGCGCTCGATGGTCGCGTGCCCCACGCCCATCAGGTCGGCCGTCTCCTCGATGGTCATGCCGCCGAAAAAGCGCATCTCGACGACGCGGGCCTGGCGCGGGTCGAGCGCCTCCAGCTCGTGGAGCGCCTCGTTGAGGGCGACGACGTAGCCGTTCGGGTCGGCGGCGGCGTCGGCCACGTCGAGCAGCAGCGCCGGGCGGTCGCCGGAACCGCGCTTCTGGGCGCCGCGGCGGCGCGCGTGGTCCACCAGGATGCGGCGCATCGCCTGGGCGGCGATGGCGAAGAAATGGGAACGATTTTTTGGCTGGAGATTGGCGGCGCCGACCAGCCGCAGGAAGGCTTCGTTGACGAGGGCGGTCGGCTCGAGGGTGTGGTCGCTGCGCTCGCCGCGCATCTGGACCGCGGCGATGCGCCGCAGCTCCCGATACACCAGTGGGAAGAGCCGCTCCGCCGCCCCGGCCGAGCCCTGCGCCGCATCGGCGAGCAGCCGCGTGACGTCGCTCGGCGCGGGTTCCGGCATGCGCTCAGGCGGGCTGCGGCGCGGCGTCGGCGGCGCGTGCGCGCAGGCCGGCGAGGGCGGCGGACATGTCGGGGGCGCGGAACAGATGGGTGCCGGCCACGAAAACGTTGGCGCCGGCCGCGGCGCAGGCGGCCACGGTCTTGTCGGTGATGCCGCCGTCCATCTCCAGGTCGCCGTCGAAGCCCCAGGCGCGCAACTGGCGCGCCTTGTCCAGCACTTCCGGCATGAAGGACTGGCCGCCGAAGCCGGCGTGGACGCTCATCACGAGAATCAGGTCCAACTGATCCAGCCACGGCCGCAGCGGCTCCAGCGCGGCCGGCGGGTTGACCGCCACGCCGACCTTGCGGCCGGTGGCGCGGAAGGCCTCCAGGGTGGCGGCAAAATCTCCGCCCGCCGCCTCGAGGTGGAAGGTCAGCAGATCGGCGCCGGCGTCGGCGTAGCGCTGCGCCCACGCGGCGGGGCGTTCGATCATCAGGTGGACGTCCAGCGGGATGCGGCTCGCGGCGCGAATGCGCTCCAGGACCGGTGGCCCGATGGTCAGGTTCGGCACGAAGTGGCCGTCCATGACGTCCACGTGGTGCCAGTCGGCGCCGGCGTCCTCGGCGCGCGCGAGTTCGGCCCCCAGGCGCGCGAAATCGCAGGCCAGCAAGGAGGGCGCGATGCGGTGGGGCGGCCGGACCACGGGATCATGGTAGCCGGGGCGCTACGCTGCCGGCATGAGTCTGCCGCCGCTGCTCACCCGTTGGCTGGCTTGGTTCGATGCCAGTCCCTTGCCCGCCGGCTTGGTCGCCTTGGCCGTCGTGCTGGTCGCCCTGATTCTGCTGCGCGTCGCCCTCAAGGCCTTCCTGATCTTCGTGCTGCTCCTGATCCTGGCCGGGCTCGGCTCCTACTTCTTCCTCGGCGAAGCCGAGACCGAAGCGGTCATCCGCCGCGGCGTGCAGGAGGCTCTGCCGGCGGCGCCGCCGTCCACGGACGGAGCGGCGCCCGCGGACGGCGCGAGCGCGCCTAGAAAGTCTCGTTGAAGCTGACCTCGCCGGTCACGCCGATCTGGTAGGCGGAAACGCGGCGCTCGAAGAAGTTCGACAACTCCTGCACGTCCTGCAGTTCCATGAAGCCGAAGGGGTTGCGCGAGTTCCAGCGCGGCTCGATGCCGAGATTCTTGAGCCGGCCGTCGGCGACGTACTGCAGGTACTGGCGCATGTCCTGCAGGGACAGGCCGGGAATGCCGCCTTGCAGCAGGTCCTGCGCGAAGGTCATCTCGCAGTCCACCGCCTGCTCGATCATGGCGGTGATCTCGCGCCGCATGCGGTCGTCGAAGATGCCCGGATCTTCGTCGCGCACGGTGTGCACCACTTCGAAGGCGAAGTTCATGTGGCAGGACTCGTCGCGGAACACCCAGTTGGTGCCCGAGGCGAGGCCGTTCAGCAAGCCCTTGCTGCGCAGGAAGTAGACGTAGGCGAAGGCCGCGAAGAAGAACAGCCCCTCCACGCAGGAGGCGAAGCACACCAGGTTCAGCAGGAACTTGCGGCGCTTCTCCTCGGAATCGAGCTTGTCGAGCTCGTTGACCGAATCCAGCCACTGGAAGCAGAAGTCGGCCTTTTTCTTGAGCGAGGGAATGTTGTGGATCGCGGCGAAGGCCTCGTGCCGCTCCTTCGGATCCGGAATGTAGGAATCGAGCAGCGTCAGGTAGAACTGGACGTGCAGCGCCTCCTCGTAGAGTTGCCGCGACAAGTACATCCGCGCCTCCGGGGCGTTGATGTGCTTGTACAGCGACAGCACCAGGTTGTTGGAGACGATCGCGCAGGTCCACCAGGTCCGTCGAGAAGTCCACCTCGTCCACCGTCCAGGTGTTCTTGATCGCGTCCCGGTACATGTCGTAGAAGGCCGGGTAGCGCATCGGGCGGAGCGTGAGCTCGAAACCCGGGTCGAGAAGCAGGGCTTTGCGCATGGGATGTTCCGATGACGTCGGTTACTGGCAGGCTTCGCAGGCTTCCGGATTCTCGAGCGAGCAGGCGACGGCCGCCTGATCGGTCGTGGTCTGGGCGCGCGCCTCGTCCTCGACGGTGGTCTGGCGGATGCGCGTCGCGGGCCGCGAGCGCAGGTAGTACGTGGTCTTTAAGCCGCTTTT
>CAZDMB010000151.1:0-6713 GCA_964506175.1 uncultured Planctomycetales bacterium | reverse complement strand
GGCGGCCGCGGCCCGCATCCGCGCCGCCGGAGGCCCGGATTTGCGCCGCCTCAGGGCGCCAGGCCGAGGAGCGGCCGCACGACCGCGTCCGCCAACTGGTGGCCGCGCCACAGCACCTGCTGATCCCGGCTGAGCGCGAACATCGCGGTGTAGAACTCCACGCCGAAGGCGCGGCTGGCGGCGTCCCGATACTGCGTGAAAGTGGGAAAGTCGAAACCGTTCTCCCGCCAGTGGGCGGCGATCGTCGCCGCGTCGTCCTGGTAATTGACGGCCAGCACTTGCACGTCGCTTCCCGCTTGCTGCGCATCCGACCAGAGGCGCTGGAGCCCGGGCAGCTCCTGACGGCAGCCCTCTCAGTGATAGAACCAGAAGACCAGCAGGACTGGCTTGCCGCGAAATTCGGACAAGTGGTGTTCCCGGCCGGCCAGATCCACCATCGTGATCTCCGGCGCGTACTCGCCCTCCGCCAGCAGCGAGCGCACGTGGTCGAACTCGCCCGCGGGGGCGCCCAGCACGGCGTAGCCGGCGGGAAGCGCCACGGCGTAGTCCGCCGGATCCGCCCGGCGCAGCACGCGGGAATGCGCGGCCGTGAAACTCCAAGGGCCGGACGGGTCCTCGCCGCTGGCGGCGCGGATGGCGCCGTCGGGCGCGCTCTCGACGCGCAGTTCCGCGGACGCGTCCTCGGCGGCGAGCGTCCATGCGGGCGCGAGGAAAGGCAGCCCGGAGAGCGTCTCGAGCTCGCGCCACGAGCTGACGGCGAAGGCGCATTCGCCTTTCTCGTCATTCACCTGATAGATGCCCGTGCCGTCGCCGATCCAGCGCATCCGCTGCACGCTGTGCTCGCCGAAGAACTCTTGCGCGCGCACCAAGGTGAGCGAGCCCGAGGCCGGCGCGGCGGCGCGGAAATCCACTTGCGCCACGCCCGCGGCGCTGCGCCACTCGCCCGTCAGCTCGACGGCGCCCGCGCGCGCGTACGCCTCGGGCCACGGAGTGGGCGGCGCGGCGGCGCAGGAGCCCGACGCGGCGCACAGCAGGAGCGGCAAGGCACGGGCGGCGAGCGCGCGCACGCCCGATCTTACTCGGGGATCTCGTCGCGCCGCAGTCCGAGCTCCTCGCGCACGTCCACCGGCCCGCGATAGAGGCAGAGGATGGCCTCGGCCAGGCGCTCGGCGAGCAGCGGATCCGCGTCGAGCGTCACCTTCCGCAGGTGCCGCAGGTATTGCACCGTCATGCGCGCGTTGCGGACGAAATCGCCCGGCGCGGCGCTGGTGAAGCGCCCGAGTTCCTCGAAGGGCCGGCCGAGGGCGTATTCGTAGATCGCCGGGGCCATCGCCTCGTCGAGCGCCTTGAGGGAAGGCGGCAGGCCGGCGTCGGCCTCGGCCGCGCGCGCGCCGTCGATCACGGCGGCGGCTTGGCGCAGCAGGCCGCGCATCGGCCGCAGCGCGTTGCGCCAGAACTCCTCGCCGCGCCGGCCCTCGTGGATCACGGCCGAGACGAGGCCGCAGAGTTGCGGCGCCTCCGCCTCGGCCAGGACGCCCGCGTACAACAACTCCGTCAGCGGGATCTCCTGCCCATGCAGCAATTGGCAAGTGCGGCCGCGCGGCAGGATTTCTCGCTCGCCCGCGACGTAGCCCATGGCGCGCAGAAAGGCGTAGCGCTTGGCCAGCAGGGCGCGCGTCGCCAGCCGGTTCTTCTCCTCGCGCTGCTTGGAATGCTCGCGCGCCTGCCAGGCGGCGAAGGAGCGCTCCCACACTCCGGCGGCGGCGTCGGCGCCGGCGATGCCGTGGAGGTGCACCAAGGTGGAGTAGGCGAGGTCGAAGCGCGAGAGGATCGGCTCGACCGCGCCGCTGGTGATGCGGTGGATCGGCGCCTCGACCACGTCGTCGAACTCCAACACGGCGTAGACCAGGCCGACCTCGTCCATGCCCTGGCGGCCGGCGCGGCCCGCCATCTGCAGGAAATCGCGGGTGCGCAGCCAGTCGAAATCCACCCCGTCGAACTTGGTGATCGAGTCGAAGATCACCGCGCGCGCCGGCATGTTGATGCCGAGGGCGAAGGTTTCGGTGGTGTAGAGCAGTTTGAGCAGGCCGCGGGTGAATAGCCGCTCCACCATTTCCTTGTGCAGCGGCAGCATGCCGGCGTGGTGCGCGGCGACGCCGCGCAGCACCATGGCGCGCAGCTCGGCGAGCGGCCCGCGCGCGTCGTCGAAGCCGAACTCCTCGCGCCCGGCGGCCCACACTTCCTCGACCTGCCGCTCTTCCGCCGCGCTGAGGAGCCGCGGCAGGCGCACCGACTTGCGCGCCTTCGCCTCGCACAGGCGCCGCGAGAAGCAGAAGAAAAGCACCGGCAGTTCGCGGCGTTCGAGGATGCCCTCGAGCAGCGGCCGGTCGTCGCGCGCGTGGTAGGCGCGGTCCTTCTTGTGCTCGAGGAAGCGCTGGCGCACCGGCTTGAGGCGCGCCGGCGGAAACACGCCGGCTTGCGGGTGATAGAGGAACACCTTCAGCGGCACCGGCCGTTTCGTCTCCTGCACCACCTCCACCGCGCAGCCGCGCGCCTTCTCCAGCCAGGCCGCGAACTGCCCGAGATTGGCGATGGTGGCGCTCAAGGCCACGATCACGATTCCCGGCGGCAGGAACAGGAGCGTCTCCTCCCACACCGAGCCGCGCTCGGGATCGTCGAGGTAGTGCACCTCGTCGAACACCACCACGCCGACGTCGTGCAGCCGCTGCGGGTCGTCGACCAGGGTGTTGCGCAAGATCTCGGTCGTCATGACCAGCACCCGCGCCTCCGGGTGCAGGGTGATGTCGCCGGTCATGAGGCCGGCGTCGGCGATGGCGGCGTCGGCGCGGAAGTCGCGGAACTTCTGGTTGGACAGCGCCTTGATGGGGGAGGTGTAGATCGCCCGCTGACCGCGCTGCAGGGCGGCATGAATCGCGTACTCGGCGACGAGGGTCTTGCCGGCGCCCGTCGGCGCGGCCACGAGCACGTGGTCGCCGGCGTCCAGCGCGCCGGCCGCGCGCCGCTGGAACGGCGCCAGTTCGAAGCCCTTGAAACGGGCCGGTCCCTCGCCCGCCGTCACCGGTGGATCCGACGGAGTGGAAGCGTGGGGCCCATTCGCGGTAAAACGATAGCGTGCGCGCGCTGCTTGCGCCCGGGATCCTCGCCGTTGCAGCGGCTGCGGGCGCGTGCGCGCCGCCAGCCGCCCTCGGCACCGCGCGGCCGCTGTCGCGCATCCGGCACGATCAGCTGCCGGAGCACCTGCCGGTCGCGTGGCGCCAGCAGTTGGAGCAGGCGGCTGCCCGCCTGCCCGCGCTCCCGCTCTCCGATCCTGCCGCCGTCGTGCGCGTGCGCGACTGCCTGGAGCGCGTGCCGTGGGTAGATCCGGCGAGCATCGAGGTCGCGCCGCGCCTGCCCGACGGCATCCGCGCGACCTACCGTCCGCGCACCCCGCGCCTCGCGCTCGCGCGCGGCGGCGTGCCCGTGGCCCTGCTCTCCGCCGACGGGGTGGTGCTGCCCGAGGGCTTCAGCGCCACGGCCATGGCGCATTACCTGCGCGTGCCTTGCGCCAAGGATCAGCCCCTGCCCGAAGCGGGCTCGCGCGTGCGGGATGCGCTGCAGCAGGAAGCGCTGTTCGCGGCGCTCGAGGGCATCGCCCTGCGCGACCGCCTGGGCCTCGCGCTGGAGCGCGTGGATCGGCGCTTCGACTTCCCGGTGAGCGCTCCCGGCGTGCCGCCGGCCTTGAGCTTCTTCACGGCCTCCGGCTGCGAGATCTGCTGGGGCTGGTCGGCGCAGAGCGAGGAGCGGGTGGCGGCGCCGCCCGAGGTGCGCGTCCCGCTGGCGGCCAAGGTGGCCCGCGTCCAGGCCGCGGCGCGCCTCTACCCGGGCCTCGAAGGCCTGAGCCGCCTCGTGGTGGACCGCCCGCTGTTCCGCCTCTACGGCCTGGACGGACGAGAACTGCCGGCGCCGGCGGAACTCTGAGCGGGCGCGGGTCGGCGCCGCGGGCCCTTGCCGGGCGGCCGAGCCACCCCTAGAATGCTCGGCCCTTTCCGCGCCGGGGCCTTCCGTTCCGCCGATGCGTCCTACCACCACCCACCTCAAACAGGGCGAAGCCGCCCGCGAATGGCACCTCGCCGACGCCGAGGGCCAAGTGGTCGGCCGTCTGGCCGTCCAGATCGCCATGATCCTGATGGGCAAGCACAAGCCCACCTACTCCCCGCATCTGCCGGGCAGCGACGCCGTGGTCGTGATCAACGCCGAAAAGATCGCGTTGACCGGCAACAAGGCCAACGTGAAGGAGTACGCCCGCTTCACCGGCTACGCGGGCGGTCATCGGGTCACCCCGTACGCCAAGGTGATGAGCGACAATCCGGAGCGCGTGCTGGAGAAGGCGGTGGAGCGCATGCTCCCGAAGAATCGCCTCCGGCGCGTCCGCATGAGCAAGCTCTTCATCTACGCCGGCGGGCAGCATCCGCACACGGCCCAGCAGCCGTCGCCCTTGGCCCGCGCCTCCTGATCCGATCCATGCGCAACGAGAAAGAGAGAGACCAGCCGGAGTACGACTTCATGGCTTCGGCCGAGTTGAAGGCCGAGACGGCCGTCGCCGAGACTCCGGCCGAGCCCGTCGTCCTGATCGATCCGACCGGCCGCCTGCAGGAGCCCGAAGGCGGCGAGTACCACTGGGGCACCGGCCGCCGCAAGAATGCGGTCGCGCGCGTGCGCGTGCGCGTCGGCACGGGCGAGTTCCAGGTCAATGGCAAGGCCGTGAAGGAGTACTTCACGCGCACCATGGACATGGAATCCTGCCTGGGTCCGCTGCGTTCCCTCAAGGTGCGCAAGAAAGTGGACGTGCTGGTGGACACCTTCGGCGGCGGCGTCACCGGCCAGAGCGGCGCCGTGCGCATGGGCCTCGGCCGCGCGCTGTTGAAGCTCTATCCCGACGCTTTGAGCGCCTTGCGCGCCGACGGCCACATGTCGCGCGACCCGCGCATGGTCGAGCGCAAGAAGTACGGCCACCACAAGGCCCGTCGCGGCCAGCAGTGGGGCAAGCGCTAGAAATCAGCGCTCTCATCTGCAGTCACTCGGCGCCGCAGGGCGCCGCGTGGTCATTTCCGGCGGCAGTGCGCTAGAATTCGCGGCGCATGGCTGGTCACTCCCATTGGGCGAACATCGAGCGGACCAAGTCCAAGGTCGACAAGAAGAAGGGAAAGGTGTTCTCGAAGTGGGCGAAGTTGATCATCGCGGCCGCCCGCGCCGGCGGTCCGGACCCGGACGCCAACCTCAAGTTGCGCTACGCCATCGACCGGGCGCGGGCGGACAACATGCCCAAGGACTCGATCGAGCGCGCCGTCAAGAAGGGCGCGGGCGAATTGGAAGGCGCGGCGCCGGAGGAGGTGATGTACGAGGCCTACGCGCCCGGCGGAGTGGCGCTCGTGATCGAAGCGGTGACCGACAATCGCGCGCGCACCGCCCCCAATCTGCGCGCCATCCTCACCCGGCGCGGCGGCACGCTCGCCAACACCGGCGCCGTCTCCTACCTGTTCAAGAAAAAGGCCATGTTTGCGCTCGAGCGCGGCGAGCTGGACGAGAACGAGGTCATCGAGTGCGCCCTGGAGAACGGCGCCGAGGACGTCGGCACCGACGAGCCGCAGATCTTCGGCATCGAGGCCGATCCGGCCGGCTTTCTCGGCCTGAAGGCCGCCCTGGAGGCCAAGGGCTGGAAACTGCTCGAAGCCGAGGTGCGCTACGTGCCGGACAACCTCGTGCCGGTGGCCGGCGAAGACGCCGCCAAGCTGCAGGAGTTGATCGACGCCCTCGAGGACGACGAGGACATCCAGACCGTGCACCACAACGCCGAGTTCGCCGCCGCTTGACGCGCGCGGTCCCTCTACGGCACGATTTTGGCATGCCCGCGCGCCCGCTCACGATCCTCACGGCCGATCCCCAAGTGGCCAAGGCCTGCCGCGAGGCGGCGCGGCGCGCCGGGGACGCCGTCGGTGCGGTGGAGGAATTCCGCGACTGGCAGGCGCTCGACGCGGCGGGGGTGCGCGGCGGCCTGGTGGTGGCCGACCCGCGCGCCGTGGCGCCGTGGAGCGTGCACGAATGGGCGCTGGCCTACCTGCAGCGCAATCACGTGCTGCTCTTCCTGCTCAGCGCGCACGGCGACCTCCGCAACGCCGACGGCCTGGCCCGCTTCACCGGCGCGCAGGCGGCGCTCCCTTTGCCGCCGGATCCGGCGGCGCTCGCCGAGCGTTTGCGTTCGCCCTTTGGCGCCCCTGCCCCGGGCGCGCCCGCGGCTCCCGGACCGCTGACCAGCGCCGAGTCTCTGAGCGCGGCGCTCGTCCAGGCGCTCAAGAGCGAGCGCGAACAAGGCGCCCGCGAGCGCTTCCTCGCCGCCGTCGCCGACGTGGAGACGGGTTTGCACAGCACGGAATATTGGGAGCATCGCCTGGAGGAGGAGTTCAAGCGGTGCAACCGCTTCCGCTATCCGCTCGGCCTGGCAGGCTTCACGCTGGAAGGCGAGGTGGACGACGGCACCCTGCTGGACGTGGCCGGGGTCATTCTGCTGGACACGCGCGACGTGGACGTGGCGTGCCGGGTTGGGCGCAACACCTTCGTCGCTCTCTTGCCGCACACCGGACCGGAGGGCACGCGCCAGTTCGCGGAGCGCGTGGCCAAGCAGATTGCCGGGCGACAGCTGCAGGACTGGCCGGGGG
>CAZDMB010000150.1:912-6718 GCA_964506175.1 uncultured Planctomycetales bacterium | reverse complement strand
CGAGGCGCTCCTCATGATCCACCACCGAAGTCGCGGCCCCGACCAGCGTGCCGTGACCGCAGCCGGTTTCGACGCGGTACCAGCCTTGCGGCGAGTTGGAGATGCCAGGGTCCGCGAACGACGCATGCGCCACGGTGAAGGCGCGGGCCTCTTCCTCGTCCATCGCCTCGAGCTCGCTGATCGTCCACACGCGCCCCTTCTGGGCGATCGCCGCGCGCGCGCGGCCGATGGCGTCGGCCGCGTCGGCGGCGGCGCCCGGCAGTTCCGGCGGCTCGGGGCCGGCGATCTCCTTGTGCGTCGCCGCCTGGTTCGCGAGCCCGGCCAGCGCGCGGCCGGCGCGCAGCAGGGTGGCGGCGTCGCCCTCCGCGGCAGCCGTGCGGATGAGTTTGCGCAGCGCATCCACCGTGCCGTGCATCACCGCCCGGTCGACGCTGATCATCGGCTGGCAGGAGGCGGCGATTTCGCGGCCGAGCGCCGGAGCGTTCGCCGCCAACCGGCGGGCCAGGTCCTCGCACCACTCGGCCACCAGGGGGTCGCCGCACTTGCGCGAGCGCGCGCTCTTCTCGCGGAACGCCAGCAGGTCGCGCACCGCCGTGGCGCGCGCAGCCGCCAGGGCCAGCGGAAACGGATCGTCCGGCGACAACTCCGCCTTGTCGCGGGCGTTGAGCAGCGCCTTGCCCTTGCCGTCGGCGGCGAAGGCCAGCCAGTCGTGGCTCCACAGGGCGCGCGCATCCGGATCCTCGGCGGCGTTCTCGAGCAGCAACTGCGCCACCGGCGCCGGATCCTGGCTGCGCGCCAGGGCGAACAGGAAGTGGCGGCAGGCCTCCTCGTGCCTGCCGGCAGCGAGCGCCTCGCGGCCGTAGCGCAGAGCCGCGTCGAGCTCGCTCTCCTGGGCCGGCGCGGGCGCGGCGAGCGCGGCGGCGAGGGCGAGGGCGGCGAGCGACCGGCGGCGGTGCCTTTGCAGCATCAGAGGCCCCAGGTTACCGGCGACCGCGCGAACGCCTAATCTGGAGCCGTGGCGGCATGGCTCCTGCTGGCCTGGGCAAACCTTCAGCTGCCGATCTTCGCGCCCGCGCAGGAAGTGCTGCGCGCGGATCCGGAACCTGCCTATCGCGCCGGCCCGTGGCGCGCGCTCGGCCCCTTCGCGCTCGCCGGCGCGCCTTCCGCCGCCTTCGAGTTGGCGCCCGAGCGCTCCCTGCGCGACATGCGTGCCGGCCTTCCCTGGCCCGAACTCGACGCGCGTTACGAGGGCGCCGGTCACGTGCCCATCTTCTGGCAGGACGCCGACCTCGACGCGGCTGCGGCCGCCGCGGATGCGGGACTCATCCACCCGCGCGAGCGCGCCGGCCTGGAGACGGGCGTGATCGAGCCGCAGCGCCTGCTGCCGCTTGCCGCCGCCGACGAATCCGGGTCGACGATCGCCGCCTTCTTCTACCGCACGGTGCACGCGCGCAACGCCGTGAGCGTCCCCGTGCAATTGCGCGCCGAAGGCGGCTTGCGCCTGTGGTGCAACGGCGCGCTCGTTGCGGAACTGCAGCCGGGCGCGCCGCCGATGCCGGCGGAAGTCGCGCTCGCGCCGGGCCTCAATCATCTGCTCGTCAAGACGGCCACGGCTGGCGATCCCTGGTCCTTCGAGCTGCGGCAGACGCACCCGTTGACGCAGGCGCGCATCGATCGCGCGATCAACGACGGCGTGCGCTACCTGATGGAGCGCCAGTTGCCGGACGGTTCCTGGCAGGAATACGCCGAATACGACCCGGGCACGACGGCGCTCGCCACCTACACCCTGATCAAGAGCGGAGCGCCCGTCGACCACGCCTCCGTGCAGCGCGGCTTGGCGTACCTGCGCGCGCACCCGGCGCGCCAGACCTATTCGCTCGCGCTGACGCTGATGGCCGTCGGCGCCGCCGGCGATCCGGCGGACGACGAGTGGATCGTGGACATGGCGGACGAACTCGTGAGTTGGCAGGAGTCCAGCGGCATGTGGGGTTATCCCACCGGCGGCGACCTCTCCAACACCCAGTACGCCGCTCTCGGCCTGTGGGCGGCCGCGAAGCGCGGCTACGAGGCGCCGCAGCAGACGTGGCGCAAACTGGCCGCGGCGGTGCTGGACTGCCGCGAAGGCACGGGGCGCGGCGGCCGCGGCGGCGCCGGCGGCGGCGCGCGCGGCGCTGGCTTCGGCTACGTGATCGGCGCCGGCGGCGCGACGCCCTCGATGACCGCCGCCGGGGTCGGCACGCTGGCGATCTGCCTCGACCACCTCGGCGGCGACGCCGTCGCCACCACCCGGCGCGTGCGCGAAGCCATCGCCGCCGGCGCCGAGTGGCTGGGCGCGCATTGCCTGCTGCATCCGCTCGCGGGCGACGCCACCGCGTGGACGACGTACGCCCTGTATGGGCTGGAACGCGCCGGCGCGCTGGCGCATCTGGAGCGCTTCGGCGAGCATCCTTGGTACCCCGAAGGCGCGGAGTGGTTCGTGGATCGCCAGCACGTCAATGGCGCGTGGGCGCCGAGCGAAACCAACGTCAACACCTGCTTCGCGCTGCTGTTCCTGGCGCGGGCCACCGCCAAGTCCGCGGTGACCCAGCGGGAAGGCGGCGCCAGTGACGGGCGCCTGCTCGCCACGTCGGCCGCGGACGGTCCGCTGCTGTTGCGCGCCGCGCTGGGCGAGCCGGTCCACCTCTGGATCGACGCCACGACGCCGGACTTCGTGCACATCGCGCGGGTGGTCTATTGGGTGCGGCCGCCGGGCGGCGCATGGCAGCGCGTGGACGGCGGCCTCACCAAGCGCTTCGACGCGCAATATTCCTGCGATGCGCCCGGGCGCTGGGTATTGCGCGCCAGCGCCTTTTGTCACGACGGCAGCAGTTTCGGCTCGGGCACGTTGGAGTTCGGGCGCGATACGGGCGTGGACAGCGCGCGCGCCGACCTGGATTCGCGCGCCGCCGAGGCCAATCTGCTGCCGACGGGCTCGCCCGGCGCGCGCGCCAGCAGCGGCGAGGCCGCGTTCGCCTGCGACGGACGCTACGACAGCCGTTGGATGTGCCGCGCAGACGACGTGGCGCCCTGGATCGAGGTGGCGCTCGAGCGCCGGGTGAAAGCGCGCCGGATCGCGCTGTGCGCCGCGCCGTGGGAACCGGCCGATCCGGAGCGGCGCATCACGCCCGCGCGCGTCAGCCTGCGCGTGAACGGCGGCGCGCCGCGCGTGGTGGAGATCCCGGAAGGATTGCCCGGCCGCGTCATCGTGGATCTCGGCGAAGAAACGCTGCTGCGCAGCGTGCGCATCGACATCTTGTCGCTGCGCGGCGGAGCGCTGGGCGCCGCACAGGCCGGTTTTGGCGAAATCGAGGCCTACTCCGGGGGCTAGAATCGTTCCCTAGCCGTGCTGACCGCCCTTCTTCTGACCGCTCTCGCCCTGCAGGAAGGCGCCGCCGCTCCCGCGCCGGAGCCGCCCAAGCCGCTCGCCGTCCAGCTGGACGAGTTCCACCGGGCGCACGAGGCGTGGAAGGCGGAGATCGAAGCGCGCAAGAAGGGCCGCGCGAAGGACAAGGCCGATCCGAACGCCGGCCAGCAGCCGCAGCCCAACAAGACGCCGAAGTGGCCGCTGCCCGATCCGGAAATACCGGACGATCAACGGCCGCTGGCCGAGCGCCTGGACGACATCGGCCGGCTCGACAGCGCCGAGGCGGCGCAAGCGCTGGCGGCGGAAGTGCCGCTGCTGGCGCCGCCTTTGCGCGGCGAGGCAGTGCATGCCATCGGCCTGTGCCGCAACGCGGCCGCGCGCGCGCTGCTGCAGGAACTGGCGGAGGACAAGGCGGACGACGTGCGCCGTCAGGCGGTGCGTGAACTCGCCAGCGGCAGCGAGGCCGAGCTCGCCTGGCTGCGCGACAAGCGCCTGAAGAAGGAGAAGGTGGTGGGCAACCGCGCGGAGTTGTTGCACCTGCTGCTGGAAGGCGAGGTCGGCGGCCTGGAGGCGGCGGTGGTGGACGCCGCCAAGGAAAAGGACAAGTTGCTGCTCGGCGTCGGCATCTATGGGCTCGGGCGCCTGAAGCTGGTGAAGTACCGCAAGCTGGTGGAGGATCGCCTGGGCGACGGCGACGTGATCGTGCGCGAGAAGGCCTTCACCACTCTCGCCGACTTCGGCGGCGCCGACTCGTGGCGCGATCTGATCGCTTCGTACGCCGACGCGCGCAACCTGGCGCTGCGCACGAAGATTCTCACGCAGATGCGCCGGGCGAAGGCGAAGGACGAGATCGCGGTGCTGATCAAGGACGGCCTCAGCAGCAAGGAGGAGGCGGTGGTCGCCGCCGCCATCGACGCGATCGCCTACGCCGCCGAGCACGAGCCGGAGATGTGCGGCCCGGTGCTGCTCAAGATGCTCGGCAGCAGCAACAGCGAGATGCGCACCAGCGCCATCGAGGGCATCGTGCGCGCCCGGCCGCAGGGCGCCATTCAGGAACTGGTCAAGCGCCTCGACCACGACGACTTCAAGACGCGCACCGACGCCGCCTGGGCGCTCGCGCAACTCGGCGACCTCCCGCCCGAGGCCGAGGCGAAGTTCATCCAGATGACCAACGACGACCGCCCGTCGGTGCGCCTGCACGCGACGGACGCGCTCAAGTGGTATCCGCATTCGGAGGCGGTGCTGAAGGCGCTGCTGGCGCGCTTCGACGACGAGCTCTGGTCGGTGCGCTCGGCGGCGGTGGCCACCGCGCTGGTGCTGCGGCGCACCGAAACGCTGGCGCCGCTCGTCAAACTGGTGCAGGGCGAGAAGGGCCGCGTGCGCGACGACGCGCTGCGCGCGCTGGAAGCCCTCACCGGCGAGGACTTCGGCCCGTTGACGCAAAACTGGGCGCGCTGGCTGGCCGATCGCCCGGCTGGCTATCAGCTGCCGACCCCGGAAGAGGCGCAGAGCGTGCGGGAGAAGCGGCTGGCCAGCCGCAAAGCCGGCGAGGACAACACCCTCGTGGCGCGCGCCGAGTACCACGGCATCGCGGTGCCGCGCGGCGGCGTGGTGTTCATCCTCGACATCAGCGGCTCGATGGAGCAGTACCGGGTGTCCAAGGAGCAGAACTTCCACCAATATTTCTCCGAGGCCCTCATCGAGACCGTGCAGCGCCTCGACACCGACACCGACTTCAACATCGTGGTGTTCTCGGACCGGGTGCGCACCTGGAAGGACAAGCTGATGCCCGCCGACGCGCAGAACATCGCGGACGCCATCGAGTTCGTGCGCGACCTGCGGCCCGGCGGCCCCACCAACATCTACGAGGCGCTGCTCGGCGCTTTCGAGTTCCTCGAGACGCAGACGATCTTCCTGCTCACCGACGGCGAGCCGAACGTCGGCCCGGTGACGGATCCAGACGGCATCATCGCCGAGATCGGAGGCCTCAATCGCGACCGCCGCATCGTCATCAACACGATCGCCGCCGGCCAGGCGCAGGCCGAGTTCCTGTCCGAGCTCGCCGCCGCCAACGGCGGCCAGTTCGTGGACCTCACGAACCTCGGCGTCGGCAAGAAGAAGGAACCGAAGAAGCCCTAGAGCGAATCCACCTGCACGCCTTCGCGCTGGCACAGCTCCTCCAGCGCGGGCTGCACGGCCAGCCGACCGGTCAGCGGCGCCTTCACCAGGATTTGCCGCCGCCAGCGGCCGCGCAACTGCTCGACCATGTGCGGCGCCGGGCCGAGCACCTCATGGCCCGGCGCGCCGCGCGCCGCGGCGCGCAGCGCGGCGGCGGCGTCCTCGGCCAGCTGGTCGGCGCGCTCCGGGCGCGCCGCCTCGCACACCACGCGCACCACGCGCGCG
>CAZDMB010000150.1:0-902 GCA_964506175.1 uncultured Planctomycetales bacterium | reverse complement strand
ACGGCGGATAGGCGAAGGCGCGCCGCTCCTCCAGCTCGCGCGCGGCGAAGCCGGCGTAGTCGTGCCGCACGGCGTGCGTGATGGAGGGATGGTGCGGCAGCCAGGTCTGCACCACCACCATGCCGCCCTTGGGCCCGCGGCCGGCGCGCCCGGCGACCTGCGCGATGAGATCGAAGCAACGCTCGCTGGCGCGGAAATCGGGGTGATGCAGCGCGATGTCGGCGTTGAGCACCCCCACCACCGTGACGTCCGGAAAGTCCAAGCCCTTCGCCACCATCTGCGTGCCGAGGAGGAAGTCGTACTCGCCGGCGGCGAAGGCGTGGTAGAGCGTCTCGTAATCTTCGCGGCGCAGCATCGTGTCCCGGTCCATGCGCGCGATGCGCGCGGCCGGAAACATGCGGCGCAAGGAATCCTCAGCGCGCTCGGTGCCGACTCCCACCATGCTCACCGGACCGCCGCAATCGCGGCAGCGGAGCGGCGGCGGAACCTCCGCCAGGCAGGCGTGGCACATCGCCTTCTTGCGCCAGCGGTGGAAAGTGAGGGACACGCTGCAGCGCTGGCACTTGGCGCTGCCGCCGCAGGCGGCGCAATGCCACGCCGGCGCGAAGCCGCGCTGGTTGAGGAAGAGGATGGCGCGCTCGCCGCGCGCCAGCGCGCGCCTGAGCGCCTCCTCGAGCGGCCGGGACACCACCAGCCAATGGCCCTTGTCCGGCTTTTCGTGGCGCATGTCCACCACCTGCACCGCGGGCAGGCTGCCGCCGGCGACGCGCCGCGGCAGTTCCAGCAAGCGCACGCTCCCGGTGCGCGCCGCGGCCCACGACTCCAGCGACGGCGTGGCCGAGCCCAACACGCACACCGCGCCTTCGAGGCGCGCGCGCTCGCGGGCGACGTCGCGCGCGTGA
>CAZDMB010000149.1:0-6813 GCA_964506175.1 uncultured Planctomycetales bacterium | reverse complement strand
GGCGCGCTCGTCAGTGAGGTTGTCCGCCTGCCGCCAATGCGCGAGGCACAGCGCGCGCGTGGCCGCCTCGTTCAGGCTCGCCAGCAGATCGAGGCAGCGATTGCGCAGGCGGCGCGGCCCGATCTGCGCCGGTTCCGGCGCGTAGGCGCCGTCGCGTCGGTAGCCGCGCAGGCGCGCCTCGAGTTCAGGGCGCAGGGCGCGCGCGAGCGCCTGCTCGCAGAAGATCCGCGCCGCGCGCAGGGCGGCGGGATCGCGCTCCTCCATCTCCTCGGCGAGGACCTCTTCGTCGGGCAGGCAGAGGGCGTAGGCGGCGAGGGAGGGATCGAGGGACGGATCGGCGAGAATGCGCCGCCAAGCGGCGGCGAGCAGCGTCGGCGCGCGCGGCGTCCGGCCGGCGCGCAAGTCGGCGGTCTGCGCCAAGAGCAGGCGCGTCGCCAGGCGCTGCCCGGCTTCCCAGCGGCTGAAGGGGTCCGGGTCGTGGGCGAGCAGCGTGGTGAGGTCCTCGTCGGATTGCGCGAACGCGAGACGCACGGGCGCCGAGAAGCCGCGCAGCAGGGACGCCACCGGCTCCTCGCCGATCTGGGCGAAACTGAATTCCTGCTCCTCCTGCTCCAGCAGCAGCACGCGCGTCGCCGCCAGTTCGCGGCCGTCGCGCGCCAGCAGGCCCACCGCGACGGGCAACGGCAGCGGCGGCCGCGGCTCATGATCCGCCGCCGAGGCGGGCGTCTGACGCAAACGCAGCACGAAGCGCTGCTGTGCCGCGTCCCAGCGGCCGACGGCGCTCAGCTCCGGCGTGCCGGCTTGCTCGTACCAGCGCTCGAAGGCCGTCAAGTCGCGACCGTTGGCGTCGGCCATCGCGGCGCGGAAATCGTCGCAGGTGACGGCGCTGCCGTCGTGGCGGCGGAAGTAGAGATCCATGCCCCGGCGGAATCCCGCCGCTCCGAGCAGGGTCGCATACAGGCGCACGACCTCGGCTCCTTTGAGGTAGACGGTCGCGGTGTAGAAGTTGTCCATCGCCTCATAGGCTTCGGGGCGGATGGGATGGGCCAACGGTCCCGCGTCCTCCGGAAATTGCCGCGCGCGCAAGCCGCGCACGTCCTCGATGCGCTTGACCGCGGCACTGCGCATCGCCGCCGAGAAGCACTGATCGCGGTAAACGGTCAATCCTTCCTTCAGCGTGAGTTGGAACCAGTCGCGACACGTGACGCGATTGCCGGTCCAATTGTGAAAGTATTCGTGGCCGACCACGCCTTCGATGAGCTCGTGGTCGTCGTCGGTGGCGGTCGCGGGCGAGGCCAGCAGGTAGGAGGCATTGAAGATGTTCAGGCCCTTGTTCTCCATCGCGCCCATGTTGAAGTCGCGCGTCGCCACGACGTGAAAGGCCGCAAGGTCGTATTCCAGGCCGAAGGCTTCCTCGTCCCAGCGCATGGCGCGCACCAGGCTGTCCATGGCGAAGCGCAGACGCGGCAGGTTGGCGGGCTCGCTCCACAGATGCAGGTCCACCCGCTTGCCGGACCGGGTGGTGTACTGCTCGTGCAAGTCGGCCAGGGATCCGGCCACGAGCGCGAACAGGTAGGAGGGCTTGGGAAAGGGGTCATCGAACTCCGCCCAGTGGCGGCCGGCGCCGGCGTCCCCGCCGCCCGCGCGATCGCCGTTCGAAAGCAGCACCGGACAGGAGGCGCGCTCGGCGGCGACGCGGACGCGGAAGCGCGTCATCACGTCGGGCCGGTCGGGAAAGTAGGTGATGCGGCGGAAGCCCTCGGCCTCGCACTGCGTGCAGAACATGCCGTTGCTGACGTACAAGCCGGAGAGCGCGGTGTTGGCCGCCGGATGAATGCGGACCTCGGTCTCCACCACCGCCGTGGCGCCTGCGAAATGCACGTCGAGACCGTCCGGACGCAACCGCCACGCGGCGCGCGGCACCTCGCGGCCGTCCACGCGCAGCGCCAGCAATTCCAGCTCCTCGCCGTCGAGTTCGAGCGGCGCCGCCGCCGGTGTCCCGGCCGCGCGCCGCGCGTGCAGGCGCGCGCGCACCACAGTGTCCTCCGGGTCGAGCGCGAAGTCCAACTCCAGACGCTCGATCTCGAAGGCCGGCGGACGATATTCGTGTCGCCAACGTTTACGCGCCGCCTTGCCGCTCATGCTGGGCGATTCTATCCTGGTGCCGTCAACGCCGATGCTGCGCGCCTGGCTGTGCCGTGCCGCCGGACTCCTCGCGGGCGCGAGCCTGGCCGGCCTCTTTGCCGCCTTCTTCGGCGGCGGGCAGTATCCCTATTGGGCCATCGTGATGCCCGTGACTGCCGGCGCCTGGGCGGCCGCCGCGCTGCTGGCGCTGCTGCTTCTTCCCTTCAGCCTGATGCCACGGTTCGCCCCGCGCCTCGGCGGCGCCGGCTTGGGTCTGGCCGCCGGCTTCGCCGTGGGCATCCTGCCGGTGCCGAACGCGGCCGGCATGCCGGCGCCCTGGAGCTACCTGCTCGGCGCGATGCTGGGCGCGGCGCTGGTGGCGGCGGCAGCGCGTCTGCGGCTGCGCGTCCCGGCCATGGTTTGCGCCACGTTCGTGGCGATGACGCCGGCCTGGGCCCTGCCCTGCGCATTCTTTCACAATTCATGGCTGCTCGTCAGCCTGCTGCGCGCGGCCGAGGAGCAGTTGGAGCTGCCCGCGGTCTTCACCGCGCCGGGCGCCGATGCCGCGCCCGCGGCTCCCGCCGGCGCGCCCGACGTCATTCTCGTGTCCATTGACACGCTGCGCGCGGACGCCGTCATCGGGGATCGTCCGCCCGGATTCGCCCTCCCCTTCCTCGACCGCCTGCGCGCCGGCGGCACGTGGTGGGACTACGGCCTCTCCAGCAGCAACCAGACCTTGCCCGGCCACACCGGCATGCTGCTCGGCCGCGACGCCATGGGTACGACGGTGCGCTGGAATTACGACGTCATGCCCGAGGAGGAGTTCGGCACGATGTTGGCCGAACGCTTCCGCGCGCACGGCTTCCGCACGGCCGGGGTGATCTCGAACGATCTGCTGTCGCGCGCCAATCGCTTCAACCGGGGCTTCGAGCTCTTCGACGACACCACGGTCCCGCGTCTCAGCGCGCTGAACGAACCGATCGACTGGCACGCGCGCAACTCGTGGCTCGGCATCCTCTTCGACAAGCGCGTGGTGGCGCGGTTCTTCCTCGGCTCGCAGTACTTCTCGGCCAAGATCTCGCCGCGCGGCCTCGGCAGCGCCGGCCAACGCGGGCGCGGGCGGGTCACTTCCGACCAGACTCTGGCGGCGCTCGAGCAGCTCTACAAGCAGGAGCGTCCCTTCTTCCTGTTCCTGCATTACATGGATCCGCACCAGCCGTACGGCGCGCCGCCGCCCTTCGCGGGCCGCCTGACGGCGGGACTGCCGCCCCTGCCGCCGGCCTACGCGCCGAGCCGCCAAGGCCTGTTCGCCCTGGCGGAGATCAATCGCGCCGGCGCCGACCTCAAGTCCGCCGATGCCCAGGTGCGCGCCGATGCGCGTTTGGCACTGGAGTGGATGCATCGCACCTATCTCGAGAAGGTCATGTTTCTCGACGACCAGATCGCGCGCGTCCACGCGCGCGTGGCGGCGAGCGGGCGGCCGGCGGTCTGGCTGATCACCGCCGACCATGGCGAGAACTTCGGCGAGCACGACGTCATCCTGCACGGCACGTCCCTGTTCGAGGAGCAGGTGCGCGTGCCCTTCTTTCTCAGCGGGGCCGGGATCGCTCCGGACACGCATGCCTCCGGCGTGCCGCGCCTCGAGGACGTGCCGCCCACGCTGCTCGCGCTCGCCGGCATCTCCCCGCCGGAGGATCTGCTCGGTCGCGCCCTGACGCGCGAAGGAGCGGCGGGACCGGAAGTGCCGCACATCGCGGTGGATCAGCGCGGCGTGGCCGTGCGCCTGGACGGCTGGAAGGCGCTGGGCGACTGGCGCGGCCTCGACGAGGTCGCACTCGGCGCCCTCTTCCGGCTGGCGGAAGATGCGCATGAGCAGCACGCCCGCGACCTGGCCGAGTTGCCGCACGCGTTGGCGGAGGCCCTCAAGCTCTTCCTGGCGCGGGATCTCTATCCGGTGGCTTTGCGCCAGCGCGGCAATCAACTGAGCGTGGCCCAGCAGGAACAGCTCGACGCGTTGGGCTACGTGCAGCTGGCGCCGCCGCAGTAGCGCGCCGTCTCAGCCGCCGAGGCGCTTGAGATCCGCCAGGAAGGATTCGGCTTCCGGGCGGCGCCGGTCGTGCCAGGAGATCGCCTCGAAGTCCGCGCGCGCGCCCGCGAGATCGCCGCGGCGGAAGCGCACCATGCCGCGCTGCATCAGCGCCTCGCCGAAGCCGGGACGCTGGGTCAGCATCGCCGCCATGCCGTCCTCGAAGCCCTGAGCGTCGCCTTGGGCGAGCCGCGCCCAGGCGCGCGCGAAGGGATTGCGGGCGTCCTGCAGGAGGCCGACCGCCTGCGCCGCCTCCACCGCGCGCTCCAGCCTGATGGCGGAACCCGCGAACGGCTCCGGCGCCGCGTCGGGAACCGCGCCGCCGAGCAGAACCGCCTCGAGCCAGGGACGCAATTCCTCGAAGGCCGCGTTGCGCTCCAGGGCGCGGGCGCGCACGACGCCGGATTGTCCCAACAAGAGCAGAGCGACGGCCGTCGCGCCGAGAAACACGGCGCCGGCGGCGCGCAGGCGGCCGTTCTGTTTCAGCACCCAACGCGAGAAGCGCGCCTGGGGATCGCGCAGCAGGCGCCACGATTTCCAGACGCAGAAGCCGGACAGGCAGCCGAGCGCGATCGCCAGCAAAAAGGGCACCCGTCCATAGAGATCGTGCAGCGCGAAGTAGCTGCCGCCGAACACGCCGAGCAGCAGCAGATCCTCGCCCCAGCCGAGCGGCGCCGGGCGTTCGCCCGCGGGCGCGCGGCGCTTGCTCCACGCGGCGGCCCGGCCGAAACCGAAACTCAACGCCTCGTTCGGGCACGCCGAGACGCAATCCATGCACTTCATGCAGCCGGCGTCGACCACCATGCCGAATTCGCGGACCTCCTGATGCACGCGCACGTTGCTGGTGCACACCGCGGTGCAATGGCCGCAGCCCTCGCAGGCGTCGCTGACGCGGATGCGGCCCGGGGCGAAGGCGTCCGCGGCGCCGAACAGCGCGCCGTAGGGGCAGGCGTAGGTGCAGAACCCCTTGGAACCGAGGAACCAGACCAGCGCGAAGCCGCACACGGCGAAGGTGATCAGGCTCACCTCCCATCCGGGAAAAGTCTCCCAGAAGGCGGCGGTGGTCCATTCGGTCTTGGTGAATCCAGGATGGCTGCCCCCTTGCCACCAGCGCGAGAGATAGGGCAGCAGGAACATGGCGGCGAAGGCCGCGACGGGCACCAGTTTCATCAGCCGTGAACGCAGCGGCAGGGGCCGCAGGCCCAGCTTCAGCAGGATCCACCGGCAGCCGTCCTGCAGCGCCACCAGATGGCAGGCCCAGCCGCAGAAAAATCGGCCGAAGATCAGGGTGCACAGGCCGGCTGCGGCGAAGAGCACCAAGCCGGCGTTGACGATGCCCTCCTGCGTGAAGGCGATGGCTTCGCTCGGCTCGAGCGGCGTCAGGGCGCGGCGGCGCCACCACCACCAAGCGATGTGCACCGCGACCAGGAGGTGAACGCCCACGAGCACGAGGGCGCGGCGCCGGCCCATGCGCGAGTGCGGAAACGCCCGCGCCGCGCCGGTGGACCCTGGCGCGGCGCGAGAAGCCTGCGGAAGCAGCGGCAAGACGGGCAGGCTGGCGCCGCGCCCGTCCGGGGCCGCGTCACGGGGTGACCGTGAAGGCAAAGCTGTCCTGATCGAGGACGACGCCCATCGCATCGCGGACGTACATCTCGTAGGTGGCCGAGACGAGCGGCGCTCCCGCCGGGACCGCGTGCGTGAAGCGCACGCTGCCGGTCGCGCCCGCGCCCAGCGAGAGGTTGGTCGGGCCGGCGAGCCAGCCCACTGCCGGGAAGTAGGAACCATTCGGCAGGCGAATGCGGCTGACCACGTTGTAGGTGGCGCCGCTGGTCTGCGTACTGGTGACCCGGCAATTGATGATCCAACTGCTGCCGCGCCGCGGATTGATCAGATTGGGTTGCGCTCCGATCAATGCGTTGGGCACCGAGCCATCCGGCTCCGCCGATAGCACGGCGTAGTTGTAGATGTGGTCGCCGCTCGGCGTGAAATTGTTGTTCGCGCAGTTGCCGGAAAGCGCGAACACCACGTCCCCGGCGCCGGCGGGAGGCGCGGTCCAATCGAAGGTCCAGGAGTGGGAGCCGAGCGTCCCGGCCGCGGTGCCGGTGGTTGTGTGCTCCACGTACTCCTCGCCGTTGGGCCCGGGCAGAAGTTGCGTCGCCACCGGATCCGTGATGGTGAAGGAGCCGGCGCGCGCGCCGTTGCGCCTCTGGGCCGTGATCTCGAAACCCCAGCGTTTGGCCGTCGGATCTTGGTCGGTGACGGTCAGACTGTAGGTGGCGCCCGGCGCGTAGATCGGCGGCACTCCTGCCAGCATCACCGACCCCGCCGAGGAGTTGACGGTGCCCGCGTGGCAGGTGGTGCAATTGTTGAAATACGGCCGGTTGGAGGCGACCCCGGTGGGCGGACCGGAGCTGAACCACGGGGCCGCCCCGGCCAGCGACCCGAAGGTCGCGGCCAGGACGAGGGGAAGCAGAGGACGCGCCAAGCGCATGGGATCGGAGGGGATGGGAGGCGGGGAATGCGTTACTGCGGCACTTGCGTGCTGACGACGGTGTAGGCCGGCGCGCCGCTCTTGAAGCCCAGCACGGCGGCTTGGCCGGCGA
>CAZDMB010000148.1:0-6821 GCA_964506175.1 uncultured Planctomycetales bacterium | reverse complement strand
ATTCGCCGCTGCCGATGAGGGATGCGGACACGCCCACGAAGAGCGCAGCCAGGGCCAAATTGAGGACGACGAAGAACTTTCCGATGGTACTCATGGGAGCGTCGAGGGAAGCTGCGACGGGTCGCGGGTGGAGGTTTAGGCTCCGGGTTTCACAGGGTTATCGCCCGTCGGTCGGAAAACTCTAGCCAGCCCGCGGGGGACGGTCAATCGAAACCGGGGCGCTTCGCCGCGGGGCCAGGGCCAGGACCGCCGTGACGGCGGCCAGGAGCGGCAGAAGCCAGTGGCCGGCCTGCTGGAAGCGGGTGCGTGTGCTCGGCGGCACGAGGGGCAGGTCTACGTTCCAGGCCGCCGGAACGCCAATTTCCGGCCCGGTCTGGAGGGCCCCGTCCGCCCCCACCAGGAGGGTGTGGCCCGTGTTGGTGACCCGCAGGACCGCCCGCCGCGTTTCGACCGCGCGCAAACGCGTGGCGGCGACCATCTGCGCCATTTCGCGGCTGTCGTCTCCGTACCAGTCCTCGTTCGAGAGCACGATGAAGGCCTGGGCGCCGCGATCGGCTTGGCGACGAAACACGGTCGGGAAGACGTTTTCCCAGCACGTGGCGAAGCCGAGCGGCGGCAAGCCCTCGGCCAGCAGCGGACCATGCTGATCCGGCCGCAGGAAATCCGGACGCAGGCCGGAGCCCTCCTGGATCTTCTGTGCCAGCCACGCAGCACCCGGAAACTTCCCCCCGAAGGGCAGGCGCTCGCCGAAGGGCACGAGTTCGGATTTATCCAGATGGCCGAGGAGGACGCCGTCGGCGCGGAACACCACGGTGGAGGAAGAGCGTCCCGCGAGGGCGTGGGCCTCGGCGTCGTCCGGCAGCGGCCGGTAGAAGTGGACCCCGGTGGCGAAGAGTGCGTCCGGGGGCGCGCCGGAGAGCACGGCCGTGGCCAGGCGGCGCTGACTCTGCTCGATCGCCGTGGAGGGCGCGTCTTCGAAGCCGTAGCTCGGGAACCATTGCCGCACGAGTCCCGGAGGCACGCCGGGATCCACCACCGGAAAGGGAAACATCGTCTCCGCCCAGAGCACGAGTTGCGGCTTCTGGCCGCCGGCCAGACCCTCCCGCGTCACGTCCAGTTGGCGCTGGAAGAAGCGAATCGGATCGAGATGCGCGCGCGCCTTGTCCTCGACGCGGATGCAGCCCTGCACGGCAAGGCAGCGCAGACTGCCGCTCGCCGCGGGCAGCGGCGCGACCGTCAGCGCACCGACCAACAAAAGCGCGGGCGCCGCGAACACCACCGGATCCCGCCAACGACGCAGGAGAAGGGCCGCGATGCCCGCCCCGGCGAAGAGCACGAGGACGATCAGGCCGCTCTCGCCGAGCGCCGAGGCCAAGGGCAGCAGCGGCGAGTTCGCCAGCGGCCACGCCCAGGACGCCCACGGCACGCCGCCGACGCCCAGAAGAAAGACCTCCATCTGGAGCCAGGCGGTGGCGGCGAGAGCACAGGCGCCGGCGAGCGGCAGCGGCGTCCACCGCTGCAGTCTGCGCGCTATCCAACCTTCGACCCATCCGAGCGGCGCCATGACCACGGCGGCAGTCACCACCGCGACGGGGTGGATCTCGCCCAGGAAGGAGAAGGCGAAGAGCCAGAAGGTCAGGCCGTGCGCGAGATCCCACCAAGCAGCCCGCCGCCGGGGTTGCCGCCAACTCAAGATGCGCAGGGCGGCAGCCAGCAACACGAGCGGCCAGCTCAGCCAACCGGGCTGCGCCAAACCGCGCAAGGCCGCGGAGCCGAGGAAGAGCAGGAGCGGGAGCACGCGCTACAGCGGAAGGTAGCGAACGGCGTCGCCCGCCGCGGCGGCGGCGCCAGGCGGGAGGTGCAGGAGAGCGTCCGCGCCCGCCAAGCAGCTCCAGTCGCCGGAACCGGTCCAAGGAAGGGCCGCGAGCAAGGGCGGACCCGCGGCGCGACGCGCCACGCGCGCCGGCAGCCACAGCGCGCGGCCCTTGGCGCGCACGGCGCTCGCGCATTCCGCGGGGCAGAGAGCCTCGGCCGCCGCCGGGTCGGAGACACCCTCCAGGGCGTCGAGCATCGGCCGGCCGAAGAGTTCCAAGGTCACGAAGGCCGACACCGGATTGCCGGGCAGAGCGAGCACCCACGTGGCGCCGCGGCGTCCGATCCACACCGGCTTGCCGGGCTGGATCGCCACGCCGTGTAGGAGCTCGCGCACGCCCAAGCGCGCGAAACTCCGCGGAAGGAGGTCCTTCTCGCCCATCGAGACGCCGCCGATCGTCACCACCAGGTCGGCGGCGTCGAGGGCGCGCGTGAGCTCTGCCTCCAGCGCGGCGGCGTCATCCGGCGCATGGGATTGACCGCAGATGGCGGCCCCCAGCGCCGCGAGTCGCGTCACGGCAGCCAGGCGATTGCCGTCGCGCACTTGATGCGCCAAGGGCGCGCGCGTCCACGGCACGACCTCGTCGCCCGTCGAGAGCACCCAGGCGCGCGGACGCGCGCGGACGGGTAGCGGGTCCGCGCCGCAGGCCGCGGCGACGGCGAGGTCGCCGTGCCGGAGACGCCGGCCCGCGCTCAGCACCTCGCGGCCGCGGCGACCCATCTCCCCCGCCGGGCGCACGTGCTGGCGCGCTTGGACGTCTTCCAGGATTTCCACGACTTCGCCGCTCGCGTGCGTGTGCTCGACGGGGATCACGCAATCCGCGCCGGGAGGCACGGTGCCTCCCGTCATCACGGCGACCGCCTCGCCGGGGCCGATCTCCGGCACCTCCGCGGTGCCGGCGAAGACGCGGGCGACCACGCGCCGCGTCGTGCGTCCGTCGGCGCTGCGCAGCGCGTAGCCGTCCATGGCCGAGCGCGGCACCGGCGGTTCGTCGCGATCGAGGCAGACGGGCGCCGCCAGGACGCGCCCCAACGCCTCCGGGAGGGCGCTCATGCCGGTTGGGACCTCCAGGGGCCGGAGTTCCTGAGCCAACAGAGCGCGCGCCTCCGCGTAGGCCAGGAGGCTCCTGCCCTTGTGTTCCCGGTCACAAGTGTCCGCAACCATGGCGTGATGCATGCGGTCGAAGGACAACCATAATAGGAATTCCCCCCCTTCCCTCCGCGCCCCCGCATGCCCGTCCGATTCCTCCTCGCCCTGCTCGCCGTTCTCCCCATCGGCGCAGCAGCCTGCAGTTTCGATCGGCCGCAAACGGAGGAGCCGAAGGCGGCGGAGGGCAGCGCCCCCGCAGCAGCCGCCACGAGTTCCAAGGAGCCCGTGCTCATCCGCGTGCGGCCGGTGGCGCGCGGCGTCATCGAACGCCGGCTGGAGGCGACGGCCAACGTGGACTCGCTCGACGTGGTGGAGGTCGTCAGCGAGCGCGCCGAGCCCGTCTCGCGCGTGTTCGTCGAGGAAGGCCAGCGCGTGGAGGCGGGTCAGGCGCTCGCCGAACTGCGCGACGACCAGGTGAAGCTCGCGCTCAAGGAGGCGGCCGTGCGGGTGCATGAAACCCAGGGCCAGATGGAGCAGGCCGAGCGCGACTACCAGCGCAATCTGCGCCTCTTCCAGGAGGGCGGGGCTTCCGGGCGGCTGATCGCGGAGCAGACGGTCGAGACCAGCCGGCAAGCCTGGGAGGCCGCCAAGACCGCGCACGAGTCCGCGCAGGTGGCCCATGAGCGCGCCACCTGGGACGAGACGCGCTGCACGCTGCGCTCGCCGATCGCCGGCACCGTGACGCGGCGCGACATCTCGATCGGCGACATGGCCGGCGTCGGCCAGCGCGCGTTCCAGATCACCGATCTGTCGCGGCCCAAAGTCATCTTCTACCGGCCACAGCGCGAACTCGCCTCCTTGCAGGAAGGCCAGAGCCTGACCGCCACCAGTGAGGCCCTGCCCGGCGTGGTCGTTCCCGGAGTGATCGAGCGCGTGTCCCCCGTCGTGGACGCCGCCACCGGCACGGTCAAGGTGACGGCGGCGCTGCAGCCCGGCGAGCGCGTGATCCCGGTCGGCGTGCTGATGCGCCTGGTCGTGCTGCTCGAGCGCCGTGAACAGGTGCTGCTCGTGCCCAAGGACGCCATTCTGTACGAGGGCGACCGCATGGTGGTCTTCGTCGCGCGCGACGGCGCGGCGCATCGCGTCGTGCTCGAGCCCGGCCTGGAAGACGCTCTCTTCCTGGAAGCCCTGCCGGCCACGGGGCTGGTGGAAGGCGACGCGCTGATCGTGGTCGGGGCGGATCGCCTCGCCGAAGGCGACCCGGTCGAGATCGCGGGCGAATGACCGGCCCGGAAGAATCGCGGGGCGGCGGCCTCTACGCCCTGGGCGTGCATCGCCCGGTGGCGATGGGCATGGTGGTCGCGGCGGCCGTGGTGTTCGGCTTCGTCGCCCTCGGCAAGCTCAAGGTGGATCTGCTGCCCCCGCTGCAGTACCCCTCGCTGACGGTGCGCACGGTGTATTCCGGGGCCGCCCCGGAGGACGTCGAGGAGCGCGTCACGGAGCGCCTCGAGGACGTGCTCTCGACCATCGGCGGCCTCGTGCGCATCCATTCCTCCTCGCGCGCCGAGGTCAGCGAGGTGGAGATGGAGTTCGAGTGGGGCGCGAACCTTCCCTTCCTGGTGCAGGACGTGCGCGAACGCCTCGACCGCGTGTTCTTGCCGCCGGGCGTGGACAAGCCCCTCATTCTGCGCTACGACCCCGGCCTGGATCCGGTGCTGCGGCTGGCCGTCTCCGGCGGCGCGGATCTGGCGCGCCTGCGCGATCTCGCCGAGTACGAGATCGAGCGCCGGCTCGAGGGCCTGCCGGGGGTGGCGGCGGTGCGCGTCAGGGGCGGCCTGGTGGAAGAGGTGCAGGTGCTGCTCGATCCGCAGAGCCTGGCCGCCTACAACCTGACGCCGGAGGTCATCCGCCAGCGGCTGCAGGAGGAGAACCTGAACGTGCCCGGCGGCACGCTCGAGGAAGGCTCCTTCGAGTACGTGGTGCGCACGCTCAACGAGTTCCACACGCTCGCCGAGATCGAGGCCTTGCCCATCGCCACGCGCGGCGATCGCGTGCTGAAACTGCGCGATTTCGCGACGGTGCGCCGCTGGCACCGCGACCGCGACCTGATGCTGCGGGTCGGCGGCGACGAAGCCGTCGAAGTCGCGATCTATCGCGAAGCCGGCGCGAATCTGGTGGAAGTCGCCGCGGCGGTGCGCGAGCGCCTGTGGGGTCCGGGCGGCACGCCGGAGTCCTCCGCCGCGGCGGTCGCCAAGGCCGCGGCCAGGGCGCAGCAGGCCGCCACGGCAGCGGCGCAACCAGGCGGCGGCAAGCCGGAACCGCGGCCCGACTGGATCGCCACACGGCTGCCGAGCGACGTGAGCCTCACCCTGATCTCCGATCAATCCGGATTCGTCAAGAGCGCGATCGGAGAAGTCAAGAGCGCGGCCATCCTCGGCGGCTTCTTGGCCATCGCCATCTGCTTCTTCTTCCTCGGCTCTTTCGGCTCCACCTTGGTCATCGGCCTCGCCGTGCCCGTCTCCATCGTCGCCACCTTCGGCGCGATGTACGCGGCCGGCGTCTCGCTCAACATCATGTCCCTCGGCGGTTTGGCGCTGGGCATCGGCATGCTGGTGGACAGCGCCATCGTGGTGTTGGAGAGCATCGAGAAGCGGCGCGAAGCCGGCGATCCGCCGCTCGTCGCGGCGCTGCGCGGCGTGCGCGAGGTCGGCGGCGCCGTCACCGCGAGCGCCCTCACCACCGTGGCGGTCTTCGCCCCGATCGTGTTCGTCGAGGGCGTCGCCGGCCAGACCTTCGGCGATCAGGCGCTGACGGTGGTGGCGTCGCTGACCATCTCGCTGTTGGTGGCCCTGTTCTTCGTGCCAGGCCTGGCGGCGCGCATCCAGTCCTCCAGCACGTCCAGCCCGCTGCGCTCCGCGCGCGGCGCGATCGGCGGCCGGCTGTCGGCGCTGTTCCCGCACTTCCGCGGTCATCTGCCCTTGGTGCGCGGCGCCGGCTTCGGCGTGCGCACGCGCTGGCGCATTCCGCTCGGCATCGCCGCCCTCCTGCTGGCCGTCCTCGGGGTCTGGCTGTTGGCCGTCCACGGACCCAGCCTCGACGACGCGTGGAATCCTCCCCGTCCGCCGGGCGCGCCCCCGGCGACGCTCGTCCCGCACGATCCGGTGCCGGATGGCGTGGTCGAGCGCATGGCCTGGGAGCGCTGGGGCGGCCTGATCCTGCTCTTGCCGGCGGCCGTGCAATTGCTGCAGCCGCTGGTGGTGGTGCTCGCGCGCATCGCTGGCGATCTGCTCGGTGCCGCCTTGTTCGTGGTCTTCGCCCTGGCCGGCCTCGTCGGGCTGGCGCTCCGCCTGGTTCTGTGGCTGCCGACCTTCCTCTTCCAGGGCGGGGTGCGGCTGCTCGCGGAGCGCGCCTATCCGGCCGCGCTCAAGGGAGCGCTGCGCCTGCCGGCGCTGGTCCTCGGCGGCTGCGCCGTCCTCATCTGGCTCGCATGGCAGTCGGGCGGCGGGCTCGGCCGCGAACTCCTGCCGGAAGTGCTGCAGGGCGAGCTGACGGCGGAGCTCTTCTTCCCGGCCGGCATGCCGCTCGAGCAGACCGACGCCAACGCTTCGCGTCTGGAGGCCGAACTGCGGCGCATCCCTGGCGTGAAGGAGAGCGCGGTCTCCTCGGGCGCCGATCGCGAGACCATCGCCACCGACGAGTCGGGCCCACACACGGCGCAGATCCTGCTGCGCCTCGCGGCGGCGCCGGGCGCGGATCCGCGCGCGCTGGAACTGGAGGCCGAGCGACGCATCCGCGCCTGGCTCGAACGCGACGCGGCCCTCGCCCGTTATGAGCTGCGCCGCCCCACCCTGCTTGCGCT
>CAZDMB010000147.1:0-6966 GCA_964506175.1 uncultured Planctomycetales bacterium | reverse complement strand
CCATGGAGTTCTTCCGCCGCACGACCCTTGGCGCCGGCGACGGCGCCAACGCCGTGATCCTCGGACGCAAGACCTGGGAGTCGCTGCCGCCGCGCTTCCGGCCGCTGCCGGGGCGGCGCAACGTGGTGGTCTCGCGCCAGCCAGGTTTCCGCGCCGCCGGCGCCGAGGTGGCGCCCGACTTCGCCGCCGCCTGTTCGCGAGCGCGCGCCGGCGGCGGCGAATGCTTCGTCATCGGCGGAGCGGAGATCTACGCCGCCGCCTTGGCCCATCCGGACTGCGCGCGCATCCTGCTGACGCGGGTCGCCGGCGCGCACGCTTGCGACACCTTCTTCCCCGGATTCTCCGATCTGCGGCTCGTGCGCGGCGGCCCGGCAATGCAGGAAGGCGGGCTGCGCTACTCCTTCTGCGAGTACGCGCCGCCCGCCCCTTGAGCGCGGCCTACTGGGCTTCCTGGTCGTAGAGCTCGTAGACCGAGCTGAGATCCGCGTGGGGGCTGGTGCCCTCGAAGCTGATGCCGTAGGGCACGTTGGCGGCCACGTACGGATCGTAGATGATCTCCGAGTCGCGCATGTGCGTGACCTCGTTGAGCACAATCAACTGGCCGCGGATGCGGCCGTTGCGCACCATGAAGACTTCGTTCCAGAGGTTGAAGCCGTAGATGTCCGAGTGGTCGGAGTTCTGGAAGGCGCAGCCTTCGTGGGTGAACTGAACCTCGCAGCCCGGCGCGATCAGCCCGATGCAGGGCTGGCAACCGCCGCTGCCGCCGCCGATCACCGTGCCGTGCTTGAGCAGGATCTTGTTGCGGTACATGCCCAGCACGTCGTAATCCTTCGGGCAGTGGACGACGACCCCGCCCGGGAAGTAGCAGTTGTCCAGGGAGACCGTGTGATTCTCGCTGAGCACGAAGATCACCGTTTCCGAGTGCACCACGTTCTTCAGGTTGTTGGAGCCGTAGTAGAACACTTTCCCCGGGCCCGGTTGCAGGTACCAGTCGAGGTCGATCTTGGGCGCGCGCACGGGGGCGCTCACGCGAATCTCCTCGCCGGCGACGTCGTAGTTGGTGGTGCTGTACTTGAACAGGCGCCCGTCCACCGTCGCATCGTCGAAGGTGTAGCCCTCGATCGTCCCGTAGCCGCCGATCTCCCACTGCTCCTGGTCCCAGTCCCACATCTCCAGCTTGTTCTCGGCGTCGGTCACCAGGATGTCGCCGCGCACGATGCCGCCCGTCATCAGGAACTCGTTGCCGAGGACCGCCATCGCGACGTGGGCGTCGCCGCTCCAGCCGGTGTCGGCGTGCACCTGCGCCCCGAGCCGCACGAGGCCCTGGCCGGACCGTCCGCTGATGCGCAGATCCGCCGTGTCGCCGCCCTGGTCGAAGTCGTCGCTGGTGATCTCCACTTCGCACACCGAGCCGTCCGGCAAGGTGATGCCCTGCGGGCCGGTGCCGGTCCAGCGCGGCGCCATCTGCATGCGGCGCAGCGCGTAGTCCAATCCGGCCTCGGCGGAGAACTCCGCGCGCAGGGCCTCGGCGCCGTCCCGCGCCACTTCGACCTCGCTGCCGGCGCTGCCGGCGAAACTGACGGCCGTGATGGAGAGCAGGGTGATCAGCATCAGGACGACGAGCAGGATCACCCCGGATTCGCGGGTGCGAGCGGAATTGCGGGGACGAGAGGTTTTCATGGGAACTTCCGTACCCATCTGCGGATCACCCGTCGGTCGTATTGAGGCCCCAGAACCCCCAATTCCGCCCCCTGAAAGCAAAAATGGCCGCCCGCGGGCGCGGGCGGCCGTGACGCTGGCAAGCCGGCTAGGATTCGAACCTAGGCTAACAGGACCAAAACCTGCTGTGCTACCGTTACACCACCAGCTTTCTGGCCGGGCATTCTAGGTCCGGCAGGCGGGACCGGCAAGGAGCCTACGGGCGCGGAGGGAGGCGCGGCAGGCCGTCCAACTCGCGGCGCAGGGCGTCCAGGCCGTCCCGCACGCACTGTCGCTGGATGCTGGCGCGTCCGGCTCGGCCCCATTGGACGCGGCGCACTGCGTACGCCCCACGCGGGCCGGCCACTCCCACCCACACCAGGCCGACGGGTTTCTCCGGCGTGCCGCCGTCCGGCCCCGCAACGCCGGTGACGGCAATGGCCCAATCCGCCTCGGCGCGCGCGCGCGCGCCCGTCGCCATCGCGCAAGCGACTTCTTCGGCCACCGCGCCGTGCTGCGCGATCAAGGCGGCCGGCACGCCCAGGTCGCGCGTTTTCGCGGCGTTGGCATAGCAGACCCACGCCGCGCCGAAAACCGCGGAGGCGCCTGGCACGCCGGTGATGGCCGCAGCGAGGCGCCCGCCCGTGCACGATTCGGCCAACGCCACGGTCTCGCCGCGCGCCGCCAGACGGCGCACGACGACCTCCGCCAGCGTCTCCTCGTCGGTGCCCCACCACAGGTCGCCCAAGCGCGCGCGCAGAGTGGCGGCGGCGCGCGCGATCAGTTCCTCCGCCGGCTCGCCGCCCGGCTCCGTGCGCGCCAAGGCGCTCACGGTGGCGGCGTCGGCGTTGGCGGTGATGCCGTACACGGGATTGTCGGACTGCTCCAGCAGATCGCGCACCAGCAGTTCGACCGCCGACTCCGGCTGGCCCGCCGTGTGCACGGCCAAGGAGCGCACCGCGCCGGCGCCCGCGGACCGCTCCGCCAGCGCCGCGCGACCGCCCCCATCCTCGAACGCGGACCGCATCTCGGCCGGCGGGCCGGGCAGCGCGAGGTAGCGCGTGCCGCGCGGCAGATCCACGGCAAAGCCCCAGGCCGTGCCGGCCGCGTTTGCCAACGGGCGCGCGCCGCGCGGCAGCAGGGCCTGCGCCAGGTACTCGGGCGGCGGCACGCGGCCCTGGCGGGCGCGAAAAAGCTGATCCAGAGCGAGCGCCGCACCGGGGATCTCCGCTAACGGCACCCCGGCGCAGGCGGCAGCTTCGGCTCGGGCGCGATCGTCCACCGTGGGGCCGAGGCCGCCGGTCGAAACGATCACGGCGACCGCGCCGTCCTGCTCCCGCAGGAACTGCAGCAGATCGCCCGGCGCGTCGCCGATGGTGGCGAAGCGCCGCACGAGAAAGCCGAGGCGCAGCAGTTCGCGCGCCAGCCACTGGGCGTTGGTGTCGGCGATGCGCCCCTGCAGCAGCTCTTCGCCTGCCGACAACACGAGCGCGCGCGGAACCCCGCTCACTGTGGCGCCTGCTTCGCGGCCGCCTGGCGCTTGCGGCGATCGTTGTAGCGGATTCCGAGCAAGCCGATCTCGTAGAGCGCCAGCATGGGGAAAGCCAGCAGGCTCTGGCTGATCGGATCCGGCGGCGTGACCACTCCGGCGAAGATGAAGGCGATGACGATGAAGTGGCGGCGGTACTTCGAGTAGAACTGGGCGCTGCCGATGCCGGCCGTGTGCAGGCCGAGCATGATGATCGGCATCTGGAAAATCGCCGCGAGCGAGAAGGTGAACAACAGGAACAGCGAAAAATAGGACTCGAGCTGGTAGCTCTGCACGAACAGTTCCTGGTTCGGCATGGTGTAGAGGTACTCGAGCAGGATCGGGATCATCACCAGATAGCCGAAGATCATCCCGGCGAAGGCCAGCCCCAGGGACCACGGCACGTAGCGCATCACGGCTTTGCGCTCGTGCTTGAACAGGCCGGCGCCGACGAAGGCCCACAGCTGCCACAGCGCGTAGGGCAGGCCGATCAGCGCGGCGGTGAGCATCGCCACCTTCACGCGGTAGAAAATCTGCTCGAGCGGCGACAGGACCGCGAGGCGCCGCTCGATCACGATCGGCGGATCGAAATTGGCGAGCCGGTCCACGGCCCAAAGGTGAGGCTTGAGAAAGAAGGCTTCGAGTTGGCTGGGAAAGACGAACCAGCCGAGGCAAAAAATGACGCCGATGACGAGTCCACCGCGAATCAGCCGCCGGCGCAACTCTTCGAGGTGCTCGGCGAAGGTCATGCGGACCTGGTGCGGGTCCTGCTCGCCAGGCTTCTCGGCGCTCGGGCTCATGCGGTCATTCTCTCCACGGGTTGGAAGCGAAGCGGGCGGCCGGGACCGCCCCGGCCGCCCGCGTGCTGGCAGGTGCGCGGCCTACTTGCCGAGCCACTGCAGCCAGTCGCGCATCGGGATGACCTCGACCGCCAGCGCCGTCGCCGACTTGTAGGCCTCCGTGCCTTCCCAGGGCATCATGTCGCCGGTTTCCTCGTCGAAGAAAGGCGTGCCGAGCAGGAGAATGTCGGTTTCGCTGGTGACCTGATCCCGTACTTCCACGCCGACGTCCTTGAGCATGGCGCGCAGATCGGCGGCGTCGTAGCGGCCGAAGCCGTTGCCCAGCAGGGCCGCCACCGGGGTGCGCGTGGCGTCGTAGACCGCGTTGAAGATGCGATCGTCGGTGCGGATCGGGTCGTACTTGTCCGCCTGGGCCAGGATCTTCGCCTCGGAGCGGTTCTGCTCCGTGCGCGTGACCTTGACGCGGCCCTTGACCTTCTGGGTCACGGCGTTGCGCACTTCGAACTCCATGCCGGCGGTGACCCGCTGGCTGAAGCCGCGGTCGATCCAGACGACGCCGAGATCGCTGGCGGCCGTCAGCACCGAGCCGTCGGCCGCGGAGACGCGGCGATCCACCGAGTTCAAGCGGTCGGCCAGGATCGAGTTGCGCTGCTGGTATTTCGCGACTTCGCCGCGCAGGTCGCGCTCGCGCTGATCGCCGAGCGTGCGCAGTTCGGCCAACTGGCCTTCGAGGCGGCGGTACTCGTCGCGCAGGCTGTCGCGCTGGCGCTCGACGTCCACGATTTGGCGCTGCAGGGAGCCCTGCAACTCGTCCTTTTCGCGGCGGGCGTCGGCCAAGGACTTGTCCTTCTCGGCCAGCGCGCTGCGCGTGGCGCTCTCGCGCGCGGCCAGGTCGTTGCGCAGCCGGGCGGACTCGGCGAGGGCGGAATCGCGCTCGCTGGTGACCCGCTGGTAGGCGCTCACGATCGGCGTGACGATCTCGCCGAAACTGCGGATGGTGCCCTCGACGCCGAAGGCGCGGATCAGTTCTTCCTTGGCGGCGTTGACGGCCGTCACGCTGGTGAACTCGCCCTCTCCCTTGAAGCCGATCGCCGCGGTGGTGTCCCGCTTCTCCGTGCGCAGATCTTGGCTCACCTGCTTCTCGGCCTTGAGTTGATCTTGCGCCACCTTGAGCTCCTCCGAAACCCGGGTGAACTCGTTGTTCTGCAGGAAGGCGAAGAAAGCAGCAACCAGGGCGATCACGGCGAGGGCAATTGCCCACATCATGCTGACCTGGGCGGCTCCGCGGTTCGATTGGGACATGGGTCGGGAGAGTCTGGGGAGCAGGGACCGGGCGCCCTAAGCGCCTGGGAGACGGGAGTTTAGCCCCGTCGCGGCGTCGGGTTGCCGCCGCGGGAGGCGGACTTTGTAGACCTTTCTTGAGAGACGGTCAAGGCCAGGGCATCCTGGAGGGCGTGACGGCCACTGGCCTGCGCCTCGTCGGGATGCTGGGAGGTATCGGCAGCGGCAAGTCCACCGCGGCCCGCTTCCTCGCGGAGGCCGCCGCTGGCTTCGTCCTGGACGCCGATCGGGTCGTGGGTGAGCTGTTCGAGGACCCGCAAGTCCTTGCTGAACTTGAGCTTGCGGCAGGAGCCGTGCTCCGGGGCGCGGACGGCACCCTGCAACGCGCCGTCCTGGCCGAGCGCATCTTCCAGGACGCATCCGCCCGCCAGCGCGTGGAGGCGGTGCTCCACCCGCGGGTGCGCGCCCGGCACTGGGAGGAGCTGGAGCGCTTGGAGCGCGCGCATCCCGGCGCCCTCGTCGTGCTGGACATCCCCCTCCTGCTGGAGGGCGGCCTCGACGCCATCTGCGACTTCCTGGTTTTCGTCGAGGTCGCAGCGGCGGCCCGGGCCGGGAGGGCGCGGCTCCGCCACGGTTGGACGGAGGAGGCCTGGGCCGCACGCGAGGCCGCCCAGCTCCCGGTGCAGGAGAAGCGCGCCCGCGCGGATGCTATCCTGCGCAACGACGCTGGCACCGAGCAGCTGCGCGCCGCATGCGCAGGACTCGCGGACCGGCTGCGCAGCCTGCCTTCGCGCCCCTTGCGCGAGCGCTGGTCTGCGCCTGAGGAGGCCCCCCGCCGCGCGGGGAACCGCTGACCGCCTCTCTCGCCCCGACCGCCGGTCGTTTCCGGCCAACCCGCACGCCCCGATGGGAGATTTCGCACACCGCCGCAACCGCCGCCGCCGCCGCCGCCGTCAGGAGCAGCGCGCTTCCGGCCCGCCGGTCTTCGTCCCGGTCAACCAGCTGCCGCCGCCGCCGCCGCCCTGGAACGCGGAGGACGTCAAGCACCTGGCGGCCAAGCGCAAGAAGGAGGAGCTGCATCTCCGCACCTTCCTCAATCTGCATCTCAACGACTTGCAGGACCTGGCGGAGAAGACCAACGTCGAAGACGCGCTCGCGCTGCAGCGCGGCCCGCTGCTGCGGCGGATGATCCGCGCCCTGCAGGCGGAGCACGGCGTCTTCTTCATCGAGGGCGTGGTGGACGTCATGCCGGAGGGCCACGCCTTCCTGCGCCATCTCTCGAACGATTACACCCCCACCTTCGCCACCGACCCGCTGCTGCACGGGCAACTGGTGGATCGCCACCATCTCTACACCGGCCAGGTGGTCTTCGGCGTGCTGGCGCCGATCGGCGAGCGCGACGACGAGATGCTCGTGCTGCAGGAGGTGCTGGAAGTCTTCGGCGAGGACCCGGAGAAGCAGTTCTCCCTCGCTCCCTTCCACGACCTCACGCCGCTCTACGCCGACAAGCGCCTGCGGCTGGAGACCGGGCGGGAGCCGGTCGAGATGCGCATCGTGGACCTGATCTCGCCGGTGGGCCGCGGCCAGCGCGGACTCATCGTCGCGCCGCCGCGCACCGGCAAGACCGTGCTGCTGCAGAAGATGGCCAATGCCATCACC
>CAZDMB010000146.1:1768-7025 GCA_964506175.1 uncultured Planctomycetales bacterium | reverse complement strand
CGTCCACTCAGCCCGGCGGAGGCGCTCGCGCTGCTGGCGCGGCATGCGCCCGCCGGCGAAGCCTGGCCGTACCACTGCCGCCAGGTGGCCAAGGTCGCGCGCCGCGTGGGCGCCGAGCTGGCGGCGCGCGGCGCCGCGGTGGATCCGGACCTGCTCGAAGTCCAGGCGTTGCTGCACGACATCGGACGCAGCCGCACGCATGGGCCGCTGCACGGTTGGACCGGTTTCGTCCTGGTGCGCGCCGCGGGTCATCCGGCCGCCGCGCGCGGCTGCCTCACCCACTGGATCAAGGGGCGCGCGCCGGAGGAGTTGCTGCATGGCGGCCGACTGAAGCCCGGCTTCATCGGCCGCGTGTTCGAGGTCTACGAGGCGCAGCCGTGGAGTCTGCAGGACAGCGTCATGAGCCTCGCCGACTCGTGCGTGGCGCACACCACGATCGTGCCGTTGGCCGCGCGCCACGCCGACCTCATCGCCCGCTATGGCGACTCGCGCTGGATGCGCCGCGCCGCCGAATTGGCCGAGGCGCACGCCGCGGAGATCGGCGCGTTCCTAGGATTCCCGGTCGAAGAACTGCTGGAACCTCTGCATGGCGACCGCCTCGACCCTCCCTGAGCTCCCGCCGCAAGGCCTCGACGGCTTCGAGGCGCGGCTGCGGTCCGCTCTGGCGGAGGCGCTCGGCGTCGATCCGGCGACCCTCGCCCTGGAGCGCCCGCGGCAGGACGGCGTGGGCGAGTTCGCGCTGCCTTGCTTCCGCTTCGCCCAGGCCGCCGGCAAGAGCCCGCCGTCCTTGGCGGCGGAGTTGGTGGCCGCGGCCCGCGCCGCGGGTTTCGAGGCCACGGCCGCCGGGCCCTTCCTCAACGTGCGCGTGCCCACTCTGGAGTTGACGAAGGCGGTGCTGCGGGACGCGCGCGACGACGAGTTCGGCGCGGGTTGCGCGCGCGCCATCACCCTCGTGGAGTTTTCCTCGCCCAACATCGCCAAGCCGATGCACATCGGGCACCTGCGCTCCACGGTGATCGGCGCGGCGCTGGCGCGCATCTTCGCGCGCCTCGGCCACCGCGTGGTGCGCATCAATCACCTCGGCGACTGGGGGTCGCAATTCGGCAAGCTGGTGGCGGCCTGGAACCGCTGGGGCTCCGAGGCCGAGCTCGAGCGGGCGCCGATCGATCACCTGTTGGAGCTCTACGTCCGGTATCACGCCGAGGAGGACGGCGATCCCACGCTCGCCGCCGCGGCCAAGCAGGCCTTCCAGGAACTCGAGAGCGGCGCGCCCGGCCCGACGCGCGCCACCTGGCAGCGTTTCACGGCGCTCTCCTTGCGCGAATTCGACAAGGTTTATCGCCGCCTGGCGGTGCAATTCGACCACGTGCGCGGCGAGAGCTGGTACGAGCCGCAACTCGAGCCCCTGCTGGCGTGGCTGCGCGACTGCGGCGTGCTCGAAGAGTCGGACGGCGCGCTCGTCGTGCGCCTCGAGGAGCAAGGCATCAAGACGCCGTGCCTCGTCAAGACCGCCCACGGCACCACGCTCTACGCCACGCGCGACCTCGCCGCGGCCAAGTCACGCTGGGAGGAGTTCCATTTCGACCACGCAATCTACGTGGTGGGCGGCGAGCAGAGCCTGCACTTCCAGCAGTTCAAGGCCGTGCTCGCGCGCTGCGGCGCCGCCTGGCAGGAGCGCATCGAACACGTCCCCTTCGGCCTGATCCGTTTGGCGGAGGGCAAGATGTCCACGCGCGAGGGCCGGGTGCTGTTGCTCGCCGACGTGCTCGATCGGGCCGTCGAACTCGCGCGCGCCGCGGTCGAGGAGAAGAACCCGGAGCATCCGGACAAGGCCGGGGCCGCGGAGCAGGTGGGCGTCGGCGCGGTGTTGTTCCACGACCTCAAGCACCAGCGCACCAAGGACGTGGTGTTCGATTGGAAGGAAGTGCTCTCCTTCGAGGGCGACACCGGCCCCTATCTCCAATACACGCATGCGCGGCTGCGTTCGATCCTGCGCAAGGCCGGCCGCTCCGTGCCGGCGGCGGAGGCCGTGGACCTGAAACTGGTCGCCGAAGAGTCGCGCGAGGTCTGCGTGGCGCTCGGCCGCTTGCCGGCCGCGCTGCGCGAGGCCGCAGCCAAGCGCGAACCGATGGTGTTGGCCCAGGCCTTGATGAAGATCGGCGCAGCCGGGAACGCTTGGTATCGCGACCACCGCGTCCTGGGCGCCGGCTCCCCGGCCCTCGAAGACGCGCGCCTGGCCGTGGTCGCCGCCATCTGCACTACCCTGCGCAATGGACTCGGGCTGCTCGGCGTGCCCGCGCCCGAGGAGATGTGAGCGCCGAAGAACTCGCGGCGGAGTTGCGCGCGCACCTGCGCCAGGTGCCGGACTTTCCCAAGCCCGGCATCCGCTTCCAAGACATCACGCCGCTGCTGGCGAGCCCGCGCGCCATGCGCCTCGCCCTCGACGCGCTGACGACCCGCGCGCGCCCCTTGCGGCCGACGCTGGTGGCCGCCATCGAATCGCGCGGCTTCCTCTTCGGGGCGCCGCTGGCGGAACGCCTGGGCCTCGGATTCTTGCCGGTGCGCAAGCCAGGGAAACTGCCGTGGAAGACCTTCCAGGAGTCCTACGCGCTGGAGTACGGCCAGGGCGTCCTGGAACTGCACCAGGACGCGGCGGACGCGGGTGAGCGCGTCCTGCTGGTGGACGATCTGCTCGCCACCGGAGGCTCGGCCGCTGCCGCCGTGAACCTGCTCCGTCGCACCGGCGCAGAGGTCATCGGCTGCGCCTTCGTGGTGGAACTGCTGGCGCTGCGCGGGCGCGCGCCGCTACACGGCATGGAGATCTTCAGCCTGGTGGGCATTCCGGACTAGGGCATCGGGGTGGAGTTCCTGGGGAGCAGTTCCCTAGAATCGGCGCGATGGCAACCCGCAGCCGGCCGAAGAAAGCCCCGCCGGACCTAGCAACCCTCACGGTTGAGGAGTTGTGGAAGGCCTGGAGCAAGCGCCAGGACGAAGAGCTGCGCCATGAGTTGATCCGCCGCTACCAGCCGGTGGTGCGCCAGCTCGCGGAGCGTGAAGCCCAGCGCTTGCCGCGCTCGGTGGACGTGGACGACCTCGCGCAGGAGGGCAACTTCGGTTTGATGGACGCCCTCGTCAAGTTCGACCCTTCGCGGGGCATCAAGTTCAAGACCTACTGCAGCACACGGGTGCGCGGCGCCATGCTCGACGCCCTGCGCAACCTCGACTGGGTGCCGCGCCTCGAGCGCCAGCGCACCGGACAAGTGGACCGCGCGCGCATCGCGCTCCGCGAGCGCCTGGGGCGGGATCCGAGCGACGCGGAGGTCTCCGACGAACTGGACCTGCACCAGCGCGACGTGCAGCGCACGGCGCCGCGCCAGATGCACAGCGTCAGCGACCGGCGGCACGCCGGCGGCGAAGAGGGCGAGCACCCGCTCGAGTCGCTGGCCCTCTCCAGCGAGGAGAGCCCGTCGGACGCCGTCAACCGCAACGACCTCATGACCGAGCTCGGGCGCATCCTGTCCGACAAGGAGCGCCACATCCTGACGATGTACTACAAGCGGGGCCTCACGCTGAAACAGATCGGCGCCCAGTTGGCGATCACCGAGTCGCGGGTCTGCCAGATCCACGCCAACATGCTGCGCCGTCTGCGCCAGCAGTTCGCCGGGCGGAGCGACCAGTTCCAGGCCTGACGATCCCCGTGGACCCGCTCCACGCCGGCGAGCTGCTGCGGCTGCTGCCGGCGCGTCGCGCCCTGGCGCGCGAGATCCGCATCCTGCCGGCCTGCGCCAGCACCCAGGACGAAGCGCGCCGCGCCGGCGCCGTCGCCGGCTTGCTCGTGGCGGCCGAGCAGCAGGATGGCGGGCGCGGGCGTCGCGAGCGGGATTGGTGGTCGGGACCGGCCGGCATGAACCTGGCGGTGACCCTCGGGGTGGCGCCGCCGCCGGAGCCGGCGCCGCTGCTCGGCGTGGCCGGCGCCGTGGCTCTCGCCGACGTGCTCGACGCGTGGGGCGCCGGGCCGGCGCAACTCAAGTGGCCGAACGACGTCCTGTTGGAGGGCCGAAAGGTGGCCGGTCTGCTCGGTGAAACGCTGGCCGGCCCCGCGCCCTGCGCCCTGCTCGGCCTCGGGCTCAACGTGCACGCCGCGCCTCCTCCTGCGGTGACGGCGCGGCCGGCCGTGGCCCTCGCCGCCGTGCTCCGCGCGCGCGGGCGCCCCGCGCCCGGCCGCACCCGCCTGCTCGCCGCCTGGCTGTGGCGCCTCGAGGCGGAACTGGCGCGCGCCTCCAAGCTCGGCCCGGCGTCGCTGGAAATGGCTTACTTGGCGCGCCTGCGCCTCTGGGCCCCGCGCGGCGTGCGCGAGGCCGGCGCGCCGGCGACGACCGGCGGCCCCTTGCTAGAATTCACTTTCGCGACCGGCCTGGCCTGGCGCTCGGGCGGCGCCGCCCAGCGCAAACCGATCGCCGCGCTCGGCCCGCTCGACGCCCTGCCATGACGACGCCCACACTCGCACGCTCCTTCGGACGGGCCGTCACGGACCTCCGCCCCATGAAATTCGTGCGCGGCTTCGCGCCGAACGCCGAGGGTTCGGTGCTGGTGGAGGCGGGCAACACGCGCGTGCTGTGCACGGTGTGCGCGGTCGCCGGCGTGCCGTCCTGGATGCAGAGCCGCGGCGAGGGCTGGCTCACCGCCGAATACTCCATGTTGCCCGGCAGCGTGTCTGGACGCCGCAAACGCGAAGGCGCGCAACGCGACGGCCGCAGCAGCGAGATCCAGCGACTGATCGGCCGCAGCCTCCGCGCCGCCGTCGATCCGACAGGCTTCCCGAACCTCACCCTGGCAGTGGACTGCGACGTCGTGCAGGCGGACGGCGGCACCCGCTGCGCCGCCATCACCGGCGCGATGGTGGCGCTGCACGACGCGCTGCGCGCGCTCGCCGCGCGCAACGCCTTGACGCAGTGGCCGCTGCGCAATTGGATCGCGGCGGTGTCCGTCGGCTTGGTCCAGGGCACGCCGTTTCTCGACCTCGACTACGCCGAGGATTCGCGCGCGGGCGTCGACATGAACGTCGTGGCCGGCGCGGACGGCCGGATCGTCGAGGTGCAGGGCACGGCGGAGCGCGAGGCCTTCACCCGCGAGCAGCATGACGCTCTGTTGAGCCTGGCGCTGGACGGCGTGGCGCGGCTCCATCGGCTGCAGCGCTTGGCGGTCGAGAGCCCGGCGACGGCGCGGGCATGAGCACGCGCGCGCGCGTCGTCGCCTT
>CAZDMB010000146.1:851-1758 GCA_964506175.1 uncultured Planctomycetales bacterium | reverse complement strand
GTGCGGCGCGGGCCTGCTGCTCTCGGCGCTGCCGATCGCCGCGCGCGGCCTGCGCTGGCCCCCGCCGCAATGGGGACCCGGCGAGCCGCAGAGCTTCGCGCGCGCCGCTGCGGGCGGCTGCGTGCGCGCCGTCGGCGCCGGCTTCGTCGGCGAGGAGGCCGGAGTGCTGGTTTTCCGCGCCTTTCTCCCGGAACCGCGTCTGAGCCTGGCCCCGGGCGGCGGCGGCGCGCGCCTGCGCGTGCGCTTGGAGAACGTGCATCCGCGCGCCACGGCCACGCTGCCGGCGACGCGCCCGGCCCCCGCCGCGATGTTGTTCGAATTGGACGGCGGCGCGAACCGGGAAGCGCAGGTGCGGCTGCCGTCGCAGGCGCACTGGCGGGCCGTGGCGCTCGGCGACACCGGCGCCGGCAGCGAACTGGACTGGCTGTTGCAGCGCGCCGCGGCGCTGGGCGCGGATTGCGTGCTGCATCTGGGCGACCTCGCGTACACCGCGGATGGCATCGCCGCGGCCGCGCGCGCGTTGCGCGGCGCGCCCGTGCCGGTGTTCACGGCCATCGGCAACCACGACTTCCACGAGGGCGCGGAATTGCGCCACGCCGGCTTCCTGCGCGGCATCGGCCCGCTCAACTCCTTCTTCACGCTCGGTGGCGTGCGCTTCCTGAATCTCGACACTGCGGCCGATTCCTGGCCCGCCGGTGCCGGCGCGCGCGGCCGCGCGCTGGCGCGTTTCCGCGCCGCCGGCGGCGCCGGACCAGTGATCGTCATGACGCACCGCCCGCTGGTTGATCCGCGGCCGGAAGTCGCGCTGGAAGGCGAGGAACACGGCGTGGATCGCGCCTATGAAGCGGCTTGGTTGCGGGCCCAGATGCGCGCCCGGAAGATCGTGGTGGTCTCCTACAGCCCGCTC
>CAZDMB010000146.1:0-841 GCA_964506175.1 uncultured Planctomycetales bacterium | reverse complement strand
ACACGGGCATCGAGTCCGAGCTCGACGGCATCCCCGTGCGCATCGTTGGCGGCGGCCTGGGGCTCGACCTGGCCGGCAAGCCGGATCCGGAGGCGCGTCTGCTGGTGCTCGACTGGGACGAGGCGGCGCCGGCGCGCCTCGCACTGCATTGGGAGCCGCTGCTCCTCCCGCACTAAGGTGCGCCGCTTGCTCGTCGCTTCCGGCAACGCCAAGAAGTTGCACGAGTTGCGCGCGCTGTGCGCGGGCCTGCCGCTTGCCGTCTGCGGACCGGAAGCGCTGCCCGGCGGCCTGCCGGCGGTCGCCGAAGACGGCGCCACCCTCGAGGCCAACGCCGCGCAGAAGGCGCTCGCCGCCGCCGCTGCTGCCGCCGCCGCCTGGGGAGCGGAGGTGTGGGCCCTGGCCGACGACTCCGGCTTGTTCGTGGACGCGCTCGACGGAGCCCCGGGCGTGCGCTCGGCCCGCTTCGCCGGCGTCGCGGGACCGGGTCAGGACGCGGCCAACAACGCGCTCCTGCTGGCGCGCCTGCGCGGCGTTCCGGCCGACCGCCGGGGCGCGGAGTTCCGCGCGGTCCTCGCGGTGGCGGAGCCGGGGCGCGTGGTGCTGCGCGCCGCGGGCTGCGTGCGCGGCCGCATCTTGGAGGCTCCGGACGGCGCCGGCGGCTTCGGCTACGACCCGCTGTTCTATCATGTGGAGTCAGGGATGAGCTTCGCCCGCCTCTCGGCCGCAGCGAAAGCGGCGGTCAGCCACCGCGGCCAAGCCATGGCGGATCTGCGCGCGCGCCTCTCTCGCATGCTGCACGGCCCCTCCGCATGAGCCACTCGTTCCCGCCCGCGCGGATTCG
>CAZDMB010000145.1:0-7034 GCA_964506175.1 uncultured Planctomycetales bacterium | reverse complement strand
GCGAGGTGGAGTTGTTGGCGCCTTACATGCGGCGCGCCGGCAAGAAGGTCTGCATCGGCGTGGTCAGCCACCGCCGGCTACAGGTGGAGCGGCCGGAGGAAGTCGCGGCGACGATCCGCCAGGCGCTCAAACACGTGCCCGCCGAACGCCTGGTGATCTCGACCGACTGCGGCTTCGGCCGGCAGGGCTGCAACCGCGAGATCGCCTTCTTCAAGTCGGCGGCGATCGCCCAGGGCACGAACCTGGTGCGCCAGGAACTGGGTTTGCCGGTCAGCGCGGTGCCGGCCGCGGATCCGCTCCTCCAGACGGATCTCGTGCCGGACATGCCGGGCTAGCCGTCATGGTGGCCGAGTTCTCCGGCAACGTCTACGCCGACCCGGCGCGCGCCGCCGCGTACGCCACGCTCGAATACCCGGGAACCTACTGGCTGGCCTTTCGCGACCTGCCGGAACTCATCGGACCCGGCGCCGGCAAGCGCGCGCTCGACTTCGGCTGCGGCGCCGGCCGCTCGACGCGCTTCCTGCAGGGGCTCGGCTTCGAGGCCGTCGGCGTGGACGTGGCGGCGGCCATGCTGGCGCAAGCGCGCGCGCGCGACCCGCGCGGGGACTATCGTCTGGTCGGCGACGACGGGGTGGTCGGCGCCGGCTTGGGAGCGTTCGACCTCGTCTTCGCCGCCTTCACTTTCGACAACGTGCCGACCCAGGAAGCCAAGATCAGGCTGCTGCGGGGCTTGGGCGCCTGCCTCCGGCCGGGCGGGCGGCTGGTGCACCTCGTGTCCGCGCCGGAGATCTACCGGCACGAGTGGGCCTCCTTCACGACGCGCGACTTCCCCGAGAATCTCGCGGCGCGCGACGGCGACCCGGTGCGCATCGTGATGCTGGACGTGCCCGATCGGCGGCCGGTCGAGGACGTGCTGTGCACCGAGGCTGCCTGGCTGGCGATCTTCCGCGCCGCCGGCTTGGCGCCGCTGCGAACGCATCGGCCGCTGGGCCGCGCCGGCGAGCCCTGCGCGTGGGTGAGCGAGACGCGCGTCGCGCCGTGGACGATCACGCTGCTGGAACGCGCGGCGACGCGATAATCGGCCGGCGATGCTCTGGAGGCCCGCGCCGCAGGAAGCCCGCGCCAGCGCGATGGCCCGTTTCGCGGAGCGCGTGGGCCTGCCGCTGCCGCCGGCCGCGGACGGCGACGAGCTGGCGGCGCTGCGCGCGGGCTGGCTGGGGCTGCACCGCTGGTCGGTCGAGCATCGCGCAGAATTCTGGAGCGCGCTGTGGGATTTCCTCGGCGTGCGCGGCGTGAAGGGAGAGCGGCTGCTGGAGAACGGCGACGCCATGCCCGGCGCGCGCTGGTTCCCCGACGCGCGCCTCAACTTCGCGGCGAACCTGCTGGCCGGCGCCCCCGCGCCCGACGCGCCCGCGCTGATCTTCGCGCGCGAGGACGGCCTGTGCCGCAAGCTGTCCTGCGCCGAGCTGGCGCGGGCGGCGGGCGCCCTGCAGGCGGCGCTGCGCGCCGCCGGGGTCGAGCCGGGCGATCGCGTCGCCGCCTTCGTGCCGAACGCTCCCGAGGCCGTGATCGGCATGCTTGCGGCCGCCGGCCTCGGCGCGGTGTGGTCCTCCTGCTCGCCCGATTTCGGCGTCGCGGGCGTGCTCGACCGCTTCGGCCAGATCGAGCCCAAGGTCTTGATCGCTGGCGACGGCTACTTCTGGAAAGGGGAGCGCATCGACGTGCGGGACAAGCTCCGCGGCATCGTGGCCGGACTGCCCAGCGTGCGCGCCGTGATCCTGATTCCCTACGCCGATCCGGCGGCCGAGTTCCCCGGCGCGGCGCGCTGGCCGGAACTGTTGCAGCGTCACGACGGCGCCGCGCTCGAGACGCGGCTGCTGCCTTTCGCCCATCCGCTCTACGTGATGTTCACTTCCGGCACGACCGGCCAGCCGAAGTGCATCGTCCATGGCCACGGCGGCACGCTGCTGCAGCATCGCAAGGAGCACGTACTCCACCTGGATCTGCGGCCCGGCGAGCGCTTGTTCTACTACACGACCACCGGCTGGATGATGTGGAACTGGCTGGTGAGCGGCCTGGCCTCCGGCGCCACGTGCGTGCTGGCGGACGGCAACCCGTTCCACCCCGCATCCGACGCCCTGTGGCGGCTCGCGCGCCGCGAAGGCGTGCAGCTGTTCGGCGTCAGCGCCAAGTGGGTGGACGCCTGCAAGAAGGCCGGCGCCTTGCCGGGTCCGCAGCCGCGGCTGCGCACCGTGATCTCGACCGGCTCCCCGCTGGTGCCGGAATCCTTCGATTGGCTGGCTGAGCACCTGCCCGGCCGTCAGATCGCCTCGATCAGCGGCGGCACCGACCTCATCTCCTCCTTTGTGCTCGGCAATCCGCTGCTGCCGGTGCATCGCGGCGAGATCCAGGGGCCCGGCCTCGGCCAACAGGTGGAGGTCTGGAATGAGGAAGGAAAGGCGGTCGTCGGCGCGGCGGGGGAGCAGGTCTGCACGCGCCCGTTCCCTTCGATGCCGGTGGGCTTCTGGAACGACCCGGACGGCGCGAAGTACCGCGCCGCGTATTTCGAGCACTATCCCGGCGTCTGGCGCCACGGCGATTGGGCCACGCAGACGGCGCACGGCGGCTTCATCGTGCACGGCCGCAGCGACGCCACGCTCAACCCCGGCGGCGTGCGCATCGGCACCGCGGAGATCTACCGCCAGGTGGAGCAGATCCACGAGGTGGAGGAGGCCGTCGTCGTCGGCCAGAAGACCGCCGACGGCGACGAGCGCGTGGTGCTGTTCGTGCGGCTGCGGCCCGGCGCGATCCTGGACGCGCCGCTGCAGCAGCGCATCCGCGCGCGCCTGCGCGAATACGCCTCGCCGCGCCACGTGCCGGCGGTGATCGCCGCCGTGACCGACATTCCGCGCACGCGCTCCGGCAAGGTCAGCGAACTGGCGGTCCAGGCGGTGATCCACGGCCGGCCGGTGCACAACACGGAGGCCCTGGCGAATCCCGAGGCGCTCGAACAGTATGCCAATCGCGCGGAGCTCCTCCAGGGCTGAGGCCGACGACGCATTTTTACCTTGATCTTTTCCCGGTTTTCGGGTCTGCTGGAAGTCAAGGAGGATTTCACCATGACGCTCTTGAAGCAATTGATCGGCCGGCAGCGCCGGGTCGTTTCCATCAGCCCGCAAGCCACCGTGCGCGACGCCGCCAAGGCCATGGCGGAAGTCAACGTCGGATGCGCCGCCATCATGCAGGGCAACCGGCTGGTGGGCATGTTCACCGAGCGCGACATCCTCAAACGCGTGCTGCTGCGAAACCTCGACGTGGACGCCGTCGCCGTCGGCACGGTGATGACCACGGCGCTGATCTGCGCCCAGGCGGAGCAGACGGCGCGCGACGCCCGTCTGCTCATGCAGCGGCACCACATCCGCCATCTGCCGGTGCTGGACGCGCAGGGCGGCCTGCTCGGAATGCTGTCGATCCGCGACCTCATCCAGGACGAGGTGCAGGAAGTGCGCGACTACATGGCTCTGGCCGAAGGCTAGGCGCCGCGCCGCTGCGGCGGCTCGACGACGAACAGCAGTTCACAGTTCTCCAGGCGTCCGACGGTGCCGACGCGCTCGCCGCGCGGGTTGTGGATGCCGATCTGCGCCCCGACGTAGCGGCGGAAGGGGATGGTCTCGACGCGCACGCGTCCGTGCCGCGCGAGCAGCTTCTCCATCTCGGCGCGCGGCAGGAAGCCCTCGTCGCTGAAGGAGACCAGCAGGGCGCAGCCCGCCAGCGCCTCGAAAATCTCCGCCAGGGCCTCGCGGCAGGCGCGCCGCGAGTTGAAGCGGCTGCGGCGCGCGCGCACGTCGGCGCGCTTCTGCGCCACGCCGAAAACCGGCGGTTCGTCGCCGAGCGCCAGGGTCTCCCACAGGTGGTAATTGCCGAGATAGGAATGCTGGTTGTAGGGCGGGTCGAGGTAGGCGACGTCGCCGCGAAAGCGCTGCGCGGCGGCGAGCGCGTCCACCTGCCAGGCCTCGCAGGCGCCGCCGGGCGGACGGGGCAGAAGTTCCGGCGCCTGCAAGGCCAGGACGCGCGCGCTGCGCGGCGCCCAATCCTTGAGGTAGGCCATCTGCACGCCGGTGGTGGAATCCACGCGGTCGGCCGCGGTCAGGAGCGCGGCGAGGGCGATGCTCTCCATTTCCGGCGGCAGCGGCCGACGCGCGATGGCGCGGCGCACGGCCTCGATGCGCACCGCGTTGGCCGGCTGGAAGTAACGCGCGCGCCGCGCGTAGGTCTCGGTGAACCAGCCGCCCTCGCCCTGCGCCGCGGCCGCGGCCGCCTGCAACTCCGCGATCAACGGCGCGGCGGACTCTTGCCAGGTCTCGCGATCCGCCGCCACCAGCGCGTGCGCCAGGCGCCATGCGTAGGTGTTGTGGTCATTGGCGATCACCTGCAGGCCGGCCGCCTTCAACGCGCAGGCGACGCGCGCCGTGCCGCTGAAGAGGTCCAGCACCGGCCCGCGCGGCGCCAATTCCTGCACCGTCGCCAGGATGCGCGGCACGAGCAGCCGCTTCGAGCCGAGGTACTTGATCACGGCGCGCTCGGCGCCGCCCGCTCGATGCGCCAGCGAACCTTGCGCAGGACGTCCGGATGCAGCAGCACGAGCACGGTGACGAATTCGAGGCGTCCCAGCCACATGCCGATGCAGCACAGCACGGACGAGGCGGGGCCGAGGTCGGCGTAATTCGCCATCGGTCCGAGGCTTCCCAGTCCGGGACCGAAGTTGTTCACGCAGGCGATGGCGGCGGAGAAGGACGCCACGATCGGCGTGCCGAGGATGGTGAGGGCGGCGCCGAGGGCGAACTGCCCGAGGAAATAGACCGCGACGACGGCGATCATCGTGCGCAGGGTCTCCTCGGGGATGGCGTGGCCTTTGTGGCGGATCGGCAAGACCCCACGCGGATGCAACACGCGCAGCATCTCGCGGTGCATGTGCTTGAAGGCCAGCATCAGGCGCACGATCTTCGGGCCGCCGCCGGTCGAGCCGGCGCAACTGCAGACGATCAGCAAAATGAGAAGCAGCATCTGCGCCGACTCGGCCCAGGCCGCGAAGTCGCGGGTGGCGAATCCGGTGGCGGAGATCGCGCTGGCGGAGTTGAAGAAGGAGTCGCGCAGCACGTCGGCGCCGGGCAGGCCGCCGGCGCGCACGCAAGCGATCGCCAAGCTCAGGCCGATCAACACGCCCATGTACACGCGAAACTCGCCGTCCCGCCAGAACTCGCGCGGCCGCCGGAACAATCCCACCCACAGCAGCGGGAAGCTGACGCCCGCCAGCATCATGAACACCGCGATGATCCACTCCGCCGCCGGGCTGTGGTAGCCCATGATGGAGAGGGGGTTGATGGAGAAGCCGCCGGCCGAAGTGGTCGCCATCGAGTTGCAGATGGCGTCGAACGGCAGCATCGGCGTGAACAGGATCAGCGCCAGGATCTCGGCGGCGGTCAAACCGGCGTACAGCACCCACAAGCGCCGCGCCGTGCTGAGGACGTGGGGGCTGATGATTTCCGTGGTCGCCGAGGAGGACTCCGCGAACAGGATCTGGCGGCCGGCGACGCCGAGTTGCGGCAGAACCACGATGAACAGGGCGATGACGCCCAAGCCGCCGATCCACTGGATCAGCGCGCGCCACAGGAACAGCGCGCGGTCGGCGCTGGCGAAATCCTCCTCGGTGAACACCGAGGCGCCGGTCGTGGTCAATCCGGACATGGACTCGAACAGGCCGCCGTAATAGTCCAGGCCGAACAGCCAGAAGGGAATGGCGGAGAAGTGCGCCACCACCAGCCACGAGCCGGCCACGATCGCCAGAGCTTCGGCGCGGAGCAGTTGCGGCTTCTGCTCGAACCAGCGCGCGGCCAGGAAGCCGCATCCCCAGGTCAGCGCCGCCGAGCCGGCGTACACGCCGACGCTGGACCACGGGCCGCCGTGCCCTGCGTCCCACGCCGCCATCGCCAGCGGCGCCAGGAAGGCGACCGCGTAGACCTGCAGGAGCTTGCCGAGCGTGCCGAAGACCAGCGCGAGCCGCACCGTCTACTCCGTGCGCGTCCGGCGCGCGAAGAAGCGCCGCGTCTCTTCGAGGCCCTCGGCGCGGCAGAAGACGAGCAGTTGGTCGCCGCCCTGCACGCTGTCCGAGCCGTGGGGGATCAGGACGGCGCCGCCGCGCAGCACCGCGCCGACGATGGCGAACACCGGCGCCTTGAGCTCGCCGAGCGGAGTGGGCGGGAATCCCTCCGGCACCTCGAGCCGCACCAGGCGCACGTCGCCGTGCTCGAATTCGCCGAGGACGTCGCGGTCGGCGCGGTTGGCGCGGCGCACCACCGTGGACACGGCGGCGCCGATGGCGCTGCGCACCACGTCGATGCCGACGGCCTCGAACAGGCGCTCGTTGGCCGGTTTGTCGGCGCGCGTGATGATGCGCGGGATGCCCTGCTGCTTGGCCAGCAGCGACACCAGCAGATTCTTCTCGTCGTTGCTGGTGACCGCGATCAGCACGGCGTCGTCGCCGATGCGCTCCTCGCGCAGCAGCTCCAGGTCCGTGCCGTCGCCGTGGAGCACGAGGGAATTCAGCAGCGGCGCGATTTCGGCGGCGCGCTCCTCGCTCGACTCGATGATTTTGACGTTCCAGCCGGCGGCCTCCAGTCCCTGCGCCACGGCGATGCCGACGACCCCGCCGCCGACCACGGTGGCGCGGCGCAGGTCGCGGCCGCCGGCGCGCGACTCGAGGAAGTGGGTGAGGAAGCGGTTAATGCCGGCGGTGTCGCCCATGGCGGTGACCTTGTCGCCGACCTGGAAGTGAGTGTCGCCGCTCGGAATGAAGGTCTCCTCGCCGCGCTGGCCCATGACCAGCACCACGCCGCGGGGCACGCCTAGATCCTTGAGCGGGGCCGCCGTCAGGTGCGCGCCTTCCTCGATGCGCTTCTTGACGAGCCGCACGCGTCCGCCTTCGAAGGCTTCGGCGTCGAGCGCGCCGGGCACCATCACGATCTTGAGGATCTCCT
>CAZDMB010000144.1:0-7109 GCA_964506175.1 uncultured Planctomycetales bacterium | reverse complement strand
GGCCGCAGCCTCGCGGAGCTCGGCGTCACCGAGCCGCGGCCGCGCGAGCACGTCGCGGTCAAGGCGCCGGCCTTTCCCTTCCAAAAATTCGCCGGGGCGCGCGCCGACCTCGGTCCGGAGATGCGCTCGACCGGCGAGGTGATGGGCATCGACCGCTCCTTCGGCATGGCCTTCGCCAAGGCCAGCGACGCCGCCGGCCGACGCCTGCCCACCAGCGGCAAGGTCTTCGTGTCGGTCAAGGACGCGGACAAGGCGGGCGCCGTGGTGGTGGCGCGCGACCTCGCCGCGATGGGATTCGAGCTCATCGCCACCGGCGGCACCTTCGCCGCGCTGGAGGCCGCCGGCGTGCCCTGCCGGCGGATCAACAAGGTGCACGAGGGCCGGCCCCACGCCGTGGACTTGATCAAGGACCGGGAGATCGACCTCATCCTCAACACGCCGCTCGGCAAAGCGACCCGCGACGACGACGGCATGATCCGCAGCGAGGCTTACCAGGCCGGCATCCCGTGCACCGCCACGCTGTCGGCGGCGCAAGCAGCGGTGCAGGGCATCCGGGCGCTGCGCGGCGGCAAGGCCGAGGTCGCCAGCCTGCAGGACTTCTTCGCCGCGCCCGCGGCGAAGCCGGTGGCGCAGGCCGTGCGCCCGGTCTAAAAAGCGCGCAGCAGAGCGCGCAGATCGGCGGGACGCAGCAGCGCGGCCAGCAGGCCGGCGGCGGCCAAGCCGGCGCCGAGCGCCGCGAGCAACCCGGCCGCTCCCGCGGCATCGCCGCCCCAGGGAACGAGCGCCGCGCGCGCCGCGCACCAAGCGGCGGCGGCAGGCGCCAGCAGCGCCGGCAGTTCGCGCAAGGTGCACAGTCGCACGCGCAAGCCGAGCGCGCCCAGGCCGCCGATGAGGAGCGCGCACTGGAGTCCCAAGGCCAGCGCCGTTGCGTAGCCCGCGCCGGGAATGCCCCAGCGCGGAATCAGCAGCAGGTCCGCGGCGAGGTTGAGCGGCACCACGAGCAGCGCGGCCATCGCCTGGAAACGCAGGCGGCCGCAGGCGAGATACGCGCGCGCCAGAAGGGCGCCGAGCGCGGCCGGCGGCAAGGACCACAGATAGGCGCGCAGCACCGCCGTCAGCAGGCGCGTCTGCTCGGCGGTGAACTCGCCGCGCTCGAAGAGCGCGCGCACCGCCGGCGCGGCCACGGCATAGAGTCCGGCCGCCGCCGCGCACGTGAGCAGGAAGGTGGCCTGCGCGCCGCCGCGCAGGGCGGCGCCCAAGCCCGGGAAATCGCGCGCCGCGGCGCGCTGCGCCAAAAGGGGCATCAGGCCCGTGGCCGCGGAAAAGCCGATCAAGGCCAGCGGCAGGTGGAGCAGGCGCGCCGCGTAGTAGGCGTAGGAATTGGCCGAGGCGTCCACCAGCCAGCGCAGCGCGAGTTGATCCACCAGCGCCGCGAGTTGAACCGCGGCCAGACCGGCGAGCGCCGGCGTCAGCCCGCGCAGGGCCGCAGCCGCCGGCGGCGGCAGCGGACCGAAGCGCGGCGCCGCTGGATAGCCGCTCGCGCGCACGCCCGGAAGCTGCAGCGCCCATTGCGCCAGACCGCCGCAGAGGATGGCGGCGATCACGACCCAAGCGCGCAGTTCGTCGTCCGCTCCCTGCGGCAACGGCCACAACAGGGCGGCGATCCAGAAGGCGTTCAGGGTCAGGGGGCCGAGGGCCGGCAAGAGGTAGCGGCCGCGCAGATTCTGCGGCGCTCCCAAGAGCGCGGCCACGCTCACCGGCGCGAGATACGGCAGCAGCGCCAGGGCGAAGAGGAGCGTGCGCCGCGTCTCGGCATGCTCCGGACCCTCTGGCAGAAGGGCGAAGGCCGCGAGCAGGGCAGCGCCGAGGATCAGGAGCAGGACAAGCAAGGCTTGGATGACCCGACCCTGACAGCGCGCGAACAATTCGTGCGCGTCGCCGGCGGCAGGCGCCCCGGCTTCGGCGCGGGCGAGAGCCGGCTGCACCGCGGCCGCGACCGCGCCTTCGCCGAACAGCCGTCGAAAGAGATTGGGCACCATCCAGGCGAGGTTGAGCGCGCCGAGGAGGGGCGTCATGCCGAAGATCGCCGCCAGCAGGGCGTCGCGCAGGTATCCGGCCAGGCGCGAGGCCAAGGTCCATGCCGCGGTCACCAGCGCCCCGCGCAAGGCCGCGCCCGCCGCCGCCGCCTGCGGCCGCGGCTCTGCCTCCGCACCCATGCCGAGATCATGCGCGCGCAGGGATGCCGGTGCAATCGTCGTCGGCTTGCATGCCGTGGGCGTTGCTAATCTTGCGTCCCCCAGGACATGAGCTGCGCCTCGCTGATGCACCCGAACCCCGTCACCGTCCGCGCGGATGAGACGGTCGGCGCAACCATCAACCTCCTCGTCCAGCGCAGTTTCCGCAGCGTGCCGATCCTCGGACCGGACGGCATCATGATCGGCCAGTTCGGCATCCACGCGATGTTGCGCATGCTGGTGCCGCGCATCGCCACGGAGCGGCTGGGTCTGCCGCACCTGCCCTTCGTGATGGACGACTTGGCGGATCTGCAGCGGCGCCTGCGCGGCTTCTGGGACAAGCCGGTCGGCGACTACGCCGAGCGCGAGGCGGCGGTCGTGCATCCGGACACGCCGCTCACCAAGACCGTGCTCGCGCTCTACGAATCGCACGACAATCTGCCGGTGGTGGATCGCGCCAGCGGCAAACTGCTCGGCATCATTTCCTACTGGGACGTCGTCCGCCGGCTCGTCTCCTAGCGCCGTGCTCGGACTCTCGCCGATGTGGGTGGCGGGCCTGATCTTCGCGGCCTGTTATCTGGTCGTGATGAGCGAGCGCTTCAACCGCGCCAACGTCGCCCTGCTGGCCGGCGGGCTGATGATCCTGAGCGGCACCATCAGCCAGCACGAAGCCATCGCCGGCATCGATTTCAACACGCTCGGCCTGCTGGTGGGCATGATGCTGATCGTCGCGGTGATGCGCGAGACGGGCGTGTTCCAGTTCCTGGCGATCTGGTCGGCCAAGAGGGTGCGCGCCAGCCCCTGGGGCATCCTGGTGATGCTGGGCCTGGTCACGGCGGTGGTCTCCGCCTTTCTCGACAACGTCACCACCGTGCTGCTGATCGTGCCGGTGACGCTCGCGATCACCGAAGAACTCGGCGTCGCCGCCTACCCCTATCTGTTCGTCGAGATCCTCGCCTCCAACATCGGCGGCACCGCGACGATGATCGGCGACCCGCCGAACATCATGCTCGGATCGCAGATCGAGCACCTGGGATTCTCCGACTTCATCGTGCACTTGGCGCCGGCCGCGGGCATCGTGCTGCTCGCCACCTTCGCGCCGGTATGGCTGATCTGGGGCCGGCGGTTGCACGCCACGCCCGAGGCGCGGGCGCGGGTCCTGGCCTTCGACGCCAAGGCGGCCATCGTGGACCCGCGCCTGCTGGCCAAATGCCTGTTCGTGCTGGGGCTGGTGCTGGCCGGCTTCGCCCTCGGACGCACCACCGGCATCGAGCCCGCCACCGTCGCCATCACCGGAGGCGCGGCGCTGATCCTCTTCTCCAACGTCGGCCGCCGCATCGACGAGAAGAACGAGCGCGTGCACGCGCTCTTCGGCCACGTCGAATGGACCACGATCTTCTTCTTCGTCGGCCTGTTCGTGGTGGTCGCGGGCGTCGAGCATTCGGGCCTGCTCGAGGTCTTCGGCCGGCGCATCGTCGCCAGCGCCCACGGCGACAGCAGCACCATCGCGGTGTTCGTGCTCTGGATCAGCGCCCTGGCCAGCGCCGTGATCGACAACATTCCTTTCGTCGCGACCATGATCCCGACCCTCAAGGGAGTGATCAAGGACATCGGCCTGAGCGACTCCCAGTCGCTGGGCATCTGGTGGTCGCTGGCGCTGGGCGCATGCCTCGGCGGCAACGGCACGCTCATCGGCGCGAGCGCCAACCTGATCGTCGCCGGATTCGCCGAGCGCGCCGGCAAGCGCATCCGCTTCTTCGAGTTCCTCAAGCACGCGTTCCCGCTGATGCTGCTGAGCATCGCCATCTGCCAGGTCTACGTCTGGGTCCGCTACCTCCGCTGAGCCCATGAGCACCCTCGCCTGGATCGCCGCGCAGGCGGCGCACGAGCCGGCCGCAAACGCCGTGCTGTTCGGCTGGTCGCCGGTGTGGGTGGCCAGCATCATCTTCGCCCTGTGCTACGCGGTCGTGATGAGCGAGCGCTTCAACCGCGCCAACGTCGCGCTGGTGGCGGGCGGCCTGATGGTCTTCATGGGGGTGATCACGCAGCAGCAGGCGGTCGCCGGCATCGACTTCAACACCATCGGCCTGCTGGTCGGCATGATGCTGGTGGTGGCGGTGACGCGCGAGACGGGCGTGTTCCAATACCTCGCCATCTGGTCGGCGAAACGCGCCAAGGCGCGCCCATGGGGCATCCTGGTGCTGCTCGGCCTGGTGACCGCGGTGGTCTCGGCCCTGCTCGACAACGTCACCACGGTGCTGCTGATCGTGCCCGTGACGCTGGTGATCACCGAGGAGCTCGAGGTCCCGCCCTACCCGTTCCTCTTCGTCGAGATCCTGTTCTCCAACATCGGCGGCACCGCCACCCTGATCGGCGACCCGCCGAACATCATGATCGGCTCCCAGGTCGGCCACCTGTCCTTCCTGGATTTCCTGCTCCACTTGGCGCCGGTGGTGTTCGTGGTGATGCTCGCCACCCTGCTGCCGGTGTGGCTGGTGTGGGGCCGCAAGCTGCGCGCCTCGCCCGCGGCCATGGCGCGGGTGATGGCCTTCGATGAGAAATCGGCGATCACCGACTGGCCGCTCCTGATCAAGTGCCTGGTGGTGATCGGCGCGGTGATCGGCGGCTTCATCATCGGCCATCCCTTCGGCCTCGAACCCGCCACCATCGCCATGACCGGCGGCTCCGGCCTGATGCTGCTCTCCAACCTGGGGCGGCGCATCGACGAGAAGAACGAGCGCGTGCACTCCTTCTTCGGCCACGTCGAGTGGACGACGATCTTCTTCTTCGTCGGCCTGTTCGTCATCGTGGCCGGCGTCGAGCATGCCGGCCTGCTGCGCCTGCTCGCCGACCACATCATCGACCGTTCCGGCGGCAACCTCGAGCTGATCTCCTACTCGGTCCTGTGGGTGAGCGCCGTGGCCAGCGCCATCGTCGACAACATACCCTTCGTCGCCACCATGATCCCGACGCTCAAGGGGGTGATCGCCGACCTGGGAGTCACCGACGCGCAGTCGCTCGGCCTGTGGTGGTCCCTGGCGCTCGGCGCCTGTCTCGGCGGCAACGGCTCCTTGATCGGCGCGAGCGCGAACCTGATCGTGGCCGGCTTCGCCGAACGCGCCGGCCACCGCATCAAATTCATCACCTTCCTCAAGCACGCCTTTCCGATGATGCTGATGTCCATCGGCATCTGCCAGCTGTACGTCTGGCTGCGCTACTTCGCCTGAGCGGCGGCGAGCGTTTCCAACAGCGCGCGCATGGCCGCGCCGGTGCGCGCCGGCCCGAACTCGGCGGCGCGCGCGCGTCCGGCGGCGGCGCGCGCGGCGCGCTCCGCCCCGTCCTCCAGCAGGCGCCGCAGCGGCGCGACGAAGCTGCTCGCGTCCGCCGGGTCGCCATAGAGCGCGGCGGCGCCCAGGACCTCCGGCATCGCCGTGACGGCGCTCGCAACCACCGGCGCGCCACAGGCCATGGCTTCGAGCGGCGGCAGGCCGAAGCCCTCCTGCCACGACGGGTAGAGGAAGGCGGCGCAGCCTGAGTAGAGGGCCGGCAGCTGCGCGTCGCCGAGCGCGCCAGTAAGGCGCAGTTCCGCGGGCGCGGCGCCGAGGCGCGCGGCCAGGCGCGCCGGCGCGTCGCCGGCGCGCTGCGCGGAACCGGTCAGCACCAGCGGATGGCGGCGGCGCAGCGCCGCGGGCAGGGCGGCCCAGGCCCGCACCGCCCCCTCCCAGTTCTTGTGCCGGCGCAGCGCGGCCACGAACAGCACGTAGCCGGGAGCCAGCCCCAACTGCGCGAGCGTCGGCGCCGCCTCCGCCGGCGACAGCGGTCGCATGCAGGCCGCCGGGAAATGCGGCACGACGCGCATCCTCCCGCGCAGGCACGGGAAGGCCTGCTCGGCGCGCCCGCGAGCGTCCTCGCTGACGGCGGCGAAGAAATCGGCGTCGGCGGCGGCGCGACGCACGCGGCGGCGGAAACGCCAAGCGCGCCAAGCGCGCACGGCTGCCGGCCGCGGATCCGGCAGCAAGGGACTGACGTCGTGCAGCGTGCGGACGCGGAGCGGCCCGCGCGGCGCCTCCTCGGGCCCGAGCAGCGGCGACCACAGCACGTCGGCGTGACACGGGCCGCCGTCCCAGGTCGCGCAGGCCAGACCCGCGGCGCGCGCCGCCTCCTCCAGCAATTCGCTGACGCGCACGAAGGAGGAACGCGGGCCCCGGCGCACGCGCACGTCGAGGGCCAGCCGCATGGCCTAGCGCGGTTCCGGTGCGGGCGGCGCGCCCTCCGCGGCGCGCCTGTCGGCCCCGCGCTGCGTCATCTGCATGGTCAATCCTTCCTGGTAGGCGCGGAAGTCGCGCGCCCCCTCCATGGCGTGCGGCAGGCTGAGCCAGGCCATGGCGATCACGGCCGTCGCATAGGCGGCGATCGCCAGGCCGATCTTCCAGCGCCGGCTCAGCCTCACGCGCTCTCGCCCTCCTCTTCGCGCGGGATCGGCGCGACGCTGGCGAGAGCGTCGCCCTCCTTGAGATTGACCAGTCGCACACCCTGCGTGTTGCGCCCTTGCTGGCTGATCTCAGCCACGCGCGTGCGCACCATCATGCCCTGCACCGTGGACAGCAGCACCTCGTCGCAGCGGCTGGCGTTGACGACGTTGACGACTTCGCCGTTGCGCTCGTTGGCCTGGATGCCGATGACTCCCTGCGAGCCGCGGCGGGTCAGCCGGAACTCGCCGACGAGCGAGCGCTTGCCGTAGCCCTGGGCGCAGGCGATGAGCAGCAGTTCGTCCTCGCGCGCGGTGACGACGTCGACGACGCGGTCGCCGGCGCGCAACTCCGCGCCCTTGACGCCGGCGGCGTCGCGGCCCATGGCGCGCGCCTCCGACTCGTC
>CAZDMB010000143.1:0-7112 GCA_964506175.1 uncultured Planctomycetales bacterium | reverse complement strand
GTCCGCTACGACCTCGATCTGACGCGTCTCCTCCGGCCGGCCCTCGATCCAGTTCTGCAGGAGCGTGAAGCGCAGCACCCCGTCCGCATCCGTGGTGCCGGAGCGGTCGATCAGGCTGGAATTCGCGGCGGAGGTGCTGCGCAGGGACACCGCCAGATCGGCGTTGATCAGCGGCGCGCCAGCGGCGTCCAGCACGCGCACCTTCAGCGTCGGGCGCAGAACGCCCTGCATCACCTCGATGACCAAGTTTTGCCCGGGCTCCGTCGGACCGGGCGCGAGCGTGCGTTCGGGATTGTCGGTGCCATCGAAGTCCACGCCAATTTCCAGGGGCAGGCCGAGCCCGACGAAGGGGAAGCGCACTTCGCCGCCTTCCGCGCGCAAGGTGCGGGAGCCGCCCGCGTCAGACGGACGAAAGCCGTTCTCGCCCAACCACTCGGGCGGTTCGCCGCGCTGCGCCTGCAGGGTGACGCGCGCCCCGGGAGCGGCCGGCCGCCGATCCGGATCGAAGAGGCGCACGGTGACGGAGGCCACCGCGGGCACCACGATGAGCTGCTCCTCCTCGGGCAACCGCGCCAGGTCGAGGACGATGCGCGGAGGATCCAGCGCCGGCATCGCCGGCACCAGTTCCAGGGTCTCGCCCGGGTTGCGCGAGGCGAGCGCGCGCTGCAGGTGGCGGAAGACGACGCGCCCTTCGGTGTCGCAGGTGCGCACCAGGCGCCAACGCGCGTTGTCCTGGCGCCGCATGCGCAAGCCCAGTTCGATCTGCGGAACTCCGGCGCCCGCCGCGTTCACCGCGCGCGCCCGCAGGGACAGGTCCTTCTCCAGCAGGAGCTTCACGACCATGCCGTCGGCGCCGGCTTCGGTGAAGGCCTCGCCATAGAGCCCCTGGAAGCGGCCAAGCAGGCGCAGCCAGCGCTTGGGCTGCGGCAGGATCACTTCACCACGGGCGTCGGCAATCCGCTTGACGGCGAGGCGCGGCGCGGCGGCCTCCAGGTCTTCCCCTTCGGCGCCGACGACGCTCAGGCCTTCCTCGCCGAGCCGCTCCGCATCGAAGATCCAGATCGTGGCGCCGGGCAGCGGCTTGCGCTGAATCAGGTCGAGCACGCGCACGATCAGGCGCGGTCCCGAGAACTCCGCGCCTTCATCGCCGCCGGCGGCAGCGGCCTCCGCCTCGCTGCGCGCGATTGCGCCCGCGTCGGCGGCGGCTGCAGAGGCGTCCTCTCCGGCGGCGGCGTCCGGCTGTCCGGAGCCGCCGGTCGCGGCGCGACGGGCGTCCTCCGCCGGGCGCGGGCTGCCGAGCAGCACCCAGGAGGCGAGGCCGATCAGAGCGAGGAGAGCGACGAAGGCGAAGCGGGAGAAGCGCACGGGTCGGAGCCGGCGTGGCGGAGACCCCAGCCTAGCCGCGGCTGTCGGCGGCGTTTCCTCAGGAACCGAGGCGGATGGCCTTGGACGCGACCTCCTTCCAGGCGCCGCCTTCCGCGACCTCCACCGTCCTGCCGAGCGGCAGGCCGGTGTACGTCTCCGTGCGCTCCGCCAAAGAGCCGGGGCGGGGCCACTGGATTTCCAGACGGAGCAGGCTCTCCGCCTGACCGAGGCCCAGCTCCAACTGCAGCGAGTTGCCGCCGAAGGAGGCGCCCGAGCCGACCGTCGCGCGAATGCGGCGCTCCGTGCCGCCTTCCAGAGTGACGGCCGTGACCAGCGCGCCGACGCCGAAACGGTTGGAACGCTGGCCGCGCAGTCGCAGCGTGATGCGTTCGCCGCTGATCGGGCCGTCGTTGCGGAAGAGGGCGTTGAAGTAGCGATCGTCCGTGTACCAGCCGCCCAGCTGCGCGGACAAATCCTGGTCGCCGTCATTGTCCACGTCGCCCCAGGCGACGCCGTGGCCCTTCTGGAAGTGGCCGAGCCCGCTGGACACGGTCGCGTCGCCGACGCGCGTGCCCCCCAGATTGCGCCACATCAGGTTGGGCGTGAAGACCTCGTAGGAGGGCGCGCCCGTGGCCAGGTACATGTCCATCCAGCCGTCGTTGTCGATGTCGGCGACGTTCGCGCCCATCACCGACACCGTCTTCAACATTCCGAACTCCTCGGTCTTGTCGAGGAAGCCGCCACGGCCGTCATTCATCCACAGTTTGCAGGTTTCCTCGCGCGCCGGCTCGCCGAACATCGACGCCGCCGGTCCGTCCACGCTGCCTCCGGTCCCGGCCAACGGGTACGAAGCGGAGAAGATGTCCAGCCAGCCGTCGTTGTTGAAGTCGAAGAACCAGGACTGGAAGGAGCGCTGCTTGCGCGGATCGGCGGTCTGCTCGGCGACGCCGAGCTGCGGCGCCACGTCCTCGAAGGTGCCGTCGCCGCGGTTGCGATAGAGGCGGTTGAGGTCGCCGAAATTGGAGACGTACAGATCGACGTGGCCGTCGTTGTCGAAATCTCCCCAGCAGACCCCGCGCGAGAAGCGCATGTTCTCCACGCCGGCTTGCTTGGCCACGTCCGTGAAAGTGCCATTGCCGTTGTTGCGGAACAGTTGGCTGGGGGCGAACACGCCATTGCGCAAGCGCTCGTTGCCGATGTAGACGTCGAGGTCGCCGTCGAGGTCGTAGTCGCACCAGGCCGCGGCCAGGCATGGCCATGCCGGGTCATGCATGCCCGCCGCGCGCGTCACGTCCTCGAAAGTGCCGTCGCCTTGGTTGCGCAGCAGGAAATTCGGGAACATGCCCTGCTCGCCCAGCCAAGCGCCCTCGCAGATGAGAATGTCGAGCCAGCCGTCGTTGTCGAAATCCGCCTGGGTGCATGCCAGGCCGCCGGTGACGCCCTTCAGCCCGGCGCGCTCGGTCCAGTCGCTGAAGGTGCCGTCGCCGTTGTTGTGCTTGTAGACGCAGTTCTCGTCCTGGCGCAAGCAGGTGGTGAACAGATCGAGAAAGCCGTCATTGTCGAAGTCGTCCATGATCGAGCCGCCGGCGACGTTGAGCGTGTGCACTCCCAACTCGGGGGCGACGTTCTTGAAGTGCGGCGCGTCCACGCCGCCCTTCCAGGCCTCGTCCGGCAGGCGGTACTCCGGCGGCACGCCCTCGGGGAAGGTGCTGTCCGCCATGTGGGCGACGTTCAGCAGCCAGCGAGCGCCCGGGTTCGCGGGATCGATCTCGAGGTACTGCAGCAGCCAAGCCTCGGCTTTGCGCGCGCCGCTGGGGTCGGCCCAGCGGCCGGCGCCTTGCAGCGGATAGATGCAGGACTCGGCGTTGACCATGGCGATGCAGTGGTCGATTTCGCCGGCGCGCAGATTGGCGATCGCCAGCCAGCGAAACACCTCCTTCTTCTTCGACTTGTAGCTGCCGGGCTTGTAGGCCTCGACGCTCTCCTGGTGGCGCTCCAGGGACGCCAGGGCCTTCTCCGTGAGCTCGATCGCCCGTTTGCGCTCGCCGATGCGCAGGAAATAGTCCCCGAGCAGCAGATTGACCCGGTAGGAATTGCGCTCGAAGCCGGGCTGGGTTTCCAGCCGTTCGGCGAAGTTTTCCGCCCAGTCGATGAAGGCGGGCGAGGCCTCGAACAGCTCGGAGCCGTTGCGCCAGAAGGCGAAGCGATCCATGGACTCGAGCCCGAGCCGGGGATACATCGCGCCGTACTGCTGCCACGCGCCGGCGAGCGCCGCCACGAACGCGAGGGCGGCGAACCAGCGCCGGCGCAGGGCCGGCAGCCACACCGCGCCGATCAGAGCCGCCCCGAGCACCGCGGCGGCCATGCGCGCGGCGAAGAGGAGGGTCCAGACGGCCACCGGGAAGGGCTCCTCGTCGTAGATTCCAAGCTTGCCGAACAGCTGATCCGGAGTGACCGGCAGCAGGCCGCCGACCAGCATCAGGATGCCGAGAACGCTGAGGACGAGGCGGAGCCGCATGATTCGCGCCAATCATACCTTGCATGCGCATCGGAGGGCGCGGCTATCCTGTGCGCGTGGCGTCCCAGCAACGCTCGCAAGTCTTCCTTCTCGGTGTCATTGCGACGATCCTCATCGGCTGGGTGCTGCACGTCGGCGCGCCCATTCTGCTGCCGCTGGTGATCGCCTTCCTGCTGGCCGGGATGATCGCCCCGATCGTGCGCCGCGCCGCGCGCTGGCGCATCCCGCCGCTGGTCACCGTCGTCGCGCTGTTGGCGCTGCTGTTCTTCGGACTTGCGCAGCTGGGTCTCACGGTGCGCGACAACCTCGCCCAATTCGTGGGCGCGCGCGCCGCGGGCGCGGATCCGGCGCAGCGCATGGATTGGGCGGCGATCGTCGCCAATCTCGAGCGGACATTTTCCTCCTCCGCGATGCCGGAGGCGCTGGCGCGCATGCTCATCGACGGCTTGCGCCAGATCGATCCGCGCCAGTTGACCCAGTCGAGCGTCGCCTTCGGCCTCGCTTTCACCCGCAGTCTCGTCGTGCTGATGATCTACATGATCTTCATCTTCGCCGAGGCGCGTCTGTTCCAGCGCAAGATCCTGGTGATCGCGGGCGAGCGCCGCGCCGAGGCGCGAGCCGTGCTGGAACACGTCGCGTGGGGGATCCAGCGCTACCTCTTGGTCAAGACGCTGATCTCCTTCCTCACGGGACTGCTGTGCTATCTGCTGCTGTTCTTCCTCGACGTGCCCTACGCGCCGCTGCTCGGCCTCCTCACCTTCCTGCTGAACTTCATCCCGACCTTCGGCAGCATCATCGCCGGCCTGCTGGCCACGCTGGTGGCGCTGGCTGCGGGCGAGGCCTGGTTGACGGCCTTCTGGACCGCCACCGGATACCTGGCCGTGAACCTGGTGCTCGGCAGCTACCTCGACCCCAAGATCCTCGGCAAGGAGCTCAACCTCTCGCCGCTCGTGATCGTGGTGAGCGTGGTGGTGTGGGCCGGAATCTGGGGCGTGGCGGGCGCATTCCTCGCCGTGCCGATCACCTCCGCCTTGCAGATCATCCTGCTGTCCGACGAGCGGACGCGCTCGATCGCCATTCTGCTGTCCGGCGCTCCGCCCAAGGACCCCTCGCCGACGCCGTCCGAGTGAAACGCAACGGGGCCGCCCCGGAGGGCGGCCCCGCGTCACGAGCGAGCTGAAGGCTCAGACCTTCGGCTCTTCCGGCACGGTGACCGGGAACAAGCCGTCGCTGCGGTTCTTCCGCAGGATCTCGCGGATGGCCTTCTCGTCCAACTTGCCGTTCGTCTTCACGCCGATCACGATCTTCGCGTCGGTCACGTAGACGTCGTGCACGTTCGCCACTTGCATCAAGGTCTCACGGACCTTGTCGGCGGTATTCGCTCACGTAGGGGCCTTGGCGAAATCGAAACTGATCTCGCGCTGCGCCCGCTGGCGCGTCACCTTTTCCGCGGAGGCCAAACCCAAGCCGCTCTTCTTCAGCGCGGCGGCGACTCCATCCTTGTCGAGTTCGCTTCCAGACTTCAAGGTGAAGGTGCCGCGACGGCCGCACTGGCGGAATTGGTCGACGTTCTGCACGCTTTGGTAGGCCGCACGGGCCTTCCCTTGAGCGCTTCAGGAGCCGCCTTGCGCCGTCACCACCCAGACTGTTTCGGCGGCCCAGGCGGGGATGTCCACCTGCGCGACCTTCAGGCCGGCGTGCGCGATCGCGGCCTTGGCCGCGTCGGTATCCAACTGAACGCCGGGGGCGGTCATGATCGAGACCTTGCCGGTGGCGGCATCCACGGTGGCGGCAGCCACGGTGGGCACCTTGGAGATCTCGGCCTGGATCGCGGCCTGATTGGCCGTCGTCAGGCCTTCCAGGCGCAGGACGAAGGCCGTCTGCTCCTGTTGGGCTTGGGTGGGCGTCGCGACGGCCTGGGCGCCGACCGTCGCTGGGAACAGCGCGGCGGCGAGGCCGAGGGAAGCGAGGGAAGCGATGGATTTCATGGGTCAGTCTTGAGGAGAGTCCGGCGGGGGACCCCCTGAGGGGGACCGGCACGCCAAGTCTAACCTCTACGGCTGGGAGCGCCGCCTGCTGGAGAAAGTCGTGCGGACCGGGGCCCGCCGGCCTTCGCTACACTCGGAGCGCCCTCTGGACGCGTGGCCAATCCCGCCCTCCAACCCGTGCTCGGCCTCATCCAAGCCCTGGATCAGGCCGTGCTCGCGCACGACGACACCAGCCGGTGCCGTCTGGTGAAGGAGGCCTTGCAGGAGGCCGTGGAGAGCCGGCAGCCCGTCATCGCCGGCGCTTTTCTGCGGACGGCGCCGGCCGGCTATGCGCGCCGGCTCCTGCACCGCGATCCGGCGGGCCGATACACCGTGGTGGTCATGGTGTGGGATCACGGCCAGGGCACCGGCCTCCACGACCACGCCGGGCGTTGGTGTGTCGAGTGCGTCTATCGCGGCCGCGTCCTGGTGGAAAACTTCTCGCGGCAGGCTGATCGAGATTCCGCCTCCGGCGTGCTCGATTTCCGCGAGGAAAGCCGCCTCGTGACCGGGGTGGGCGACGCCGGCGCCCTCATCCCGCCCTTCGAGTACCACCGGCTGTCGAATCCCCACTCCACGCCCGCGGTGACGATCCACGTCTACGGCGGCGAACTTGACGGCTGCAACGTGTACGAACTCCTGCCGCAGGGCGGCTACGTCCGCCAGCGCAAGGCGCTCAGTTACACGCCGGATTAGGGTGGACGCGCCGGCCGTGCACGCTCCGGTGGTGCGCGTCTACGCCGACGCCGGGGCCGCTTCGCGCGCGCTGGCGGCGGAAATCGCCGCGGACATGAGGCGGCGCGCCGCGGCGCAGCCGGCCGGACCGGTGCTCGGCCTGCCGACCGGAGGCACGCCGCGACTGCTGTACCACGAACTCGTGCGTCTGCACCGGGACGAGGGCCTGTCTTTTCGGCGCGTCATCACGTTCAACCTCGACGAGTACTGGCCGGCGCCCGCCGGCTGCTCCTTCGCGGACCAGATGCACGAGGAACTGTTCCGCCATCTCGACCTGCCGGCGGCGCAAGCCCACTTCCTCGACGGTCGGGTGCCCGCGGCCGGCGTCGCCGCGGAGTGCGCGCGCTACGCCGCGGCGATCGCCGCCGCCGGCGGCATTGATCTGCAGATTCTCGGCCTTGGCGTCAACGGGCACGTGGCCTTCAACGAACCCGGCGCCGCGGCCGACTCGCGCGCGCGGCGCGTCC
>CAZDMB010000142.1:0-7144 GCA_964506175.1 uncultured Planctomycetales bacterium | reverse complement strand
ACGAGTCCTTCGCGCTCGCCAACACCCTGGTGAACCGCATCGAGAAGGATTTCCGCCGCTGGCGCGCCCAACTCGGACCGGCCAAGGCGGAGGAAGCGCGCGAATACCTGCGCCAATTGCTCGACCTCGGCCTGCTGGAGTCGCTCGCCTTCCGGCGCGCGGAGGAACTCGCGACCGAGCTCGTGCGCAAGGCGCCGGAGGACGTCTACAACTGGATGGCGCTCGGCGAGGTCTGGGAGCGCACCTTCGCCCTGGACCGGGCCTTCGCCCTCTACGCGCAACTCGCGGGCGAGGCGCTCGCCGGCGGCGAGCAGGCGTTGCCGTCCGGACTGCCGGCGGCGCCCGGCCGGTTCCGCGCGCATCCCGCGCCGCGCGTGCGCATGGCCGCGGTCATGCGGCTGCTCGGACGCGACGACCTTGCCGAGCGCCAGCTCGAGACGGCGCTGGCGCTCGACGCGCGCGATCCGGACGCCGCGGTGGCGCTCGGCCTGATGGAGGTCCATCGCGGGCACGCGACGCAGGCGGTGGCGCGGCTGGCTGCGGCGCGCCGCAACCTCGGCGGCACCGCCCGGTTGCACGTCTCCCTCAGCACCGGTTTGGCTCTGGGCCGCGCCCAACTCGGCGCGCGCGCCTGGACCGATGCGGCCAAGACCTTCGAGGACGTGATCGCCACCGCGCCGCCGGGAGATTCCTTGCTGGTGGATGCGCACTGCGGTCGCGCCAGCGCCTATTACCTGGCGGGCGAGTTCGCCACCGCCGCGGAGGCGGCGGCAGAGGCGGTGACGGCCGTCGGCGCGGATCCGCGCCTGCTGTACCTGCGCGGCATCACGGCCGCCGCGACGGGCGGCGCCGCCGGCGAAGTGGTGCGCGATTTGCGCGCCAGCGCCGCCGCCGCGCCGCTCGACGCGGCGCCGGCGCTCGCGGCGCTCGCCTTCTGGCTGGACAAGGTCGGCATGGTCGCGGAATCCGGCGACTTGCTGCAGCAGGCGCTCGACCTCGATCCCTCGCTGCCTTATGCGCGCTGGCTGGCGGCGCATCGCGCCTTGCGCGACGGCGACCTCGACGCCGCCGCCGCCGGCCTGGAGACCCTCGTGCGCCAGTGGCCGGATTGCGCCGCCGCGCTCGCGGCGCTCGGCTGGCTGCTCGCCGGCGACGGCGAGGCTCCGCGCGCGGAAGTCGCCTTGCGCAGCGCCGAATCTCGGGCGCCGGCGCACGCCCGCTCCGGCGGTCCCGAAGCCGGCGTGTGGGCGGACCTCGCCCTGCGCCGCGGCCTGAATCTGTTGGCGCTGGGGCGCAGCGCCGAGGCGCGCGGCGCCTTCGAACGCGCGCTCAACCTCGAGCCGACGCTCGCGGCGGCCCGCAACGGCACGGCCGCCGCGCTCTACGCCGACGGCGACCTCGACGGCGCGGTCGCGGAGTTCAGCCAGCTGCAAGACGCGCTGCGCGAGACTCCCGACGACCCGCAGAGCGTCTACGCCAAGCAATGGCAGGCGCGCATCGAGGCGCACGACAAGTTGCGGCGTTGGCGCGACGGTTTCGACGGCCGGCGGCTGCGTCCCGGCTACGACACGCAGACGCTCGCGCGCAACGGCGTCGAGCCGCGGCTCGAGGACGGCGCGCTGGTGATCCGCGGCAATCACAAGGAGAAGGGCGAGACGCGCGCCTTCCGCGAGATTCCGGCCATGGCTTTCCGCTCGGCCGCCATGGATCTCACCACCGGCCGCGACCATCGCGGCGACGCCGGCGTGTTCGTCGCCCTGCGCAATCGCGCCGCGGAAACCTGGATTTTCCGCGTGCACCGCGATCGCGACGGCGTGCTCCACTGGACCACCACGCGCGCCGGCAAGCCGGCATTCGGCCGCGTCGGCGCCACCGTATCGCCGGGCCAGCCCTTCCACGTGGAGTTCCGCCTCGACCGCGAACCGGCGCAACCGGTGCTGGAAGTGTGGGTGGACGGGGTCAACGTCTTCGCCGAGCCCGTCACGCAGTTGCGCAACCCGACCGGCCAGATCGCCGACGGCGCCTACGTCGAGACCGCGAACGCACTCCAAGTGGACGCCGCCCTCGACAATCTCGAACTCGTCTACGTGCAACAGGGATGAGCCGCGACCGCGCCGGCCGCCGCGGCGGCTTCACCTTGCTCGAGCTGATGATCGTGATGGTCATCATTTCGCTGCTGGGCGCCGCCTTCCTCGTCGTGAGCGGCCGCGTGTTCGGGCAGGCGCAGGAGCGCAAATGCCGCTCCCGCTTGCAGCAGCTGGCGGTGATGATCGAGGCCTACCGCACGGCCCAGGGCGCCTACCCGGACGATCGCCTGCCGGCGGGGGTTTCGGCGAACGCGCAGAACGCCGGCTCCGAGGCCTTGTACCTGCAGTTCTATCATCCGGCGTATCTCGGCGAACTGCCCAATCAGGACTGGCTCGTCAACACGGACGGAGACTTGACGACGCGCACGCAGACGCGCCTGGATTCGCGCGATCTCTGGGAGGTCGGCGATCCGTGGGGCAACCCGATCGCCTATTTCGAGGGCCTGCACTACGCCGACGCGACGCCGCAGGTGTACCTGGCCGGGCCCGAGGAAGAGGCGCCCGTGGAGCAAACGCTGCAGGCGCGCAAGGACGCGCGCACCGGCGGCTGGGAGGAACCCGGCAAGTTCCAACTCATCTCCGCCGGCGAGGACGGCATGTTCGGCACCGAGGACGACATCACGCACTGGGACGACTGAGCCATGAGAGTGCCCGCGCCGCGTCACCCGCGCGAAGACGGCTTCACGCTGATGGAGATGATGGTCGTCATGATTCTTCTGGGCATCGTGGCTGGGCTGGGATTCGCCGGCTTCGATCGCATGGATCCCGGATCGCGCGGCCTGCAGGTCACGCTGGAGAGTTTCCTCGAAGCCAGCCGGGATCGCGCGCGCGCCAGCGGCCAGGAAGTGCGGGTGGCGATTCTCCCGGCCACCGCCGAGAGCGGCCCGCGCATCGCGCGCTACGTCTATCGGCCGGCGCTGGAGGCGGGCTTCGAACCCGCCTTCGCCGACTCCGAGAACGTGCGCACCTACGGCGGCGCGCGCCTGGGCGGTCCCGGCCGCAGCGGCGCCGGACTCGACCTGATGGACGGCGGCGCAGCGGTGGTCGAAGGGCGCGGCGGGCGCGTCGAGTTGGGCGAAGGCTTCGCGCTCGAGTTCGACCTGCTGCTGCCGCCTGGCGACGCCGGGCGCGTCTGCGAATGGGAAGGCTTGTTCGACCTCGAGTGCCGCCGCAACGGCGGCATGCAGGCGCGCCTGCGCACCGGTCAGGCCGATTTTCTCGCCTGGACGCAGCTCGACGTACCCGGGCACCTGCTGCGCGCCGGCCGCTGGCAGCATCTGCGCGTCGCCGCCGCGGACGGCCTGGCGCGCCTGTGGCTCGACGGCGAACTCGCCGCCTCCGAGACGATCGGCCCGGAGTTGGGCGCGCCGACCACGCCGCCGCGCTTCGGCGCCACCGAAGGCGGCTTTCACGGTCGCGTGGACGAGGCGGTGGTCTGGTCGCGCGTCCGCGAGGACGGGCCGGAACTCGCGGAGCAGATTTCCGTGACCTTCGCCGGCGTGCCCGCTTTGCTCTTCGACCGCGACGGGCGCTTGGCCGCCGCCGCCCATCCGGAAGCCGTGCGCGTGGCGATCCTCGAGGGCGAGGACGAGATCGGCGCCTTCCTCGTGGGCCGCTTCACGCAGGAGGCCCCGTGAGGCGCGCTGCTCCTCGCGCCCGCCGCGGCAGCGCCCTCATCGTCGTGCTGCTCGCGCTCGGCCTCCTCTTCTCGCTCGGCGTGCCGTATCTGATCGCCACGCGCCTACGCCAGGAGTCGTCGGCGGAGGCCTTGGGCCGCTCCCAGGCGCGCATCGCCGCGAGTTCCGCGGTGGCGGCGATGGCGGGCGCGCAGGAGAGCAGCCATCCGGCCGCGGACCCGACGCCCTTGTGGGATGCGGCAGCCGAATGGGACGGCAGCGCGCTGGGCATCCTGCCGCAGAGCCTCGGCGGCGGCTGGGAGGAATCCGCGGAGGCATGGGGCGCGGAGGTGGATTCCCTGCAGAGCCGCTTGCCGCTGGGCACCGCGCCGCCGCTTCTGCTGCAGAACCTCATCCATCCCTGTTTCCTCACCAAGGACGTGACTTACCGCGATGCGGAGATCGCGGTCACCTCCACGGAGGGCTTCCCCGAGGAAGGATTGTTGCTGGTGGGGGGGAGTTGGATGGAATACACCGGGAAGACCGGCGGCAAATTCACCGGCGTGCTGCCGGATCCGAATCCGCCCAAGGACCTGGACCAGCGCCGCTTCCGCGAAGGGCACTTCGTCATGGATCCGCGCGTCTGGACGCTGGCCTTGGCGCGCCTGCGCACCGGCCAGCAGCGCTCCCCGGAGTTCGCCGCGGACATGCTGGACTTCGCTCTCGACGGCGACGCGGCGGAACTGCTGCCGGAGACGGAGCGGCGCCGTCTGGCGGACCACGGCGCCCTCCGCAGCGGCGCCTTCGGCAGCGCGGATTGGATGCCGGGCAGTTGGCTGGTCGAGGCCATCAATCCGGAGACGCCCGATCAGATCCTCATCGGCGACGACGATCTCGTCAATCCGGGCAGCGTGGTGCGGATCGAGCCGGAAGTCGGCGACAGCATGGACACCGTGGTGCTGGCCACGCGCGGCGCGCGCCTGCTGCTGGCCCAGCCGCTGCCCGCCAACTTGCCGGTGTTCACCACGCGCGTCACGCCCTTGCGGCGCGAACCCGTGGACGTCAACGCCGCCTCGCCCGAGCGGCTCGAAGCCCTCGTCCTCGGCTTGGCGTTCCGCGGCAATCCGCCGCTGCTCGCGGATCGTCCGGCTTCCGGCCGCTTGAACGAGGAGTGGGTGAATCCCGCCGAGGCGCGGGCTTGCGTCGCGCGCTTGCTGGCGGCGCGTCCGCTGCAGGGCCCGGACGATCTCTGGACGCGCGTGCTCGCGCCGCTCGCCGCCGACGGCCAGATGAGCGACGTCGACGCCTGGACGATCTGGCTGAACTCCGTGGATCCCTGCAACGGCCATCTGCGCCAGAGCACCACGGCCTTCGCCTATCGCAGCGGCGACCGCTACGACCTCCGCGTGCAGGCGGTGGTGCGCTCGCGCATCGGCCGCACGCTGGCGCGCCGCTCGGAGGAAGTGCAGCTTGCCTCGGCGCCGGACGGCCCGCTCACCGCGGCGGTGCTCGATCAACTCTTCCTGGACGATTTCGGCCGCTGGGGCCGCGGCCTGCACCGCGTCACCAGCCTGCCGAACCACCTCGGCCGGGACCGCGCGGGTTTCGGCGGCGCCATCAACGATCCGACCCTGCGCCTCGGCACCCTTAGCACCGTCGGGCGCGTGCTCCCCGAGACGAGTCCGGAAACCTTCGCCTTGCTGCCGGATCCGGTCACGGAGGCGGACGCCTGGGGGCCGAACACGCAGGGCCGCACCGAGCACTTCGATTTCACCGTCTCGCCGCTCGGCTGGCCGGTGCACGAGCGCGGTCCCGTGGCCGAGAGTCTGGCGCGCTGGGGCGTGCCGCTCGTGAACGGCTTCAGCACCAGCGAGCCGCTGTGCGTCGAGGCCTGGTTCGAACCGCGCGCCGGCCTGGAGGACACGGTCCTGCTCGACGTCGCCGGCGTCGAGACGCGGCGCAATCGCATGGTCGCGGCGATGGAGCGCGGCCTGCTCGTGCTGAAGGCCTATGACGCCGCCGGCGAGGACCCCGGCGACGCGGACGGCCTCGAGCAGGCTTGGACGATCAAGGTGGATCCGGCTGAGTACCCGCTCAGCGGCCGGCCGTTCCACCTCAATGCGCTTTTGCGCGGCGTCGGACCGGGCGGCGTGCAGTTCGCGGTGGACGGCGTGCCGCGCGGCGACGTGGACGGCCAGGACTGGCTGAGCGCCGGTCCCGGCGGCTACGCCCCGGGCGACGCCGGCGGCTCGATCAACGTCGAGAGCACTGCCGGCTTTCCGAACTTCGGCGCGCTGCAGATCGGCAACGAGGTGATCGAGTATTCCTCGAAGACCGACACCAGCTTCAACCTCACGCGCCTGGGCGGCGCTGGTGCCGGCAAGTACATCGGCGGGCGCGCGGTGCGCGAGCAAAGCGACACCCTCGCCTTGGCGCAGGACACCGACCACCCGGGAGGCGCCGGCGCGCAGATCTACGGCTACAGCGCGGTGCTCGCCGGCGACGTGCCGCCCGGCGGGGGCAGCCTCTCGGGCAGTTTCGGCCCGTGGTCGCTGGCCGTCTGCGAGAAGGGCTTCGAGGACGTGAACGTGGTCACGCCGGACGGAACGCCGATCTTCGTCGGCCGCGGCATCACCGGCGCCTGGACCGGCGAACTCGACCTCGCTCCCTTCCTGGCGGGCGACCCGTATTTCGCCGAGGCTTTCCAATCCGACGGCGGCTATCTGGTGCTCTGGCAGCCGGCGCCGGTGTGGTTCGACGGCACGCCGATCCGCACCGCCGACGGCGCGCGCCTGGGCGGCTTGGAGATCGTGCGCTATTCCGGCCGCTCCGGCACGAGCCTGATCATCACGGAGCGCAACGTGCTCACGCCGCGCTACGCCGCCACGCGGGATCAGAACGTCTACGACCCGGGCGGCAACGCCTTCGTGATGGAGTGGCGCGAGGATCTCTACCTCTCCGACGGCACAGCCCTGCAGGACAGCCCGATCTGGCGCGTGCACTTGATGCCCATCTCCGTCAAGGGCCGCGGCGTCAGCGCCTTCGCCTACGTGCCCGGCACCGAGGACTTCTCGGGATTCGTGCAGATCAGCCGCACCGGCGACTCCTCGCTGACGGAGTGGGTGCGCTACGACAGCATTCTCAACGACTGTTTCCTGCGGGACGACTGGGATGCCATCAACAACGCGATCGGCAGTTTCTATTTCCAGCAGGAGCGCATCCAGCCGCCTCGTCCCGGCGGCGGGGGCGGGGGCCCGGGAGGAGGAGGCGGCGGCGGCGGCGGCCCGGGCACCGGCGGGGTCGGCGTGCTGGCTCCGGGCGGCGGCGGGACGGGTTGGGGCGAGCCGGGATGGAGCGGCTGGATGCCTCCGCCCGCGGGCGAGAATTTCCGCGGCGACACGCGGCCGGCGTCGCGCACGCCGGCTGGCGCGGCACTGTCGC
>CAZDMB010000141.1:0-7219 GCA_964506175.1 uncultured Planctomycetales bacterium | reverse complement strand
GGACGCCAACGACGAGGCCCAGTTGAGCGAACTGCGCACGCTGGGAGAGTTGACGAAGATCGCCTGGGCCGAAGGCGTGCAGGTCATGATCGAGGGACCCGGCCACGTGCCGCTGAACCTCGTCAAGGAGAACGTCGACCTCGAACTGCGCGACTGCTTCGAGGCGCCGTTCTACACGCTGGGCCCGCTGGTGACGGACGTCGCCCCCGGTTACGACCACATCACGAGCGCCATCGGCGCGGCCAACATCGGCTGGCACGGCACCGCCATGCTCTGCTACGTCACGCCCAAGGAGCACCTCGGCCTGCCCGACCGCGACGACGTCAAGGCGGGGGTGATCGCCTACCGCATCGCCGCGCACGCCGCCGACGTGGCCAAGGGCCTGCCGGGCGCGCGCGCCTGGGACGACGCCTTGTCCAAGGCGCGCTTCGAGTTCCGCTGGGAGGACCAGTTCGCGCTGGCGATGGACCCGGTCACGGCTCGCGCCTACCACGACGCCACCCTGCCCGCGGAATCGGCCAAGCTCGCGCACTTCTGCTCCATGTGCGGGCCGAAGTTCTGTTCGATGCGCCTGACCGCGGACGTGCGCAAGATGGCGGCGGAGGGCATGGCCGCCAAGTCGGCGGAGTTCACGGCCGGCGGCGGGAAGCTCTACCAGGTCCAGCCTTGAGCGCTAGGATGGGGGCATGCTGCTCGCCCTCGCCCTTTTGTCCCTGCAGACGGCCGAGCCGGCCGCTGCGCAGGAGCCGACGGCCGCTCCGCAGATCGCCGCCGCGCTCGAGATTGCCGCCGCCAAGAACCAGCGCGTGCTCCTGATGTGGGGCGGCGAGTGGTGAGGCTGGTGCAAGAAGCTCGACGCCTTGTTCCGTGAGAACCGGGAAGTCGCGCGCACCCTGCTCTACGAGTACCGCGTGGTTCACGTGCCGGCCGGCGACACCCAAGTCAACGCCGGCTTGGCCAAGCAGTACGGCGCCGACCTGGCGCGCGGTTATCCCTACCTGACCGTCCTCGACGCCTCCGGCAAGGCCGTCGCCAACCAGGAAACCGGCGCGCTCGAGGACGGCGACCATCATGATCCGGCCAAGGTGCTGGCCTTCCTCAAGCAGCATCAGGCCGCGCCGCAGGACGCCAACGAAGTCCTCGCCGCCGCGAACGCGCGCGCCAAGGCCGCCGGCAAGCGGGTGCTGCTCGCCTTCGAAGCGCCGTGGTGAGGCTGGTGCCACAAGATGGAGGCCGGTCTGGACCTCCCGACGGTGAAACCCCTGCTGGCGAAGGATTTCGTGATCTGCTGGATCGACCGCGACCGCATGAAAGGCGGCGCCGAGTTGGAGAAGCAGACCAATGGCGGCAAGCAGGGCTTGCCCTGGTTCGCGTTCCGGGAGCCCGATGGCCGCACGCTCGCTGACAGCGACGATCCCACCGGGTCGAATCTCGGTTGCCCGTACCGCGAGGACGAGGTGGAGGCGTTCCGCGGCCTGCTGCTGAAGGTCAAGCAACGCCTGACCGAGGCGGAGGTCGGCGTCATCGTGGACGCCTTGCACGCGGCCGGCGAGCGCGGCGACAAGGAGCGTCAGGCGAAGGCCGCGGCCGGCGCGCCGTGATCGTCGCGATCTGCTGCTGGCTGGCGCTGCAGGGGCCGGACTACCCGATCCAGCCGGTGGAGTTCACCGCCGTGCGTTTCACGGGCGGTTTTTGGGGGACACGCCTGGAGACCAACCGCGCCGTCACCGTTCCCTACGACTTGGCGAAATGCGCGGAGACCGGACGGCTGGAGAACTTCGCCGTGGCCGGCGGCCTGCACGCCGGCGCTCACCGCGGCCAGCGGTACGACGATTCGGACGTCTACAAGGTGATCGAAGGCGCGGCCTATGCCTTGGCGATCGCGCCGGATCCGGCGCTGGACGCGCGCCTCGACGAGTTGATCGGATGGATCGCCGCGGCCCAGGAGGAGGACGGCTACCTCTACACGGCGCGCACGATCGATCCGGCGCACACGCCGGACGGGACCGGTCCGGAGCGCTGGTCCTTCCTGCAGGAGAGCCACGAGCTCTACTGCCTGGGACACCTGTTCGAGGCCGCGGTGGCGCATCATCAGGCCACTGGCAAGCGCGCGCTGCTGGACGTCGCCATCAAGGCCGCGGACTTGCTCACGCGCACCTTCGGTCCGGGAAGCGACCGGCGCCACGCCTGGCCGGGACACGAGGAGGTCGAGATCGGCCTCGCCAAGCTGTACCGCGCCACCGGCACGCGCGCCTACCTGGACCTGGCCAAATACTTCCTGGATGCGCGCGGCACCGCGGCCGCCGAGCCCGCCGGCATGAATGCCGGCTGGCTGCGCTATTTGCAGGCGCACGAGCCGCCCGTCGCGCAGCGCGAGGCGGTCGGCCACGCCGTGCGCGCCGGCTATCTCTACAGCGGCATGGCGGACGTGGCGGCTCTCAGCGGCGACGCCTCGTACCTGCGCGCGAGCGAGCGCCTCTGGCAGGACGTGGTCGGCAGCAAGCTCTATCTCACGGGCGGGATCGGCGCCCGCGCCGCCGGCGAAGCCTTCGGCGACGCCTTCGAACTGCCGAACGCCACAGCCTACGCCGAGACTTGCGCGGCGGTGGCGAACGCGCTCTGGAACCATCGCATGTTCCTCGCCACCGGCGACGCCGGTTATCTCGACGTCCTGGAGCGGGTGCTCGACAACGGCTTTCTTGCCGGCGTGTCGCTCTCCGGCGATCGCTTTTTCTATCCCAATCCGCTGGCGCGGCGCGACGGCCCGGTGGACCCATCGGGCGACGGCGGCCGCGCCGCCTGGTTCGGCACATCCTGCTGTCCGGTGAACGTCGTGCGCCTGATGCCCTCCGTGCCGGGCATGCAGTACGCCGTGCGCGGACGCGAGGTCTTCGTCAATTTCCTCCAATCGGGCACCGCCCGATTGACGGTGGCGGAGCGGCCGCTGCTGCTCGAGATGCAGACCGCATGGCCGTGGCAAGGCGAGATGGATTTCAGCGCCGAGCTCGCGGATGGGGGGCCGCCGCTGGACGTGGACTTCCATTTCCGCGTGCCGAACGGCGTGCACGGCGCTCCCGCGCCGGGCGGCCTGTACGCCTACCTGCAACCGTTGGAGCGTGAGAGCCCCTCCGGCTTCGACACCCAAGCCTGCACGCTGCGCGGACGGGAGCGCTTCGTCCGCCAGGTGATCTACCGTTTGCCGGTGCGCCGCGTGATCGCGCGCGAGGAAGTCGCGGCCTGCCGCGGGCGGGTGGCGATCGAGCGCGGCCCCTTGGTCTACTGCGTGGAAGGCGTGGATCACGGCGGCCGCGTCGAGGACCTCTGGTTGCCGGACGGCGCCGTCTTGACGCCGCAATGGGAGCCGGATCTGCTGGGCGGCGTCATGACCCTGGTCGGCACCGCCAAGCGCGCGCGGCGCGGCGCCGACGGCGCCGTGGTCAGCGAGGACGCGCCGATCCGCATGATCCCTTACGGGGTGTGGGCCAACCGCGGTCCGGGCGGCATGGCGGTGTGGCTGCCGCGCACGGCCGCGGGCGCGCGCGTCGCCGCCGTGCCGACGCTGGCCAGCGCCGCGCGCGCCAGCGCCTCGCAATGTTTCGAGCTGGACACCCTGGCGGCGCTCCATGACGGCATCCATCCCGAGGCCTCCGGCGATCACTCGGTGCCGCGGCACACCTTCTGGCCGCGGCTCGGCGGCGAAGAGTGGCTGCGCTACGACTTCGACGCGCCGCGCGTCGTCAGCACCACCCGCGTCTACTGGTTCGACGACCGCGGCGTGGGCCGCTGCCGCGTGCCCGCCGCCGCGCAGCTCGAGTGGCAGGACGCGGCGGGGGATTGGCAGCCGGTGTCCGCGCCCGCGCCCCTGGGGGTGGCGCTGGACGCGTGGAATGCGCAGGTCTTCGCGCCGGTGACGACGCGCGCCTTGCGTCTGCGCGTGCGCCTGCAGGAGCAGGCCTCGGCCGGGGTGCTGGAGTGGGAGGTCGATTAGCGCGCGGCCGGCGCCGGATACCACGCCATTCCGTCCGGCTCGCGCCCGGCCTTCAGCCAGCGCGCGACGGCGCGCTTGCCCAGGTCCACCTCCGCGATGCGGTCGGCGTTGGCGAGCGCCACGTAGGCGTGCGTGCCGGCGGGCGGAACGACGATGCCGATCGGCGCCGGGCTGTCGCCGAATTCGTCCAGCAGGCGCCCGCCGGCGCGGTCGGCCTTCACCTGGGCGGCGAAATCGAGGGCGCCCGCCTCGACGAGGCGCTCGGCGTCGTAGAAGCGCAGCACGCCCGCCTGGGCGCACGAAACGAGCGCGGTGCGTCCGTCCGGCGTGAACTGCACGCGAATGGGAAAGCCGGGAGCCGCGAGCGTGGCGCGCGGCTGCAGGGTGCCCGTGTCGAGCACGACGACGTTGTGGTCTTCCCGATGCCCGACCCAGAGGCGTCGCCCGTCCGGGCTGAGCGCGATGCCCTCGGCGCCCTTGCCGGTGGGGATGAAACTGGCCGCGGCCCAGGCGTCGCCGTCGGGAAGGACCGGCGTCACCCCGCCGCCGCCGATGTGGCTGACGTACAGCGCGCCGTTCGCGCCGCGGACCACCATGTGGCCGACCGGCTGCGGCGTCGGCACTTCCTGCACCACCGCGCCGTCGGCGAGGCGCACCCGCAGGAGTGATTTGCGCTCCTCGGCCGTGACCCAGAGGTGCGCGCCGTCGGCGTCGAAGACAATGCCGTGCGGGCGGGCGGCGGCGCCCAAATCCACGGTGCGCACCGGACGCTCGGCCACGAGGTCGATCACGCTGAGGGAGGAGCCCGGCACGGCGCCGCCGTAGTTGGCGACGACCGCCTGGCGGCCGTCCGGCGACACCGCCACTTCGTGCGGACCGATGCCGACCGGCAAGCGCGCGCGCTCCGCTCCCGTGGCGAGATCGAGCAGGGAGGCGCTGGCCTCGGCTTTGTTCAGGACGACCAGGCGGCCGCTTTGGGGCAGGGCCAGGAGGAGCAGGAGGGCGGCCAGCATGGGGCGGATGGTAGCCGCCGCCGCGGCCTTCCGGCCTTGACGCCAATCCTTAACTTTGTAATTATATAAGTCATGGCCAATGTTCAGGCACTCGCGGCGCTGGCCGACCCCACCCGCCGGCGGATCTATGCGCGCCTGCGCGCGCAGCCGCGCGCCGTCGGCGAACTGGCGCGCTACGCCCGTGTCAGTCAGCCGGCCGCTTCGCAGCACTTGAAGGTGCTGCGCCAGGCGCGCCTGGTCACGGTGCGGCGCGCGGGCACGCGCCGCATCTATGGCCCCAACCCCGCCGGCCTGCTCGCCTTGCGCCGCTACGTCGAAACCATGTGGGCCGAGGCCCTGCGCGCCTACGCCACCCAGGACACCGCCGCCCATGGCTGATTCCCGCCTGCCGCCGATCGAGTGCGCCGTGACCGTGCCGTGGCCCCCCGAGGAGGCCTTCCGGCGTTTCGTCGACGACTTCGCGCGCTGGTGGCCCCACGCCAGCCATTCGATCGGCGCCGAGCGCGTGCGCCGTCTCGTCTTCGAGGCGCGGCCGGGGGGCCGCATCTTCGAGGAGCACGCCGACGGCCGCCGCTTCCAGTGGGGCGAGGTGCGCGCAATCCAACCTCCGGCGCGCGTGTCCTTCACCTTCCATCCGGGCCGCGACCCCGCCACGGCGCAGACGGTCGAGCTGCGCTTCCTGGCGCAGGGCGGCGGCACGCGCGTGCTGCTGACGGCGTGGGACTGGGAAAATTGGGGCCGGGGCGCGGCGCGCGCGCGGCGGGGCTACCGGCTCGGCTGGAACCACATCCTGCGCCTGTGGGCCGGTCAGCGCACCGTCGGCACGCGGCTGGTGGACGCGCTCGGCTGGCTCGCGCGCGGCGTGCGGGCCCTGCGCGGCGGAACCGCCGGAGCGGTGCGCCGCGCCGGCGGCGAAATCGACCGCGCCGAGATACCCTGACGGCGCATGGCCGTCGTGATCACCGTGAAATACCAGGGCGGGCTGCGCTGCGAGGCGGAGCACGGACCTTCCAAGAGCCGCCTCCAGACCGACGCCCCGGTGGACAATCAGGGCAAGGGCGAGACCTTCAGCCCGACGGATCTGGTGGCCACCGCCCTGGCCTCCTGCATCCTCACGACCATGGGCATCGTGGCGCAACGCCACGGCATCGCCCTGGAGGGCGCGACCGTGCGCGTCGAGAAGCACATGGTGGCGGATCCCTTGCGCCGCATCGGCCGACTGCCGGTCAGCGTGAGCATTCCGTCGCGCCTGAGCGAAGAGCAGAAGAAGCTGCTCGTGCGCACGGCCGAAACCTGCCCCGTGCACCGCTCCATGAGCGCGCAGGTCGAGATGCCGATCACCTGGGAGTGGGGCGGCTGAAGGCCCCGGCGCCAGCGTGAAGACCTACCTCTCCGGGATCCAGCCCAGCGGGCTGCTGCACCTCGGCAACTACTTCGGCGCGATCCAGCAGCACATCGCCCTGCAGGAGCGTCCGGGCCGGCATTTCTACTTCATCGCCGATCTGCACGCCTTGACGACGGTGCGCGACCCGGCGGCGCTGCGCCGCAACGTCTTCGAGACGGCCGTCACCTACCTGGCGCTCGGCCTCGATCCGCGGCGCGCGGTGCTGTGGCGGCAGAGCGACGTGCCCGAGGTGACCGAGATCGCCTGGCTGCTCAGCACGGTGACCGGCATGGGTTTGCTCGAGCGCGCGCACTCCTACAAGGACAAGACGGCGCGCGGCATCTCCGCCAGCGTCGGGCTCTTCACCTACCCGATTCTGATGGCTGCGGACATCCTCGCCTACGACGCCGACTTCGTGCCGGTCGGGCAGGATCAGGTGCAGCACGTCGAAATGACGCAGGACATGGCCGGCTCCTTCAACGCCGCGTACGGCCAGGAAGCCCTGAAGCGCCCGGAGTGCCTGCTGCCCGCCGCGGGCGCGGCCAAGAAGGTTCCTGGGATCGACGGCCAGAAGATGTCCAAGTCCTATGGCAACGACATCTGGTTGTTCGCGAGCGGCAAGGCGCTGCAGAAGCGCGTGAATCAACTGGTCACGGATTCACGCCCGCCGGAGGAGCCCAAGGATCCGGCCGGACTCTTCCTGTTCGAGTTGCTGGCGCTCTTCCTGGACGCGGAGGAACTCGCCGCGTTGCAGGAGAGGGTGCGCCGCGGCGGGCCAGGCGCGCCGGGATACGGCCAGCTGAAGAGCCGCTTGGCGGAGGCGATGGAGGCGCA
>CAZDMB010000140.1:0-7236 GCA_964506175.1 uncultured Planctomycetales bacterium | reverse complement strand
CTGGGTATCCTCGAGCAAGTCCATGATCGGCCACCTCATCGGCGCCGCGGCGGCGGCGGAAGCCGTCGCCTGCGCCCTGACGCTGCACCGCGGCGTGGCCCACGCCACCAAGAACTACGCCACGCCCGACCTGGAGAACGGCTGCGACCTCGATTACATGCCCGGCGCGCCGCGCGAGAAAGCCGTCCGCGCGGCCCTGTCGAACTCCCTGGGCTTCGGCGGTCACAACGTATCTCTCGCCTTTCGCCGCTTCCCCTAACCCCTCCATCCCGTGAAACAAAAATTCGCCGAAGCTCTCCGCACCTACAAGAAGGAAGTGTTCCGCGTCGAGCACGATCCGGACGAGTTGCGCACCCTCACGCGGGACGCGCTCTCCTTCACGGAGACCGCGCTGGACAACGCCTACCACTACCACTTTCACAAGTTGCCGGACGCGACGCGCGCCGAGATCATCAACATGATCAACAACTACACGCTGGAGGCGCTCCTCCCGCCGATCGTGGAAAAGATCTCCAAGCGCCAGCTCGTGTTGGAGCGCAAGGTGGAACTCCTGGTGCACCTGCTCGAAGAGGCGCTGGCCCGCATCGGCGACGGGGACGAGAAGTGAGCGCGGCGGCCGCGACTGCGGCCGCCTTACGCGAGCGCGGCCTCGAAGCCGTGCTCGAACCGGCGCGCCGCGCCGGACCGGTCTGGGTCGAGCGCCTGCTGCGCGAGCTGGCGGCGCTCGACTGGAGCCAGATCGATCGCCAGCGCGAGGCTCTGGCCCAGCCGCCGCCAGAGTTCTCCGCCGCCGGCTGGACGGCGCCGGAGTTGCTGCCGCCCTCCAGCCGCGTGGACCTGGCGGAGGTGCGCGCCGCCGCCGCCTGCGGTTGGGAGGAGTTGCGCCAGGGACACGTGGGGGTGGTCACCGTCGCCGGCGGCCAAGCCTCGCGCCTCGGCTTCGACGGCCCCAAGGGCGCGTACCCCCTCGGCGCGATCAGCGGCGCCAGCCTCTTCCAGATCCTGGGCGGCATGATCGCGCGCCTGCGCGAGCGCAGCGGCGCCGCCATTCCCTGGATCCTGATGACCGGGCCGGACAACGACGCGGCCACCCGCGAGTTCTTCGCGCGGCGCAACCACTTCGGCCTGGCGCCCGGCAGCGTGCGCTTCGCCTGCCAGGGCATGCTGCCGGCGCTCACTCCGGCGGGGGAGCTGTTGCTGGCCGCGCCGGATCGCCTGTTCCGCAATCCCGACGGCCACGGCGGGCTGTTCCGCGCCCTGGCCCGCGCGGGCCAGCTGGAGCGCCTGCACCGCGAAGGGGTGCGCACCCTCTTCACCTGCCAGGTGGACAACGCGCTCGTGCGCATGGCCGATCCCGCCTTCCTCGGCTTCCACCAGCTGCACGCGGCGCGCATGAGCTGCAAGGCGGTGGTGAAGAGCGATCCGGCGGAGAAGGTCGGCGTGCTGGCGCTCCGCGACGGGCTGCTCGCTTGCGTGGAGTACTCGGACCTGCCGCGCAGCCTGCAAGAGGAGCGGGCGCCGGACGGCGGCCTGCGCCTGCGCGCCGGCAACCTGGCGATGCACGCCATCGACCTCGAGTTCGCGCAGGAGATCGCCGCCGGCGATTTGCCGCTCCACCGCGCGCACAAGGAGGTGACGGCGCTGGGGCCGGACCTCGCCCTCACGCGCCGCGCCGCGATCAAGTTCGAGTGCTTCATCTTCGACGCCCTGCCACGCGCCGGAGCCGGCCGCGCACTGGTGCAGGAAGCGGAGCGCGCCGAGGAGTTCGCCCCGCTGAAGAACCGCGAAGGAGCGGACTCCCCGTCCTCGGCGCGCGATGCCCTGGACGCCCGCGCCCGGCGCTGGATGCTGGCAGCCGGCTTCCAACCGGCGCCGCGGGGTCACACCGAGATCGAGGCCGGGCTGGCCCTGGACGCCGAGGATCTGGCCGCGCGGCGGTCGGAATGCGAGCTGCTCGGCGGACGCTTCTTGCGCCGGCGCCGGATCCGCTAGGATTTCCGCCTCGACCGCGGCCGGAGTGGCGAAACTGGCAGACGCGATAGATTCAAAATCTGTTTCCCGCAAGGGAGTGGGGGTTCGATTCCCCCCTCCGGCACCATGCACCACGGACTAGAACCGGCGCCCTTGCCGCGGCTAGATTCCAGCGCCGTGCAACCTCTGACTCCCGTGGCCGCCTCCCTCGAGCCCGTCCTTCGCGATCTGCTGCAACGGGCCTTTCGCGCCTCGCTGCACCGCCTGCGGGGTCTGCGCGGCCTCTTCAGCGGCTGGATCGAGATCGGCGTGCCCGCAGGCAGCGAGGCGCGCGTGCGCCTCAAGATCGAGGAGGACATGATCCTGCTCGCCCGCCTCGACTGGCTCGGCAGCATGCTGCACCACGTGCCTCCGCAGGCGCGTCTGCAGGCAGGCGAGGCGCCCACCGTGCTGCTGGCCGCCGCTCTCGGCCTGGGAACGCCGGAGGAGGCGGGGGAGATGCTGCCGCGGGTGCTGCATCCGGAAGCGGCCCTGGCGGCCGCCGCGTGGCTCCAGGCCCTGGCGCCGGGTGCGGAACTCGGCGAAGGGATCCAACTGCGCTGGCAGGGGCGCTCCCTGCTGATCGAGATCGCGCGCGAGCAGCCGGCGGACCTCGAGGCCTGGCAGGCGGAATTCGCCACTGCGGTGCTGCAGCGCGGCCCCAGGACGCTCCTCCTGCACCCGGGAGCCTTCGCTTTGCCCACGCCGAGCGAGCACGAAGCCTAGGCGAAGGGGCGGGCGGTCGCCGAAGCCCTAGAATTCCCGCGACCGCATGCGCGAACACTTCGTCCGCGACCAGGAGGCAGAGCGTCTGCTCCTCGAGATGGCCAGCCGCGTGCAGGCCACGCCGGCGCTGGCCGAAGAGTGGCGCGACGCGCGCCGCGCCTGGCCCGACGCGGGCGCCGACCCGCGCTCCCAAGCGCGTTTTCTCGAGTGGTTCCTGTTGGAGCGGATTTCGCCCGCGCTCGGCGGTCCGCCCGCGGCGGTTTGGTCGCCGACGGCCACCGGCGAGGAACACGAAGACCCGTGGACCCGCCTGCTGGCGTCCTTCTACGGGATTTTTCGCAGCAGCGGCGACGGCCACGCCGGCGCCCCCTTGCTGGATCTCTGGTCGGGCCGCGAATTGCGGCTGGAGCCGGCGGACGCCCTGCCGGCGAACGCGCTCCTCTTCGCCCGTGCCGTGCCGCAGGGGGAGGGGAGGCATGCCGTGCTGCCGGGATGGCGCATCGCCGCGAGCGACGCGCTGACGGAGGCCCTGATCGCGGACCTGGCAGCGGCGCGCGTGAAGGCGCCGCGCGCCCGGCTCTCGCAGGCGGAACTGGAGCGCCTTTGGTCCGCCGGGCGCAGCACGGCGACACCCGCCCCCCCGCGCGCGTTCCCGGCGCTCCTGCGCGAACTCGCGGACCTGCTGGTGGACGTGCCGAATTGGGACGTGGACCGCGCCCTCGAGATCCTCGAAGCCGAGGGCGCGGAACCGCTGCTCGAGCAGTTGGCCTTCGAGACCCAAGTGCCGCTGGAGCCGGTGCGCCTGTGGCTGGCGGAGTTGCGCGCCGCCGCCGAGGCCGACGAGGCCGCGCGGCCGGCGGCCCGGCCGGAGCCGTCCGTGGATCCGGAAACGACCGCCGCGGCCCTCGAAGCCTTCGATCAGGAGCGCGCCGCGGGCGGGGATTTCCGCACCGCCTGGGCGCGATTGATGGAGAGCCTGCAGGTCGAGGACGAGAGCGACGAGGCGACGGAGCCGTGGCGGCGCCGTGGCACGGATCCGATCGGCCCCACCGAGCTTCCCGGACTCGGCTTCTGGGTGGATGCCTGGGCCTGGGAATGCGAACAGATCGGCCGCGCTCCGACGGTCACGGAAATGAAGACCGCGCGCGCCTTCGCGCGCTTCGTCGAGAGCCTCCGCGCTGAAGCCGCGGACGCGGCGGAAGTCGGCGCCGCCGACCTCTGGGCCTTCTTCGCGGGCGCTTCCGAACCCGCCGCCCTCGAGGAACGCCGCGCCGGCCTGCTGCCCTTCCTGCGCTGGCTCCGTGACGAACAAGGCGCGACACTGCCGCTCGAGGAAGCCGCGGACCCGGGCAGCCCGGAGTGGCGGCGACTCGCTGCCAGCGTGGCGATCAATGCGCGCCTGCGCACGGTCGCAGGCGCCCCCTTGCAGGCGGCGCGCATCTGGAAGACCGCGCCCTTGCGCGTGCGCACTGAGGACGCGGAGGAGGCGCCGGTGCTCGGTCTGCCGCCCGAGGCAGAAGCCCTGGCGCGCATCGGGGACGCGCTCACCGGACGCTGGGAGGCGGGGCGTTTTCGCGCCGCAGGCTGGTACCCAGGCGATTTCGCAGCAGCGGGGAACCGAGCCGAGCCGGCGGAATAGGCGCCCGAAGAGGCGCAGGAGCCTGCTGCAGCCGCCTGCCGCGTAAGGTCTGATAATAAATATTATGTTGTCTAAGAGGTCCGGCTCCAACTGGGAAGACCTGGATTGGCCCGTCATCAGGTCGGCTCTGAGCCCGGACGCAGCCCCTTTGTGGAAAGGTCTGTGGAGAATTCTGTGGAGAACCTGCGCAAAAGCTCGCCTTCCTCCGGACGAAGGCCCTGGGCGCGCACCACCCAGCGCGCCCCCGTCTGTTCGAGCACGCTGATGGACCCGGTCGGAATCTTGATGGCCTCCCAGGCGGCGTAACCCTCGCCCTGGGCATCGGCGATCAAGGCCCGGATCGGATACAGGTGCGCCACCAACGCCAGGGTCTGGCCCTGCCAGGGTGTCGCGGCCCTCCAAGACCCGGCGGCGCAGATCTCCCAGGGATTCGCCCGCATGTCCGCGCCAGGTCTCGGGATCGGCATGGTGCGCACGCCAATCTTCCGGCCAGCGCTCGAGGATCTCTTCCTGCGTGCATCCGACCCAGCGCCCGCGGTGAATTTCCCGGAAGGCCTCCACAGGTTCTGGCGCGCCCGCCAGTCCGCGCCCGGCGGCGATCAACTCGGCGCCATGGCGCGCGCGGCTCAAGGGACTGCAGACCACGTGATGCAGCCGCGCGGCGCGCAGGGCCGCCGCGGCGGCGGCGGCCTCCTGCCGGCCGAGATCGCTGAGCGGCACCTCGGTGCCGCCGTAGAAGGTTCGCGGCCGTGGCGGCGTCACGGCGCCGTGGCGCACCACAATGAGACGCATTCGGAGATTTTAGGTGACCGGAGACCTGGAGCCAATTGGGAAACATTTCCTGCGTCAGCAGCACGCTGCGGATCGGAACGCGGCTTGCCCGGTGGCGAGGATGCCCCGCGCTTGGCCTCGTCCCGGCCACCGACTCCCTGGCGGATGGACGTGCCGTGGCGCCGCTCCCGGGCCCGGGGCGGCTTCCATCCGGGCCTCCTGGAAATCGGGCGTACCCTCCCCGGCGCCCCTGTGGAGGCCCTCCTGCGGCTCTGAGCCGCCCGGAAGCGCGCGTGTTCCCACCTGGGAACGGGCGCGCCCTTCCCACCGCCACCTGTTTGCGGCACAATCCTTGCAAGAGGCTTCCCGGACCTCGTCCTTCACCATGAAACGACTCACCCTCCTGCTCGTCCTCGCGGCCTCTTTTGGCCTCACTGCCGAGATCTCGGCTCACGGCGGCACCTACAAGGGTCCGGGGGACACGGTCCCGCCGGGCGGCGGTGGCGCCTCCACTCCGACGCCTCCGTCCACGCCCTCCACTCCGGGCGCACCTTCCACGCCGTCCACGCCGGGCACGCCCAGCACGCCGAGCACGCCCAACACGCCGAACACGCCGCCGGCGGCGCCGGGCGGAGCGCAGGCCCCGACCACGGGCGGGCAGGCCGACTCGACGGACCTCTCCACCTGGCAGTTCTGGTGGGAGTTCAACAAGGATCGCTTCCTCAACCTGCGCGCCAAGGTGCACGGCATCGATGCCGTCACGGACGCGGCGGGCGTGCTGACCGGCCTCGGCGGCGGCGCGCAGCAAGCGAACACCTCCGCTCCCACCGAGCAGCAGATCCTCACCATGGTGCTGCCGGCGCTGCACGCGGCGGTGAAGGAAGAAAAAGACCAGGACATCCTGACCGGCGTGATGATCGCGCTCGCCAAGTGCGGTCGGGACACCCTCGGCCAGGCTTCCGCCCTGTTCGATGACAACCTCGACGCCCCGGTGCAGGAAGTGGCCGAGACCGCCGCCGTCTCCTACGGCATCCTCAAGGACCCGACCAGCATCGAGAAGGTCTTGGTGCCGCTGCTCGAGAACTCGGCGGATGGCCGCAAGAAGGTCGGCAAGAACGAAGTGCCGCTGCGCACCCGCACCTTCGCCGCCTACGGCATCGCGTTGATCGGCTCGTACAGCCAGGACACCGGCGTCAAGCAACTCGCGGCCAACAAGCTGATGACGGCGCTGAAGACGGACAAGTCGTCCTCGCAGGACATCCGCGTCGCCGCGATGATCGGTCTGGGATTGCTCAACCTCAAGGAGCCGGCGGACATCACCGATGCGGTGAACCAGATCTCCGAATACCTGGCCGCCGGCAAGGACGACGACCTCGTGCTGGCGCACGCGCCGAACGCGATGGCCAAACTGCTCCGCGGCCTGCCGGCGGACGATCTGACGCTGCGCAACAAGGTGCTGGACCAGGTGCTCGAACTCCTGGACAGCCGCTCCAAGGCCGGCAACTTCACAAAGATGAGCGCCTGCATGACGCTGGGCATGCTCGCCCGGCCGAACGATCCGCGCAGCAAGGACATCTTCGCGGCGCTGACCGATGCGGCCGACAAGGCCAAAGATCAGCAGGTCAAGAACTTCTCCGCCATCGCCCTGGCCTACCTGGGCTCGGCGGACTGGGCCTTCGACAGCAAGGACAACAAGCAGCCGGTCACGAAGTTCATGCTCGGCAAGCTCAAGAAGAGCAACACCTCCTACGAGATGTGGACCGGTCTCGCGCTCGGCGTCATGGCCTTCCAGCTCAACGAGCAGGGCCAGCCGATCGACCCGGTGGTGCAGGAGGAAGTCGCCAAAAAGCTCCAGGACTCCAAGTCCTCGGATCAACTCTCCGCCTACGCGCTGGCGCTCGGCCTGATGAAGTACGAGCCGGCGATCGAGATCATCCGCAAGAAGATGGATGACAACAGCACCTCGGAGTTCCTCGGCTACGGCGCCATCTCGCTCGGCCTGCTCCAGGCGCGCGGCGAGGCCAACTACCTGCTCCAGTTGATCGACTCCAAGCGCCGGGACGAGGACCTGCTGAAGCAGGCCGCCATCG
>CAZDMB010000139.1:0-7261 GCA_964506175.1 uncultured Planctomycetales bacterium | reverse complement strand
GCCTTCGGCTGCAGGTGGGAGTGGATCGCGACTTTCTCCGCGAGCGCCTGGTGCAAGCCTCCCGGCGCGCGCTCGACCTGCCGGTGCAGATCGCCGCGCCGTGGTGGGAGGGGACGGACGCGCTGATCGCGCTTCCGGAACCCGGCGCGGCGGGCGGCGCCGGCGCCCCGCAGCTCGCCTTGAACGAGGCCGTGCGTTACGCCCAGCCGCTCGCGGATCGGGAGCAGGACGGCCGGCGCTACGCCCTCTATGAAGTCGCGCGCGACTTCGCCGTGGTCGCGGCCGGGGAGTTGCGCCTTGACGCGCCGACCCTGCGCTATGCCTTCGCCACGCGCTTCGAGGAAGATTTCTTGGGCACGCGGGTGGCGGCGGATCGGCAGGACGCTGTGGTGCAAGGGGAGGATCTCCTGCTCGCAGTTCAGCCTTGGCCCGAGGCGGGGCGTTCGCCGTCCTTCGACGGCGCGGTCGGCAGGTATGAGCTCGGCGTCCAGGCCGAGCCGCTCGAGCTGGAAGTGGGAGGGGTGCTGCGCCTGACGGTGCGCATCCATCGGGCAGCCGCCGGCCTGGACTTCCCGCGGCCCGAGCTCGGCAACCTTGCCGGCTTTCACTTGCTCGGCGTGCTCGAGGATCGCGACGGCGACGATCTGTCCTTGCATGCGGAGTTGCAGGTGCTCGACGCCGCCGTCACCGCGGTGCCCGCGCTCGCCGTCGCGTTCCTCGACCCCGGCCCGCCGCCGGCCTACCGCAGCGCCGCCAGCGAGGCCGTGCCCTTGCGCGTGCGCGCGCCTCCGGCGCCGCCCGCCGGATCGACGCCGCCGGAGGCGGGCAACAGGCCTTCGTTGCCGTGGTTCGCTGCGGCGATCGTCGCACTGCTCCTCGGCCTCGCCTGGTGGCGGCGCGGGACCCCGGCGGCGGCGCAGCCGCACGAGCTTCGCGCGCCGGCCGGCGTCGGCGACGACCCGGAGGAGATCCTGGCCGCAGCCTTGGCGCAGCGCCTGCGCTGCAGCCGCGCCGCCGTGATGGATCCTCGGCTCCGCCATCAGCTGGAAGCCGCCGGGGTGCCGGCGGCCTTGGCGGCGGAGGCGGCGCGCACCTTGGAGGCGCTGACCGCCGCGCGCTATGGCGGGCCCCAGGTGCCGGACGCGGCCTCCGCCGCCCGGAAGATCGTCGCCGCGCTGCGCGCGCTCGCGCCGCGGGACTGACGGCCGCGGTCGCACGCGCTTAGGATCGCCCTGCCCGGCCGCACTCCTCTCCCTGATGTCCTTCCGCCCAGGCTGCCTGTTCCCGCTCGCGCTCGCGGCCGCCCTGGCGGTGTGCACGCGCCAGCCTGAGGGAGCGGCGCCAATGCCCCCGGGCGCCTCCGCTCCGATGGAGGTGCAGCTCGTGGGACCGGAGTGGCGCGAGATCGTGCGCGTGGTCGAGGCTTCCGGCTCGCTTCTCAGCCGCGAGGAGATCGTCATCGCGGCGCTCTGGGCCACGGGCGGCACGCTCAACATGTTCAGCACGCTCGGCATCCTGGTGCTGTTCGGGGTCGTGAAGAAGAACTCGATCCTACAGATCGATCACATGAACGGTCTGCGGCGCGCCGGCATGCCCCGCGCCGAGGCCATCCTGCAGGCCAACCGCGACCGCTTGCGCCCGATCTTGATGACCACTCTCACCCTGGTGGCGGGCATGTTGCCGCTCGCCGTCGGCACGGGGCCCGGCGCCGAGGAGCGCCGCGCGGTGGCGGTGGTGGTGATCGGCGGCCAGAGCCTCTGCCTGCTGCTGACCCTGCTGGTCACGCCGGTCGCCTACTCCCTGTTCGACGATCTTGGCGCGCGCCTGCGTCCCAAGGCCGCACTCACGCCCACACCGTGAGTTCGGCGCTGGCCACGTCGGCCGGCACGCCGTCCTCGGCGCGCACGCGCACGCCGTAGCCCCAGGAGCCCGGCTGCTCCGGACTCCAGGAGGCGCGGAACAGATCCGCGCCGCCGGCGGTGCGTCCGGCGTGCGCCAGCCGCACGGCCAGCGGCGGCGGCGCCTCCGGCCGGCCTTGGCCGGAGAGTCCGAGCACCAGTTCGACGGCGACGCGGTCGGCGCCGAGACCGGCGAGGTCCACTTCGGCCTCGACCGGGATCTGGTCGCCGATCTTGGCGGCGTGCAGGTCGCCGCCGCGCAGGGCGAGCACCCGCACCTGCGGCATCGCGCGGCGGTATTCGGCGATGCGCGCCGCCTGCGCGCGCGCGCCGGCGCAGCCCTCGCGCGCCAACGCGCGCGCCGCCGCCGCGCCCGTCAAGTAGGCGCGATCGCGGTATTCCGCCACCATGCGGTCGGTCGAGAAGACCGGCGGCAGGACGGAGAGGCCGCGGCGCACGCGCTCCAGCCAGCCATGAGGCACGCCTTCGGCGCCGCGCGCGAAGAACAGGGGCACGATGTCCTCCTCCAGCAGCCGGTACAGGGCGGTCGCGTCGAGCTCGTCCTGCATGCCCTGCTCCCGGTAGATGCGCTGCGCGCCCAGCGCCCAGCCGTGGGTGCCGTCGCAGCCTTCCTTCCACCAACCGTCGAGGATGGAGAGGTTGAGCGCGCCGCTGGCGGCCGCCTTCATGCCCGAAGTGCCGCTGGCCTCCAGCTTGCGGATCGGCGTGTTGAGCCAGACGTCGGCGCCCGCGGTGAGGGCGCGGCCGAGATCCATCTCGTAGTTCTCGAGCAGGATCAGGCGGCCGGCGAAGCGCGGGTCGCGGCTGACTTCGAAGACGCGTTGCAGGTAGGCCTGACCCTGGGCGTCGCGCGGATGCGCCTTGCCGGCGAAGAAGATGCGCACCGGCCGCCCCGGCTGATCCACCAAGGCGGCGAGGCGATCGAGGTCGTGAAACAGCAGGTGCGCCCGCTTGTAGGGCGCGAAGCGGCGCGCGAAGCCGATCAACAGCGCGTCCTCCTGCAGGCCGTGCAGGATCTTGTCGAGCAGGCGCGGGCTGTCGGCTCGCTCGACGAAGGCGCGCACCAAGTTGCGGCGGGCGGCTTCGAGCAGGTGGCGGCGGCACGCTTGGCGCGCCGCCCACAACGCGGTCAAGTCGAGGCTCGGCGCGCGCGCCGCGTAGTCCGCCGGCCCGACGCGCGCGGCGTCCGGCGCCCGCACGAGGCGCGCCACCGGCTCCGCGGCCCAGGTGCCGAGGTGCACGCCGTTCGTGACGCTGTGCACCGGCACCTCGCCGCGCAGCCGGCCGGGCCACAGCGGGTGCAGCAGGTCGCGCGACACCTCGCCGTGCAGCGCGCTCACCCCGTTGCGCCAGCCGGAGAGGCGGCAGGCGAGGAAGGTCATGTTGAAGGGGCCGGCGCCGCCCGGCGCGCGGCCGAGCGCGAGAAATTCTTCCCATGAGGCGCCCAGCCAGCTCGGCGCGTCGCCGAAGTACTTGCGCATCAGGTCTTCGTCGAAGGCGTCATGCCCGGCGGGAACCGGCGTGTGCGTCGTGAACACCGTGTTCGCGGCCACCAGCAACAGGCCCTCGGCGAAACTCAAGCCCTGCTCCGGCAGCAAGAAGCGCAGGCGCTCCAGGCCGACGAAAGCGGCATGCCCCTCGTTCAGGTGGTAGACCGCCGGCTCGAGGCCCAGAGCGCGCAACAGGCGCACGCCGCCGCGGCCGAGGATGATTTCCTGGCGCAGGCGCATCTCGTGGTCGCCGCCGTAGAGCTGCCGCGTGATGGCGCGCTCCTCCGGCTGGTTGGCCGGGTGGTCGGTGTCGAGCAGGTAGAGATCGGTGCGTCCGACGTGCGCGCGCCAGGCGCGCACCTGCACTTCGCCGCCGGGCAGCGGCAAGGCGAATTGCAGCGGCTTGCCGGCGGCGTCCAGCGCCTGCTCGAGCGCCAACGTGCGCGGATCCTGCTCCACTTCGAGCGCCATCTGCTCGCCGGAGGGGGAGAGCCGCTGGCGCAGGTAGCCGCGGCCGTACATCAGGCCGACGCCGACGAGCGGCAGACACAGATCGCTGGCGGACTTGAGGTGATCGCCCGCGAGCACGCCGAGGCCGCCGCTGTAGACCGGCAGGGACTCGTGCAGCGCGAACTCGGCGCTGAAGTAGGCCACCGGCCGGCGCGCGTCGAGGGCGGCGGCGGTGGCGGCCGGCACCGGGGCGGCGAGATCCGCGGCGCGCAGGCGCAGCAGTTGCTGCACGCGCGCTCCGAAGCCGGGTTGATGGTCGATCGCGTCCTGCAGGCGGCGCGGGTCGAGGCGCGCGAGCAGGCGCAGCGGATGATGACCGACCGATTCCCACAACTCGGGATCGAGGGAGGCGAAGAGGCGCTCCGCCTCCGGATGCCAGGTCCACCAGAAATCGCGCGCCAGCTCGCGCAAGCCCTCGGCTTCGCCTTCGAGGCGCGCCACCACCTCCATGCGCTCGAGGCGCGGACCGCCGCGCGGCGCGGGCGCCTGGGGCAGGGGCAGCGGCTTGAGGCGCGGCTGCGGCCCGCTGAGCGCGGCGCGCGCCGCGGCGCGCACCAGAGCCGCGTCGAAGGCCGCCTCCTGGTGCGGCATCAAGCGACGCCAGGCGACCTGGTCCGCCGCATCGCGGCAGCGCCGTGCGCGCTCCGGCTCGCGCGGCAGGGCGATGAATCGCTCCAGCATGTCCACCAGGTCGCGGCGCGCTTCCGCGTCGCTGCGGCCGGCGCGGCGCAGCACCAGCGCGACGCCTTCCTGCTCCAATCCGTGGTCGATCAGCCAGCGGCCGAAGCCGGCCCAGTCCGAGGTGATGGTCGGGACGCCGCGCGCAAGACTCTCGACCGGCGTGTAGCCCCACGGCTCATAGAAGGAGGGAAAGCAGGTGAAGTCGAAACCGCTGATGGCGGCTTCGTAGGGCAGATCGAAAATTTCGTCGCCGGGCTCCAGGTAGGCCGGCACCTGGATGACGCGCACCCGATCGCCCGCGGCATTGTGGATGCCGAGTTCGCGCAGGCGGCACAGGACCGGGTCGCCGTCGGGATCGTTCAGGCGGTGGGTGCAGTGGCCGATCGGCCCGACCGCGGCGGCGCCCTGGTGGAGGCGCTCGCGCACCGAGCGGCGCAGGCCGGTGGCGCCGGCCGGCACGAGCACGAACAGGATGAGCGGGCGACCGGCGCGGCCGCGCAGCTCCGCGGCGGCGTCGAGCAGCAGGTCGAGGCCCTTGTTGTGGAACTCGTAGCGTCCGGAGATCGCGGCCAGGGCCGCATCCGCGACCGGCGCGCCGAGGAACGCCTCCGCGACGCGCAGGAGGCGCGCGCGCGCCGCGTCCGCTTCCGTGCCCGCGGCCTGCGCGTCGAGCACCGCGAGATCGATGCCGTTCGGCGTGACGGGCGCCGGACGGCGGCCGAGCAGGCGCTCGGCTTCGTCCGCCGTGAGCTCGCTGACGGTGGTGAAGGCGTCCGCCTCGCGCGCCGCGGCGGCCTCGAGCGAGTGCTTGGCGCGCACGCCGAGCGCCGCCGCGGCCTCGTCCGGCGTGCGCGCGCCCAAGCCGGCGAGCGGCGGCACGCCGCCGCCGGAAATCGCGCGGCCGAGCACGGTCGCGTGCGTGGTGAAGACGGTGCCGACGGTCGGCGCCTCGTCCTTCAAGTGCAGCAAGCCGGCGGCGGTCATCCATTCGTGGAACTGCGCCACCGCGCCCTCCGACTGCTCTCGCGGCGTGCGCTCCTGCCAGATGCGGATGACCTCGCCCGCGGCATGGCCGAAGAGCACCGGCTCGACGTAATCCCAGCCGCCGGTGAGGGAGTCCACGCGGTAGCGCTCCCACAGGCCGGCGAGAATGGCGTCCTTGCGCTCGAACAAGCCGGAGAACTGCACCAACAGCGCGCGCGGGCGGCCGGGAATGTTCCAGCGTCCGACGCGCACCGGCAGGCCGGCGGCGCGGCAGGCCGCGCTGAACTCCTCGTGCCCCGGTTCCGGCTCGAAGTCGCGCGGCCCGCCATCTTGGCCGAGCAGCCAGGGACCGACGAGCACGTGGCCGTCGCCCAGGCGCTCGCGCAAGAGCAGGGCCTTCGTGGCGACGACGGTATGGATGCCGCCGACCTTGTTGCAGACTTCCCAGGAGACTTCGAACAGGGTGCGGGGCGATTTCATGCGGGGACGGCGGCGCGCAGCCTCCGCGCCAGGTCGTCGAGGACGTTCATGAAGGTGATGAACGCGTCGTAGGGGGTGGCGTACGGGCTGAAGTACTTGTGCACGTCTCCATCGGAGAACCACTTGGTGCAGATGTAGTAGACGTGATCGGAAGTGGAGAGGCGGCGCCAGGACTCGAGCAGGTCGGCGTGGCCCGCGGCGCCGGCGGCGCGCGCCGCCGGCGCGAGCTCGTACAGCGCCTGGTGCGCTGCGCGCTGCATGGCGTTGCCGAGCCAGGCAGTGAGGTCGCGCTCGGCGTCGGCCCAGGAGACCGGCCACGGGACGTCCAGGCGCGCCACCGGATCGCGGCTGGCGGCGGACTCCGCCGGCGTGGCGAAACGCACTCCGCCGCGCTGCAGCAGAGCGCCGGGCAGATGCTCCATGAAGGCGAAGATGCCGGTGTCGGCCCACTGGTGCTCGCCGAAGGTCTCGTAGTCCATGAAGAGGCCGATCACCTCGTCGCGCTCGGGCAAGGCGGCGACCCAGCCGGCGAACTTCTCGGCCGTCAGCGGCCATTCGCTCCAGGCGCGGTTCGAGAAGCGGAAGGCGATGTCGTCCGCCAACTTGTAGGAGCGCAGCAGGATTTTGATGCGCTCGCAGGTTTCGGGCCGGTAGGCGTGGTGCGGACTGCGCCAACCCATGAGGTGGTCGGCGCCTTCGGCGAGGATGGCGCTGAAGCCGAGTTCCTCGGCGAGGCGCGCGACGCGGTTCGACACCACCAGTTCCGTGTTGCGGAAGGTGGTCGGACGGCGGCCGAACAAGCGCTCGACGCGGTCGGCCTGGTCGCGGACCTGGGCGCGAAACTCGTCTTCGTCGCCCAGGAACGACAGGGAGTGGTGCGACGTTTCTCCCAGGAACTCGACGCAGCCGGTGGCGGCCAGGCGGCGGAAGGACTCCAGCGCCTCGGGATGCCAGCGCTCCATCTGCGCCAGCGCCGTGCCGCTCACCGAGTAGGCGCAGCGGAAGGCGCCGCCGTGCTTCTCCACCAAGCGCAGGATGGTGCGATTCATCGGCAGGTAGCACTTCTCCGCCACGCGCGCGAGGATGCGCGCGTTCTCGGCGTCGTCGAAGTAGGCGCCGGCGCGGCCGATGTCGAAGAAGGTGTAGCGCCGCAGCCGCCACGGCTGGTGCACCTGGAAGTAGAAGACGAGGTCCTTC
>CAZDMB010000138.1:0-7358 GCA_964506175.1 uncultured Planctomycetales bacterium | reverse complement strand
TCGTGCCGCGCGTGCTCGGCCTGACCATCATGGCCCCGCTGCTCACCGTTCTCGGCGCGGCGATCGGCATTCTCGGCGGCGGCATCATCGCCTCCACGCAACTGGGCGTGGATTACGGCGGCTATCTGACCGACGCGGTGGATGCCCTCAAGGACCGCTGGGTGTGGTGGCTGCCGGTGCCGAAGTCCGTCTACGCGGCGCTGATCAAGTCGGTCGTGTTCGGATTCACCATCGCCGTGGTCGGCTGCGCCAGCGGGCTCCGCGCCCGGCAAGGCGCGCGCGGCGTCGGCGATTCCACGCGCGCCGCGGTGCGCAACTCGATCATCCTGATCATCGTGCTCAACTTCATCCTGGGCAAAATGATCTACGTCTCCTGACCGTGATCGAACTCCGCGACGTCCGCAAGTCCTTCGGCGCCCAGACGGTGCTCGACGGCCTGTCGCTGCAAGTGCCGCAGGGCACCTCCCTGGTGCTGATGGGCCCGTCGGGCTCCGGCAAGAGCGTCATTCTCAAGCACGTGATCGGCCTGCTGCGCCCGGACGCCGGCGAGGTGCTGGTGATGGGGCGCGCCGTGCCCGCCTTGGATCGGCGCGAGCTGCAGGAACTGCGCCGCGACATGGGCTACCTCTTCCAGCACTCCGCGCTGATCAACTGGCTCGACGTCTTCGACAACGTGGCCCTGCCGCTGCGCGAGGCCCGCGACCTCACCGAGGAGGACATCCGCGCGCGCGTCATGCGCGTGCTGCGGCTGGTGCTGTTGGAGGGGCAGGAGCTCAAGCACCCGGATCAGCTCTCCGGCGGCATGCAGAAGCGCGTCGGCCTGGCGCGCGCCCTCGTGACCGAGCCCAAGATCATCCTCTACGACGAGCCCGAGGCCGGCCTCGACCCGGAGATGTCGGCGAGCGTCAGCGCGCTGATCCGCCGCCTGCAGGAGGAGCTCGGCATGACCTCGCTCGCCGTCACCCACAGCCTCGCCTGCGCGCGGGTGATCGGCGACGCCCTCGCCCTGTTCGAAAAGGGCAAGATTCTGGTGTCCGGCACGCCGGCCGCCGTGTTGGCTTCCGGCCATCCTCGTGTGCGAGAATTCCTCGGCCCTCAGACGGCCTGACCATGGACAAATCCAACCGCAGCCGCGATTTCCTGCTCGGCATGGTGTTCTTCGGAGCCCTCGCCCTGCTGCTCTACTACACCATCGTGCTGACCGGGTTTTCCTTCCACTCCAAGACCATGCTGGTGGGCTGGTTCCCGGACGCGCGCGGCCTGAAGGAGGGCGACGCCGTGCACGTCGCCGGCCGGCCGACCGGCACCGTGCGCGAGGTCACGTTGGATTACGACCGGCCGCAGGACCGTCGCATCGGCGTGGTGATGGAATTCCAGGAGCCGCCGCGCCTGCGCGACGGCTACGCCATGCGCATCACCGAATTCACCGCCCTCGGCGGCCGCGTGGTGGAGATCGATCCGGGACCGCCCGGGGCGCGGCCGGTCGCCGACAGCGCCGAGCTGGTCGGCTTGTCCGATCCGCCGGCGCTGCAATCCCTGCGCGACCTGCTGGACGAGAACCGCGAGGACCTGCGGGCGACGATCTCCAACCTGCGCAAGGCCACGGACGACGTGGTCAGCGGCAAGGGCATCATCGGCGCGCTGGTGTCGGACGAGGGCATGCGCAAGGATCTCGACCGCACCCTCTCCGACCTGCGCGCCATGGCGGAAGACGTGCGCAACGGCAAGGGCACTCTCGGCGCCCTGCTGCACGACGAGGCGATGCGCGACCGCGTCTCGAAGTTGATCGACGACACCGGCTCGGCGATGGCCGACATCCGCGAGGTCGCCCGCCAGGCGCGCGAAGGCGAGGGTCTGCTGGGGGCGCTGCTCAACGACTCGCAGATGAAGGACGACGCGTCGCGCCTGCTGGAGAATCTGGACGCGACCGCCAAGCGCCTGCGTGATTTCGCCGACGACGCCACCGACGGCAAGGGCCTGCTCGGCCGCATCGTCCGCGACGAGGCCTTGGCGGAGAACGCCGCCTCCTTCCTCGACAACCTGGCCGAGGTGTCGCGGCGCCTGAAGGACGGCGAGGGCAGCCTGGGCCGCCTGATGGCCAAGGACGAGGCCTACGACCAGCTGCTGCAGGCGCTCAAATCGCTCAACGCGCAGTTGGAAGACGCGCGCGAGGCGCAGCCGATCAGCACCTTCGCCGGCATGCTGTTCGGCTCCTTCTAGCGGGACGATCGCGCGGGCGCGGGGCTACTGGCCCTGCGCACCGTACTCCTTCGCCAAGTAGTCCTGCCAACGCTGCTCCAGCACCGCGATCGGATCCTTGTCGGGGCCCATCGCGAAGACCTCGGCGGTCATGCTGCGCAGCTCCACCAGGAAAGCGTCGCGCGAGGCGTTGGCGATCTTGGAGGAGCGTCGCAACCACAGCTGCCCCTGCTTGCCGCAGCGCCGCGAAATCCAGTCGTACCAGGCCCAGGACTTGGCCATGTCCTCGTTCTGGAAGTCCCACAATTCCTTCTTGGCCAGTTGATCCATCGGCGGTCCCGCCATGAGCGCCATTTCCGCCATGACCTCGCGCGCGCCCTGCATCACCGCCACGGTCTTCTTCGCGGGCGCTTTCGGCTTGGCGGATCCCGGTCCCTTCGCCACGGTGCCGTCGCTCGGCCCCTTCTCCGGCTCGAACGCGAAGCAGTTGACGTTGTTGCGCGACAACAGGGCGAAGGAGAGGTAGTAGCCGCTGCCCTCGGACAGCCAGTCCTGGCCGGCGACGATCTCGTAGTGCAACTCCGCGAGGGTGTGGCCGAGCTCGTGCAGCACGATGCCCTCCAGGTCTTCCTTGTCGCCGATCTGCCAGTAGGCCAGATTGCGGTTCTCGACGCGGCGGCGCGCGCCCTGCGCCTTGAGCCGGTCCTCGCGCTGCTTGCCGCTGCCCCAGCCCTGTCCGTAGTACTCGACCAGCATGCGCTCGTGCTGCTTCGGGTCTTCCTTGCCGAAGTAGAACTCCTCGAACAGGCCGTCGGGAATCAGGTCCTTGAAGTCCGGCCCGGCGTAGGGATCGACGAACTCGTTCTTGAAGAGTTCGATCGCCTGCTCGCCGAGCTCCAGCAAGGAGGCCACCCGCGCCGCGTCCACGCCGTCGTGGAACAGGATGCGCAGGTGCTGGCTCTCCTGCATCGCGAAGTTGACTCCCGGCGCGACCGCCTTCGCCACCTCGGTGAATTTCGGGGTGAGCTTGGCCTCATGGATGGAGCCGAGCGCGCGCTCGACGCGCGCGCGCGTGCCTTCGTCGAGGCTCTTGCGCTCGCGCAGCAGGTCGCGCTGCAGGCGGTTGGCGGCGCGCGCGTAGCCGGTTTCGCGCAGCCAGATCATCAGTTGCTCCATGGCCTGCACCTTGAGGCGCGCGAGCGCGAACCACGGCGGGCTGCCCTTGGCCTCGTCGGCTTGCCGCTTGGCGAGCTCGTCCAGCTCGCGCGTGCGCCGCTCGTATTCCTTCGCCAGCGTGGCGAAACTCTCCCGCGACATGAAACTCTGCAGGCCGGTGACGCGGTCGCTCTGCACCCCCACCACCAGGGACTTTTCCGCCGCTTCCAGCTCGTCGCCGACGATCTTGAAGGCCACCTTGCTCGGATCGTCCTGGTCCTGGACGAAGAACTCGAGGCGCGAGTTGGGCGCCCACTCGAAGTTGCCGTCCGCCTTCTTGGTGATGCCGCTCTTCAACATGACGAGCAGGACCTGCTTGCCCTCCCAGTCGTAGAGTTGCTTGGAGAAACTCTTGGCGGCTTTCTCGTCCTTGAACTGCAGGGCGTAGATCTGCGCGTCCGCGCGGACGGCGAATCCGGCGGCGAACAGCGCGGCGAGGAGCAGGCGCATGGGAACATGATAAGCCGCGGCTGGCGGTCGCGGGCCGGCGCGCGCGCGAGCCGATAGGATGGTCGCCGCGATGCTGGGCGCGCTGCTTCGGCCGATGCCGCTCGGGCGGTGGTTCGGCATCCCCATGCGGGTGGTGCCGCTGGCGCTGCTGCTGTTCGCGGCTCCGGTGGTGCTCGTCGCCGGCCGCGACGACGAGGCGACGGCGCGCCTGACCCTGCTGCTCGCCCACCTCGTCGTCGGCCTGCTGCTGCACGAGTTCGGCCACGCCCTCGTCGCCCGCCGGCTCGGCCTGCACGTCGTGGACGTCACCATCTGGCCGCTGGTGGGCATGGCGCGCATCGAGGGCTTGAGCGGCCGCACCGGGCTCGAGGCGCCGGTGGCCGCCGCCGGTCCCGCCGTCAACCTCGCGCTGGCGGGCGTGCTCGCGCTGCTGCCCTGGGACTGGGCCGCCGCGGGCGTCACCCTCAACCTGGTGTTCGGCCTCGGCAACCTTCTGCCCTTCTATCCGCTGGACGGCGGCCGCATCGTGCGCGCCTGGCTGGCGCGGCGCAGTTCCTTGGTGGACGCGACGCGCGCCGCCATTCCGCCGCTGTGGCTGCTGGCGCTGCTGCTGATCCTGCTCGGCCGCCAGATCCACAGTTGGCTGGCGCCGCTGCTCACGGGCCTCTATCTCGCCTCCTCCGCCAGCAGCGACCTCTTCCGCACCATTCTGCTCCACGGCATGCCGAGCCGCTCGCGCGCCGAAGTGTGGCGGCGCGCCTTCGGCCGCGGCGCCGGCGCGAGCCCCGCCGCCTCGCCGGCCGATCCCGCCCCGCCCCGCCCCGCGGGCGGCTCCGCGCGCGAGGTGGAGGCCGAGCCCGTAGCCTCGGATCTGGAGAACTTCCACGGCCCCCTCGACGAGTACTTCCGCCAACGCCGCTGAGTCCGCCATGCTGCTGTGCCTCGCCCTCTCCGCCGCCGCCTTCGCCCCGCAAACGCCGGAGCAGGACGCCTAGCGCCTGAAGCCCTTGGTCGCGGCCAAGGCCGGCGACGCGGCGCCGCCCGCGGCGACGCCGCAAACCGGGCCGGCCGCGGACGCCGGCGTCGGCCCGCGGCCTCTGTCCTCGCAGGAGCCGCCGCCCTTCGCCGTGGACCGTCCCTTGTTCGAGGTCAATGGCGTGCCCGTCACCGCCGGCGAGCTGAACGAGCTCGTGCTCTACTACCGCTCCTTCCGCCCGGGCTCGGTCGACCTGCTGCTGGTGGACGCCTTCGCCGCGCTGCTGCCGTCCAAGGTGATGCAGGCCCTCTATTCCGCCGAGTTGCCGGCGATGCGCGCGCGCGCCGAGCAGTCCCGCGCGGCCGCCGCCGCCGGACGCCCCTTCGCCGAAGTGGTGAAGGAATACTCGGATGACGGCGAGGCCGAGGACCCCGAAGGAAAGTACACCTTCGGCCGCGAGCGCGCGGTGCAGCCCTTCGACCGCGCCGCCTTCACGCTGACTCCGGGCGCGGGGCTGTGCGGCCCCTTCCTGACGGTCTACGGCTATCACCTGATCGAGCCGCTCGCCTACGAGCGCGGCCTGGCCGCCAAGGACGACCGCGCCACCATGCGCCACATCCTGGTGATGTACGAGCGCCTCAAGGACGTCGAGAGGAACGGCGGCGACGTGCGCGCCTGGATCCGCGAACAGGTGGCCGGCGCGAAGATCCGCGTGCTCGAGCCCGGCGTGGCGCACGTGGTGCCGCCGGAGCGGCGGGCGCAGATCCGGCCTTAGGGCTACGCCGGCTGCAGCCGGATCAGAACCTGGCCGGCGTCCACCGGCTTGCCCTCGGCGGCGCAGACCTCCACCACCACGCCGCCGTGCTCGGCGGCGATCTCGTTCTGCATTTTCATGGCTTCGAGCACCGCCACGGCCGCGCCGGCTTCGACGCGGTCGCCGGGCCGCACGCGCACCGCCACCAAGATGCCCGGCATCGGCGCCTTGACGTTCTCCGCGCGCGCCGGCTTGTCCCGGACCAGTTCGCCGGCGGCGCGCTCGCGTTCGTCCAGCGCCTCCATCGTGAAGGCCGCGCCGGCGATGTTGACGCGCAGATGCTGCTCGTCGCTCTCCTCGATCGAGGCGGCGTAGGAGCGGCCGTTCAGCAGCACCGCGTACTGTCCGAGGCGGTCCACGTCCTGGAAGTCGGCCAGCAACTCTTCCCCGCCGCAGCGCACGCGCCAGCGGCCGTCGCCCTGCTCGACGACCTCGACCTCGAAGGCGCGGCCGCTGCCGCTGCGCAGGAAGTACTTCATGGCCGCGGTCCCAAGCGCGCGGCGCGCTCCGCGGCCACCCAGGGCGACAGGCCGGCGCCGGCGCCGGCCGCGCGCACGGATTTGCGCGCCGCGGTGTGCTGCCGATGGAGGGCGGCGACCACCGCCGCGACTTCTTCGAGCCCGCCGGCCGCCGCCGGCGCGCCGGCGGCGCGCAACTTCTCGAGCGTGCCGGTGTCGTAGCGGCCGCTGCGGAACTCCTCGCTCTGCAACACCTCCATCGCCAGGCCGGCGCTGGTGGTGACGCCGCCGACGTGCAATTCCTGGAGGGCGCGCAGCATGCGGCGACGCGCCTGCTCGCGATCGCGGCCGTGGGTGATGATCTTGGCGAGCATGGAGTCGTAGTAGGGCGTGACCTCCATGCCGCGGTACATGCCCGAATCCACGCGCACTCCCGGGCCGCCCGGAATGCGCAGGTTGGTGACGCGCCCCTGGCTCGGCAGGAAGTTGCGCGCCGGATCCTCGGCGTTGATGCGCACCTCGAGCGCATGGCCGCGCGGCACCGCGCCGACGACGCCGTCGATCTTCTCGCCGGCCGCCACGCGGATCATCTGTTCGATGAGGTCCACGCCGTAGACCTCCTCGGTGATGGCGTGCTCCACCTGGATGCGCGTGTTCATCTCGAGGAAGTAGAACGCGCCCTGCGACCACAGGAACTCCACCGTGCCGGCGGAGAAGTAGCCGACGGCCTTCGCCGCCGCCACCGCGGCCGCGCCCATGCGCGCGCGCGTCGCGGCGTCGATCACCGGCGACGGGCACTCCTCGATCAATTTCTGGTGGCGCCGCTGCACCGAGCATTCGCGCTCGCCGAGATGCAGCACCGTGCCGTGGCGGTCGCCGAGCACCTGGATCTCGATGTGGCGCGGTTCGACCAGGAACTTCTCGAGGTACATGCGGCCGTCGCCGAAGGCCGAGGCGGCCTCGCCGCTGGCCGTGAGGAAGGCGCTCGGCATCTCCGCGGCGTTGCGCACCACGCGGATGCCCTTGCCGCCGCCCCCGGCGGATGCCTTGAGCATCACCGGATAACCGATCTCCTCGGCGCAGCGCGCGGCGGCGGCCGCGTCGGCGACCGGCTCGGTGGTGCCCGGAACCACCGGCACCTGCGCCTGGACCATCGCCTGGCGGGCCCGCAATTTGTCGCCCATCACCGCCATGGCCGGCGCGGGCGGGCCGACGAAACTCAGCCCGGCCGCCGCCACCGCGGCGG
>CAZDMB010000137.1:4304-7383 GCA_964506175.1 uncultured Planctomycetales bacterium | reverse complement strand
GCGCCGCCGGCGGCGCGAGAAAAGCCTGCACGGGCAACAACTGCGGAGCGGCGCCGGCATCGAGCACGCGCACGCGCAGGCCGGCGGCTTGCCGCGGCGCGAAGCGCAACACCCGCTTGTGGCCGATCGTGGTGCCGCGCGCGACTTCGCGCCAAGGACCCTGCGCGGCGCGGGTCTCCACCACGAAGGCGCGCACCCGCTGGCCGCGGGCCAGGTCTTCGCGCAGGACGACGTGGTCGAGAACTTCGGGGACGGCGAAGGCGAGCTCGCCATCCGCGCCCACCGCGGCGCCGCGCGCGAGGTCCTGCGCGAAGGTCGCGTCGAGCAAGCCGCGCAGCTCCAGCAGCCGCGCGGCGTCGTTCTCATGCACCAGTCCGCGCCGATCCACCGGCAGGTTGAGGAGCAGATTGGCGCCGCGGCCCACGGAGCCGTACCAGATCTCCGTGAGTTGCCGCAAGGACTTCACCTGGCTGTCCTGATCCGGGTGGTAGTACCAGCCCGGGCGGATGGACACGTCGCACTCCGCGGGGATCCACTGCGCGCCGCCTTCCTCGCCTTGATTCAGAACCGTCGTCGCGGGGGCCTGCGCGCCGGGCTCGAAGCCGGCGGTGTTCAGGGTGCACCAATTGGTTTCGCCGGCGAAGCCGTCTTCGTTGCCGACCCAGCGGCAGCCCGGCCCGACGTCGCTGAAGATGATCGCCTGCGGTTGATGGCGGTACACGGTGTCGTGGAAGAGTTTCCAGTCGTACACCTGGCGCTTGCCGTTGGGGCCCTCGCCGCAGGCGCCGTCGAACCACACCTCGAACACCGGGCCGTAGCGCGATAGGACTTCGTCCAGCTGCGCGGCGAAGTAACGGTTGTATGCCTCGGTTCCGTAGAGCGGATTGTTCCGATCCCAGGGCGACAGGTAGAGGCCGAATCCGAGTCCGTACTCGCGGCAGGCCGCGGAGAGTTCGCGCAGGACGTCGCCCTTGCCGTCGCGCCACCCGGACGAGGCGACGTCGTGCTCGGTGTAGGCCGAATCCCACAGACAGAAGCCGTCGTGATGTTTGGCGGTGAGAATAATCGCCTTCATGCCGGCGTCGCGCGCCACTCGCGCCCACTGCCGGCAGTCCAGGGCGGTGGGCGCGAAGGTGCGCGGATCCTCGACGCCCTCGCCCCATTCCCGGTCGGTGAAGGTGTTCATGTTGAAGTGGACGAAGGCGTAGTACTCGAGGTCGTGCCACCGCAGCTGCTGCGGGCTGGGTGCGGCGCCGTAGACGCCGCCGGCAGCATCGGCGCCGGCGGCAGCGATGCGCGTGGCGAGATCCGCCGCCGGCACGGCGACGGCCGGTTCGCCCTGGAGCGCGCGCTTCAGGCCGAGAACCGCGCCGCCCGTCCGGTTGAACCACTCGACGCGCAAGGAGTGCCAACCGGCGGCCAACGCGATCGCGCCGGTCTTGGCGGCGGGGGCGTGCAGGCCGTCGAGATCCACGACCACGCGGTCGCTGACCAGCAGGCGCGCGCCGTCGTCCGACTCGAGGGCGAACTCCCACATGCCGGCGCGCGGCACGCGCACCAGGCCGTCGAAGCGCAGGCCGACGTATTCCTCCTGCGCGCACTCGTCGAGCGCGATCGCTTCCACACGCCGGCGCTCCAGCGCGGCCGCGGCGTCCCACCCCGGCAGGCGGCTCCAATCGCCGCGGTACTTCTCGCGCTGCAACCCCGGCGCGAGCCGCGCGCCTTCTTCCAGGCTTACGGCCGGCGCCAGCGGCATCTCCTTGCGGAAGGCGCGGCGCACCGTCGGCGTGACGGCGCGGCCTTCGTGAAAGGCGCGCGCGGCGACCACCGCGCCCGCCTGCAGGCGGATGGGCGCCAGGTACTCCGGATCTTGCGCGCCGGGATCGCCGCCATCGAGGCGGTAGCGAAGCTGCAAGCCGGGTGAAGCGGCTTCGAGGCGTACCTCGAGCCCATCCACGAAGGCGTCGCCCGCGGCGACGATCGCCGGCGCGCGGTACACGAGGACCTCGCCGGGCACGCGCACCTCCACTACCGGACAGTCCGGATCCCAGGACTGCGCCGGCAGACGGATGGTCCAGCCGGCCTCGCTGCGCGCGGCGGCGAGCGGCGCGCCGGTGGCCATCACGCGCGCGCTCGCCGTCGCGTTGCCGAGGCCGGGCACGAACAGCGCGCCGTCAGCCGGCCAATCCAAGACGTGCAGAAAAAGGCGCGTTTCGCCGCCTTCGCGTTTGCGCGTGCAGCGGCCCCAGGGCAGCGCGGCGAAGGGGGTGGCCTCGGTGCCGTGGATCGCGTCGCCGTGCAGGCGCATCCAACGGCCGATCCCGGCCAAGCGCTCGACCGCTCGCGGCGGAAAACTGCCGTCGGCGCGCGGCCCCACGTTCAGCAGCAGGTTTCCGCCCTTCGACGCCACGTCCACCAGCAGGCGCACGAGTTCGGTCGTGCTCTTCCACTCGGTGTCGGCCTCGTTCCAGCCCCAATGGCTGTTCATCGTCACGCAGGATTCCCAATCCACGCCGGGCAATCCCGTGGCCGGCACCTCCTGCTCGGGCGTGCCGAAATCGCCGGCGTAGCCCGGCCCGGTGCTCATGCCCGCCATGCCGCCGCGGCCGACGTCCACTCGATTGTTGACGATCACCTCGGGCTGGAGGCGGCGGCACAAGTCGTAGAGATCCTGGCCGCGCTGGTGGTTCCACGTGCGCTCCCACTCGCCGTCGAACCACATGACGCCGATGTCGCCGTAGCGCGTCAGCAGCTCCGTGACCTGCGCGTGCAGGTACGCCACGTAGCGGTCCATGTCGGCGCCGTCGGCCGGCCGCGCGGCTTCCTCCCAACCGCGGCGCGGCAGGTAGTCGGGATGGTGCCAATCCATGATCGAGTGGTACCAGCAGGGCTTGAGGCCGCGCCCCCGGAACGCCCGCGCGATCTCCTGCATCACGTCGCGCCGGTACGGCGTCGCCATGACGTCGAAATCCGACACCGCCGAGTCGAAGAGCGCGAAGCCGTCGTGATGCTTGGTGGTGATGACCACGTACCGCATGCCGGCGTCCGCGGCCATGCGCGCCCAGGCGTCGGCGTCGAA
>CAZDMB010000137.1:0-4294 GCA_964506175.1 uncultured Planctomycetales bacterium | reverse complement strand
TTCGGTGGGATTGAATCGGCCCAGCAGTTGCTCGTACTCGGCCACCGGGATGCGCGCGGAGTCGCGGATCCATTCGCCGTAGCCGCTCTCGCCGCCCCAGCGCCCCGCCGGCACCGCATAGAGCCCCCAGTGGATGAAGAGTCCGAAGCGGGCGTCGCGCCACCACGCCATGCGGTCTTGGGACGCCGGGGCCGCGCCGGCGGGCCCAGCGGCTGGAGCGTGCGGTTGGGAACGATGGTCCGTCGCGCATGCGCATGCGAGCGATGCAAGCAGGACTCCCAGGAGGAATCGCGGCATAGGGAACACCATATCCGTTCCGCAGCGCGCGCTGAAATTTCGGGAGAAAAGAGCAATGGCGGTGGAGCCGTACGCTACGATGACCCGTTCATTCACCCCAAAAAATAATGTTTCAATGAAATTGTCCGCCGCTTGTTCCCACGCTTCCGTCCTTCTCGCGGGGCTCCTCCTTGCTGCGCCGCTGGCGGCGCAAGACGCCCCTTCCTGGTTGGACAAGGTGAAATTGAGCGGCGATCTGCGCATTCGGGGCGAATACAACGACAATGAAAGCCCCGCTTCGGACCGCGCCCGCCTGCGCACCCGGTTTCGCTTCGGCGCCCAATTCGAGCTCAGCGAAGAATGGCGGGCCGGAGTGCGCGTGCGCACCGGCAACGCCGACGACCCGAACAGCCCGCACCAGGACCTTGGCGGCACCGGCGGCGGCCTGTTCAATTCGTTCGCGCTGTCCCTGGACCAAGTCTACGCGACCTATTCGCCGGAGGCCGTCGAGGGCCTGTCCGCGACCTTCGGCAAGTTCGCCAATCCCATGAAACGCAATCCCGTGTTTGGCGGCATCATGTGGGATCAGGACGTGCAGCCCGAGGGCGTGCAGGTCACCTGGAACTCCCCCTGGGGCGACGAGACCTTCAAGGACATCGGCGCCACCTTGGGCCAGTACGTGCTCCTGGAAAACGGAGCCGCCGAGGACCTCTGGTCCACGTTCGCCCAGGTGTTCGGCTCGGTCGATCTCGGCGACGCGGGCAGGCTGGATGCCGCGCTCGCCTATTACTTCGTGGGCAGCACCCGGCCGGACGGCAGCGCCGTCAGCCCGCTGCTCGGCGACAATCAGGGCAATGCCGTGACCGCAACGGATTTCGTCTCGGACTTCGGCGTGCTGAATCCCATGCTCGCGTGGAAGGCGGACGGCTTCACCGCGTCGGCGGAGTTCTTCAGCAATCTCCGCGCCGCCTCGGGAGCCGAGTCCACGGGATACTGCGTGGGCGTAGCGGAGGACACCAGCGTCGGCCGCTTCTACTACACGTATGCGGCGATCGGCCAGGATGCGGTCTTCTCGCCCTGGGCCGAGGATGACTTCCTGCTGGCGACGAACATGGACTCGCACATGCTCGGTTGGAAGAAGCCGATCTCCGCCAACACCATGCTCCACGTCTGGGTGCTGGCCTCCGAGGCGGACGACCCCTCCCTGGGAGGTCCGAACGACATGGTCTACCGCTTCCGCGTGGATCTGGACTTCAACCTGCTCTAGTCGAGGCGCCCAGCGTTTCAGCCGAACATCTCGGCCCAATAATTCTCGTAGAAGCCGAGGCCGATGCGGTCGGCGCCGCCGAGCATGTTCTTGTGGTGGCCCGGACTGTGCCACCAGGCCTGGATCGCTTCGCGCGCGGCGGACATCCCCATGGCGATGTTCTCGGCGCCGGCCGAAGTGCCGAAGCGGGCGGCGCGGTCGCTCGGCGTCTTCTTGCCCGGCACCGGAGATTCGTGCGCGAAGAAGCCGAGTTCCTTCATGTCCTTGCTGTGATCGCGGCCGGCGGCGCACAGCTTCGGGTCCACGCGCTGCGCGGGCAGCCCCAGTTGAATGCGGATCAGGTTGTGGCAGAGAACGCCCTCCGCCTCGATCGGCAACAACTCGCCGGCGGCGGCGGCCTCGCGATTCGCCAGCAGCACGGCGCGATCGCGCTCCGTCATCGGAACGGCGAGCAGGCTCAGCCATGCCGCGGCGTCGTCGACGGCGTCCTCCCAGGGGTCGGTTTGGGCGGGAGCGGCTTTCTTCGGCCCGGCGCCGTCGCCGGCGTTGGCCGGGTCGAGGCGCACCCAACCGTCCGCGGCGCGGCGCCAAGTCTCCCACCAGTCGCGCACGCCGTCGAGTTCCTCCACCAGGGCATCGTGCTCCGCCGCCAACGCCGGATCGTGCTCCAGCACCATGCCGGGCGTGACCAGCAGGAGTTCTCCGAGCCGCGCGAGTTTCGGATCGATCTCGTCCGTGATGTGCTGCTTCTCCAAGGGCTCACGCGCCGAGACCGCGGCCGCCTCGGCGCGCAAGCGCGCGATTTCCTCGTCCGCCTACTTGATCGCGCGCGCCGGCACCGCGCCCGGCGCGGACTTCTCGAAATGGCGCAGATAGCGCTCCTGCGACTTCTGCCAGCGTTCGCCGGCGCTGCCCAGGCGCTCCAGCGCGTAGCGCGCCGCCTGCTTGGCGCCGTCCGCGCCGTAGTGCTCGATCAGGAGGTCCACCGCCTGCTCGCGCGCGAGCCAATCTGCGTCCGGCGAGCGCAGTTGGCGCAGCAACTCGCCCAGGGTGGGCGCGGCCGGCTCCTGGCACGGCAGCAGCAGCGCGGCCAGCAGCAGCGGCGCCGCTTTCACGAGGCGCTCCGCGCGAGGCTGGGCGGCGCCGGCGGCTGCGGCGCGGCGGCGTCGGGTTCCAGGTCGAGGCGCCAGAAACCGAGGTCGTGCCAGCGCCCGAACTTGAAACCGACGCGCGGCAGGTGCGCCACCTGGCGGAAGCCGAGCGCCTCGTGCAGCGCGACACTTGCGGGATTGGGCAGCGCGATGCCGCCGATCGCCGCGCGCCAACCGCCGCGGCGCAGGCGCGCGAGCAGTTCGCCGTACGCGGCGCGCGCCACGCCGCGTCGCCGCGCGCTTTCGGCCACGTAGATGGCGGTCTCCGCCATCCAGCGGTACGCCGCGCGCGCGCGCCACGGGCAGGCGTAGGCGTAGCCGATCACCGCGCCGTCGTCCTCGACGACGAGCCAGGGATGCTCGCGGGTGGTGGCGCGGATGCGTTGCGCCATCTCGGCGGCGTCGGGTTCCTGCCACTCGAAGGAGATCGCCGTGTCGCGCACGATCGGCGCGTAGACGGCGCGCACGCCCTCGGCGTCCTCTTCCGTCGCGGCGCGGATCCGCATGCGGCCTTCCAGGATACCCTGGAGGCATGGCCGCCACCGCGCTGCCCCTGGTCGGCTACGTCGCGCTCTTCACTCTGCTCCACGTGCTGGCCTTGGCGCGCCTGGAGCCGGTGTTTCCGCGCGCCTTCAAGCTGTCGCGCGCGGCCGCGGCTCTGCTGCTGACTCTGCTCGGCTTCGCCGCGCTGCTGGACGCGCTGCCGCACTGGCGGACGGCCTTTCTCTACCGGCACGAAGAGCACGACTGGATGCGCCAGGGCCTGCTGATGGTGTACGGGCACCTGCTGGCCGATTTCCTGTGGATGGGCGTCGGTTGGCGGCGCTTTCAGATTCGCCCGCGCAAGGACCTGATGCTGCACCACGCGCTCGGCCTGGTCGGTTTCGGCGTGGCGCTCGCGCTGCACGTCGGCTACGCCATCGCCCTGATGACGATGATCACCGAATTGCTGCCCGTGACCACCGGCATGGACGCCTGGGGCAAGCGCACGGCTTCCGCCGCCCTTTCCGCCGCCGCGAGCCGCGCGCGCCTGCACGTGCTCGCCTGGCTGCGCATTCCGCTGTGGATGCTGCTGCTCGGCCTGGTGTTGCACGTGCTCCTGCGCGGCGCGCCCGGCTCCCTGCAGGCCGCGTATCTGGTGGCCGCCGGCGGGCTCGTCGCGCTGATCGCGCTCGACGGCTACTGGATTCGCAAGTGCCTGCAGAACGTGGACTTTTACTAGGGCAACGCTGAACAAGTGCTTTCGTTCGGGCGTGAGGCATCGCGCCCGGGATCAAGAAGCCGGGTTCCGCGCCTATTGATCAATAGGCGCGGGTTCCGGCGACGCAGAGCCCCGGACGTGAGGACCGCGTCCGGGACGGAATGACTTGTTCAGCGTTGCCCTAGCTCAGGCGGAGACGTATTGCACTTGGAGCACCCGGCGCGGCGCGCCCGAGTGATTGCGCGTGCCCCCGTGCCACAGATGCGCGTTGAGCAGCAGGACGTCGCCGGCGCTGGCCAGCACCCGCAACTCTTCCGCATGGCGCGCGGCCGGCGCCTGTTGCGTCTTCGGCAGCGCGCGCGGCGCGCGATGGCTACCCGGCACCAGCCGGGTCGGGCC
>CAZDMB010000136.1:0-7395 GCA_964506175.1 uncultured Planctomycetales bacterium | reverse complement strand
GGAGCACAGGGCGCAGGCTTCGAGGTGCTCCTCGATGAGAGTGGCTTCCGGGCGCGGCAGATCGTCGCCGACGTGGAGCGGAATCAGTTCAGCGGCTTGGCGGCATTGAATCACAGGGAATCTCCTCCTTCTTCCTTGCCAAGGGTGCGCTCCCATTGGTCGCGGAACAGTTTGCGTGCGTGGTGCAGGCGCCAGCGGACGGTGCCGGCGGTCGCCCCCACGCGTTCGCCGATGTCCCCGCAGCTCAAACCTTCGAGTTCGCGCAGCAGCAGCACTTCGCGAAACTGATGGGGCAGGGCGTCCAGAATCCGGCGCACCAGCTGGCGGCGCTCGTCCGTCGAGACGACGAGGTCCGGCGTGTCGTGCTGCGCGTCCGGTTCGACGGCGAGCTCCACGGAACCACCCGGGGTGCCGGGCGCCTGGCGCCGCAGGCGGTCGACCGCATGGTTGCGCAGGATGCGATAGAACCAGGTGGCGAAGGACCGCTTCGCGTCGAAGCGGTCGCGGGCGGCGTAGACCTTCAGGAAGGCGTCCTGGGCGACCTCGCGCGCCGTCTCGTAGGATCCGACGATGCCGCGCGCCACGTGGATGGCGCGGGTCTCGTAGCGCTCCACGAGCAGCCGGAAGGCGTCTCGCTCCCCTTCCTGGGTGAGGTGAAAGAGCTCCTCGTCCGTCAGGCCGGACCACGCGGAGGTCGCGGGGTCGCCCTGGGCGGGAACCAAGCGGAGAGCCGGGGCTGCCATGTCTGGTGACCTGGCTTACGCCCCAAGGGGCGCGTCGTTGGAGAAAAGCAATTTCATTCCTGCAGGCCCTCCCGCCGGCCGGAGTTCGGGGGTTGCCGCTCGCGTGCGGACGGCGCCTTGAGGGCTGCCGGGGCATCGAGGGCATGGCGGATGGCGGCGTCCTCGGCCGAGGCCATGCGCCGGAACTTGAGCCAACGCTGCTCCAGCAGGACGTCCACCGGCAGCCGGCTCAACTCGTCCAGCCAGGTGCGGATCTGGAAGGCCACCAGACGCATGGACTCGTGCGGGTCGGCGTGGGCGCCGCCGACCGGCTCCGGAATGACGCGGTCCACGATGCCGAGCCGGTACAGGTCCGGCGCCGTGAGTTTGAGCGCCTCGGCGGCCTTCTCCTTGCCCTCGGAACTGCGCCACAGAATGGAGGCGCAGCCTTCGGGCGAAATGACGGAATACCAGGCGTTCTCGAGCATGCCGATGCGGTCGCCGACGGCGATGCCGAGCGCGCCGCCCGAACCACCCTCGCCGATCACGATGACCACGATCGGCACGCGCAGACCGAACATCTCGTGGATGTTCTCGGCGATCGCGCGCGCCTGCCCGCGTTCCTCCGCCCCCACGCCCGGATAGGCGCCCGGCGTGTTGATCAGGCAGACGATGGGGAGATTGAGCCGCGCGGCCAACTGCATCTTGCGCAGGGCCTTGCGGTAGCCCTCCGGGTGCGCGCTGCCGAAGTTGCACTGCAGCCGGTCCTTGGTGTCCTTGCCCTTGCGGTGCCCGACGACCATCAACCGCCGCCCCTCGAGCGTGGCGAAGCCGGTGACGATGGCGCGATCATCGCCGTAGCAGCCGTCGCCGGCGAGCTCGACGAAATCGGTGAAGACCGTGCTCAGGTAATCCGAGGTGAGCGGCCGACCGGGATGCCGCGCGACCTGCACGCGATGCCAGGGAGAGAGCCCGGAGTAGATTTCCTGCGTGAGACGGCGCAGGCGGTCGCGGTAGAAGGCGAGCTCCTCGGTGAGATCGGCCGAGGTCTTGCTGGCGAGCTCTTCCAACTCCGCGAGCCGGATCCGGACGTCCTCGATCGGGCGCTCGAAGGGCAGCGAACCGGGGCCGGGAGGCGAGAGCTTTTTGCGGGCCATGGACGGGAAGGAGGGCGCGTAGCCGGGGTTTGGAGCCGCGGTGCCGTTTTCCTAGGATATCCGCCCGAGATGCTCCGCGTCGCCCCCGGCATTCTCTGTCTGCGGCTCGCGCCGCCCCGGCCATGAGCCTGAGTGCCTGGCGCGTGGAGTTGGAGTTGGATCCGCGGCGGGCCGATCCCGTGGGCGACGCCGCGCGGCGCGCCCTGGCGGCAAGGGGTTTGGAGACCGCGGGCGAAGTTCGGAGCGGCCGCGGCTATCTGCTTCCTGGCGTTCTCGAGCGCGCCGCCGTCGAGCGCATCGCGCGGCGCCTGTTGGCCGACCCGGTGACGGAGGTCATGCGCATCGTGGCGCCCGGCGCGCCCGATCCGGACGGGGCCCACACGCTGCTGGTGCGCCGCGTCGCCGGGGTGACCGACCCCGAGGCGCAGACCGCGCAGCGCGCGCTCGAACTCGTGGACGTGAAGTTGCCGCCCGGCGGCGGCATCGAGTCGTATCGGCTCTTCCGTCTGCTCGAGCCCGTGGACGGCGGACAGCTGCTGGAGGCCGGAGCGCGCGCCCTCGCCAACACCGTGATCGAAGAAGTGCAGCTGGGCGACCGCGCCGTCGCCCGACGTCCGGCGCCGGCACCGCGGCAGAGCCAGCGCCGCGAGGTGCCGCTGCGCGCGCTCACGGACGCAGGACTGGCGCAGATCTCCCGCGAGATGAGCCTGGCGCTCTCGGTCGAAGAGATGCGCCGCCGGCCGCGAGCCGACGGACGTCGAACTGGAGACGCTGGCGCAGACGTGGAGCGAGCACTGCAAGCACAAGACCCTCACGGGGCCGGTGCGCTACACGCTGCGCGACGCCGGCGGGCGGGTGCTCGAAGAACGCCGCTACGGCAACCTGCTGAAGGAGACGGTGTTTGCCGCCACACAGCAGTTGCGCGCGCCGTGGTGCTGGAGCGTCTTTCGCGACAACGCCGGAGTCGTGGCGCTGACGGAGGAGATCGGCGTGGCGATCAAGGTGGAAACGCACAATCACCCCAGCGCGCTCGACCCCTACGGCGGCGCCGGCACCGGCGTGGGCGGAGTGATTCGCGACGTCCTGGGGACCGGCGTCGGCGCGCGCCCCTTCGCCAACCTCGACGTGTTCTGCGTCGGACCCGCAGGGATGCCGCCGGCGCAGGTGCCCGCGGGCACTTTGCACCCCGACCGCGTGCTCGAGGGGGTGATCGCGGGCGTGCGCGACTACGGCAACCGCATGGGCATTCCGACGGTCGCGGGCACCGTGGTGCGCCATGCGGGTTACGTGGCGAATCCGCTGGTCTATTGCGGCTGCCTCGGCGAGATCCCGCGCGCGCGCGTCGCGAAGGCGGCGCGTCCGGGAGACCTGATCGTGGCGCTCGGCGGGCGGACGGGCCGCGACGGCATTCACGGCGCCACCTTCAGTTCCGAAGCCCTGCACGAAGAGTCGGAGACGGTGCATGCCGCGGCGGTGCAAGTCGGCGACCCCATCACCGAGAAAAAGGTCCTCGACGTGCTGCTGCTCGCGCGCGACCGCGACTGCTTCGCCGCGCTCACGGACTGCGGCGCGGGCGGATTCAGCAGCGCCGTCGGCGAGATGGGCGCGGACTGCGGCGCCGAGGTGGATCTCGAACGCGCGCCGCTCAAGTATCCGGGTCTGGCGGCGTGGGAGGTGTGGGTCTCGGAGGCGCAAGAGCGCATGGTGGCGGCCGTGCCGCCGGACAAACTGGAGATCCTGCGCGGCCTCTGCGAGGTGCACGAAGTGGAACTCACGGTGCTGGGCCGCTTCACCGACACCGGCCGGCTGCGGCTGCGCTGGCACGGCACGACGGTCGGCGATCTCGACTTCGAGTTCCTCCACGGCGGCGTGCCGCAGCCCGAGCGCGAGGCCGTCGCCACGCGCCGCGTGCTGCCGCCGATCGCGTGGCCGGCGGACGAGGCCCTCGACGTCGGACCGCTGCTGCTGCGGGTGCTGGCGCATCCGCAAGTGCGCTCGAAGGAGCCGATCGTGCGCACCTACGACCACGAGGTGCAAGGCGCCACCGTGCTCAAGCCCTATCAGGGGGCCGACGGACATGGCGCCGGCGACGGCGTGGTGATGAAGCCGCTCTACGATCGTCCGGAAGGCATGGTGCTGGCGGTCGGCCTGCAGCCGCGAATCGCCGAACTGGATGCCGAGGCCGGCGCCCTCGCCGCCATCGACGAGGCCCTGCGCAACGTCGTCGCGGCCGGCGGCAATCCGCACCAGACGGCCATTCTGGACAATTTCTGCTGGGGCGACTGCCGCAAGCCGGACCGCTTCGGCACCTTGGTGCAGGCGGCGCAGGCCTGCCACGACGCGGCGATCGCGTACGGCACGCCCTTCGTCAGCGGCAAGGATTCGCTCAACAACGAGTACCGCGTGGGCGGCGAGGAGCGCGCGATCCCCCCCACCCTGCTCATCACCGCGCTGGCGCACGTGGCGGACTGCGCGCGCACCGTCGGCACGCCGCTGACCCGGGCCGGCAGTTTCCTGGTGCAGATCGGGCGCACTCAGGCCGCGAGCGGCGGCGCGGTGGCGGCCGATCTGCTGGGCCTTGCAGACGCCCTGCCGGCCTGGCCCGATCTGGCGGCCGCGCCGGCCCTCTTCGACGCGCTGCACCAGGCGATCGGGACTGGCGCCGTCGCCGCCTGCCACGATCTGGCCGAAGGCGGGTTGGCGGCCGCCGCAGCGGAGATGGTGATCGGAGCGAACGGACTGGGAGCGCGCCTGGACGCCAGCCGCGCGCCGGCCGAGGCCGGCGTGGGGCTGGCCGGCCGCCTCTTTGGCGAGGGTCCGACGCGATTCCTCGCGGAAGTCCCCGCCGACCGCCTGGAGGACTTCGGCCGCACCTTCCGCACCCTTCCCTGGGCGGTGGTGGGCGAGGTCACGGCCACGGCGCGCCTCGAACTGCGGGCCGGGGAGCGTGTCCTCGCCCGATGGACCTCCGCCGAACTGGGACAGGCCAACGGGGTGCCGACCTCCACCGGCCTGGACCTGCGGGAGGACCGCGCATGAAGCCGCGCGTCCTCCAACTGTTCGCCTCCGGCATCAACTGCGATCGGGAGCTCCGCTTCGCCTTCGAGATGGCCGGCGCCCAGGTGCGGGAGCTGCACATCCGCGAACTCGCCGCGCGTCCCGCGGCCCTGCGCGAATGCGATCTCTTCGCCATCCCGGGCGGCTTCTCCTATGGCGACGACCTCGGCGCCGGCAAAGTGCTCGCCCTGGAATTGGCGCAACGCCTCGGCGATGCGCTGCACGAGCACCACGCCCGCGGGGGCGCCATGCTCGGCGTGTGCAACGGCTTCCAGGCGCTCCTGAAGGCGGGGCTGCTTCCGGGAGTGCCCGGCCTGCCGCCTCTGTCCCTCACCTGGAACCGCACCCACCGCTTCGAGTGTCGCTGGTCTCGCATGCTGGTGGAAGCGCCTCTCGCAGCCGTGCTGACGCCGGGGAGCATCCTGCCGGGAGTCTCGGCGCATGCCGAGGGCCGCATCGTGCTACCGCGGGGCGACGAGGATGCGGCGCGCCTGGTGGAGGCCGGCGTGGTCGCCCTGCGCTACTGCGATGCCGCCGGCCAGGTGCGCAGCGACTTCCCCTATTGCCCCAGCGGCAGCGCCGGCGCGATCGCGGGCCTCGTCTCCCCCAGCGGCCGCGTCCTGGGACTGATGCCGCATCCGGAGCGCTGCCTGAGCCGTCTGCATCTGCCGGATCGCGGGGCCGGCGCCTGGGGGGATGGCCGGGAGGTCGGCGCGTTCTTCCGCGGATTGCTCGCGCCGTTCACCGCCGGCGTCCGCGCTTGAGTTGACGGCCGCTCGGCGGCTACCATCAGGCCGTCCCGTTCAAGCGTCCGATGAAACTCCCGCTCCGCTCGCTCGCGCCCTTCGCCCTGGTGGCGGCGGGCCTCACTGCATCCTGCGCACCGCTCGCCATCGGCGCCGTCGGCGGCTTGGTAGGCGTCTGGGTGGTGGAAGATTTCAAGAAAGGCGAGGGCGAGATTCTGATTCCCGCCACCCCGGAGCGCGTCTTCCGCGCCGCCGAGAAGGTGGTGCGCGCTCTGCCGGACACGCGCGACCTGCAGGTCGTCGCGGGCTCGAACCGCATCGAGTGGATCGACATCAGCAACGTGCGCTACGCCGTGCTCGTGAGCATCGTTCCCGGCTCGACCGAGTACTCCAAACTGACGGTGTTCGCCGCCGAGTACGGGGTCAAGGGTCGCGCCGATCTCGCGCAGGCGCTCGCCGACGAGATCCAGAAGGCGATCTAGTCCGCGGCCTGCGGCTCGGCCGCAGCCGCGCGCGGCGCGGGACCGGTCTCTTCGTGGGCGGCGCAGCGCGCGCATCGCCCTTCCAGCCGCAGAGTGTGCCGCAACAGTTTGAAGTGATGGCGCGCCGCCATCTCCTCCTGCAGCCGCTCGATCTCCTCGGAGCGGAACTCGAGGATGCGGCCGCAGTCGAGGCACAGCATGTGGTCGTGGTGGCTGTGGCCAAGAATGTGCTCGTAGAGCGTCTGACCGTGGCCGCGGTCGATGGTGGCGAGGAAACCGCCCTCCACCAGCAATCCGAGAGTGCGATACACGGTGGCGCGCGACACGGAAGCGTCGCGGGCGCGCACCCAGGCATCCATGGCCTCGGCCGTGAAATGTTCGTGCGTCCCCCACGCCAGCAGCAGGATTGCGCGCCTCTGCGCCGTCATCCGCAACTTCCGCGTGCGCAGGAATTGCTCGAAGCGCTGCAGCGCTTTCTCCGGCTTCATCAGGCCGGCCCGGCGGCCTCGGCCACCCGCGCAGCGCCGACGCCGATGTCGCGACGCAGAGTCTTGCCCTCGAAATGGATCTGGTCGCAGGCGGCGTAGGCGCGCTCCCGGGCCTGGGCGGGATCGTCGCCGCGCGCGGCGATCGTGAGCACGCGCCCCCCCGCGGTCACCAAGCGGCCGTCCTTGACCTCCGTGCCGCCGTGGAACACCTGGAGGTCTTCGCCGCAGGCGAGCTGGTCCAGGCCGGTGATGACCTGGCCCTTCTCGGGATTCTCCGGATAGCCGCGCGCGGCCAGCACCACGCAACAGGCCGGACGCGGGTCCCATTCCGGCGCATCGAGGCTTTCGAGCGTGCCGTTGGCGCAGGCCTCCAGATACGGCAGCAGATCGGCGCTCAGGCGCATCATCAGCACCTGACACTCGGGATCCCCGAAGCGCGCGTTGAACTCCAGCACCTTGGGGCCGCCCGCCGTCAGCTTGATGCCGGCAAAGAGCGTCCCCTGGAAGCGCCTGCCCTCGTGGTTGAGCGCGTGCACGATGGGAAGGAACACCTGACGCTCGATGAGGGCGCGCGTGCGCTCGCTCACCTCCGGATTCGGGCTGATGGCGCCCATGCCGCCGGTGTTGGGGCCGCGCCCGCCTTCCAGCAAGGTCTTGTGATCCATCGCGGTTTCGAGAACGGCGAAGGTCCGTCCGTCGGTGATGCAGAAGTCCGAGGCCTCCGGACCGTCGAGGAACTCCTC
>CAZDMB010000135.1:1864-7397 GCA_964506175.1 uncultured Planctomycetales bacterium | reverse complement strand
TTCTTCGCGGAAATACATGTGCTCGTGGAGGTATTTGTGCAGCGCGGCGACCTGCGCGCGGAAGACCGCGGCGTGGCCGATCAGGCGCTGCTCGCCGGCCTGCGCGGCGCGGGCGTCCGCCGCCGGACTGGCCGCCATGCGCCGCGCCGACTCGGCGCGGATGTCCTCGATGGCCATGCCGAGAAGATCGTTGGCCGCGCGCCGCCACAACAGCGGCCCGGCCTCGATGCCCGGATGGCGGCGGCGCGCGGCTGCGAGGGCCAGCGACCACAGCTCCAACTCGCGCTCCATGCGCGCGGCGTCGAGGATGCCCTCGCGCAAGCCGTCGTCCAGGTCGTGGTAGTGGTAGGCGGTGCTGTCCGCGAGATCGACCAATTGGGCCTCGAGCGGCGGCCAGCGCAGGCGCGCCCCGGTGTCCGGATCCAGGGCTTCCTCGTGCTTGCGCATGCAGGCGAGGGTCTCGGCCGTCAGATTGAGGCCGCGGTAGTCCGGGCTGCGCCGCTCCAACACCTGCACCACGCGCTGTGATTGGCGATTGTGGTCGAAGCCGCCAAAATCCTTCATCTTTTCGTCGAGCATCGTCTCCCCGGCATGGCCGTAGGGGGCGTGGCCGAGGTCGTGCGCCAGCGCCGCCGCCTCGCACAGCGCCTCGTTCAAGTCGAGGGCGCTGGCCAGGCTGCGGCTCACCTGCAGGACCTCCAGCGAGTGGGTCAGGCGCGTGCGCTGGTTGTCACCGACGTGATTGACGAAGACCTGCGTCTTGTACATCAGGCGCCGGAAGGCCGAGCAGTGGATGACGCGGTCGCGGTCGCGCTCGTAGGGCGTGCGGAAGGGATCCTGCGACTCGGGATGCGCGCGTCCGCGCGAGCGCGAGGAGCGCAGCGCCAGACGGTGCAATTCCGCGTCCTCACGGTCCTCCTTGCGCTGACGGTCCATCGCGCGCATGGTACGCGGATCTTGTGAAAGCGGCCGCGCCGGCCTAGGATCTTCGGCCGCTTTCGCGCGCGCCGCGGCCGCGCGGTCCGCAATGCTGCAGATCCAGTTCCGCCCGATGCCCGCGCCGCAGCGCGCCGCGGCGCTGCAGCGTCTGCGCGCCTGGGCCGCCGCGCGCGGGCTGCCGCTGATCGAGGGCGCCGGAGAACTGCTGTACGCGCCGGGCGCGCCGGCCGGCGCGGCGGCCGAACTCCTGGCCTGGCCGGAGGTCGCCGCGGCCGCGCGCGCGGACGCGCCCGCGCGCGGGCCGGCGGCGCAGCCGTCCTTCGCGGTGGGACCGGCGCGGTTCGGCGGCGGCGCCTTCAGCGTGATCGCCGGCCCGTGCGCGGTCGAAGACGCGGACGAGTTGCTCGCGCTGGCGCGCGCGCTGCCGGATGCCGGCGCCGCGGCGCTGCGCGGCGGCGCCTTCAAGCCGCGCAGTTCGCCGCACGCCTTCCAGGGCTTGGGCGCGGCGGGCCTGGAGGCGCTGGCGGCCGCGCGCGCCGCCAGCGGCCTGCCGGTCGTCACCGAGTTGCTGGATCCGCGCGATCTCCCGCTGCTCATCGCGCACGCCGACGTCATCCAGATCGGTTCGCGCAACATGCACAACGGCGCGCTCTTGCGCGAGGCCGGCCGCGCCGGCAAGCCGGTGCTGCTGAAGCGCGGCATGGCGGCCACGCTCGACGAATTGCTCTACGCCGCCGAGTACGTCGCCGCCGGCGGCTGCGGGCGGATTATCCTGTGCGAGCGCGGCCTGCGGCATTTCGACCCGGCCGTGCGCAATCTGCTGGATCTTTCCGCCGTGCCGGCGCTGCAGCAGCGCGCGCGTCTGCCGGTGTTCGTGGATCCGTCGCACGGCACCGGGCGCGCGGCGCTGGTGCCGGCGATGATGGCCGCCGCCGCCGCCGCCGGCGCGGACGGCCTGCTGGTCGAAGTGCACCCGCGCCCGTCCGCGGCGCTGTCCGACGCCGCGCAGGCTCTGACGCCGGAAGGTTTCGCCGCCGCCATGCGTCCGGTGGCCGCCGTGCTCGCCGCCCTCGGCCGCGAACTCGCGCGCGCCCCCCAACCCGTCTCCTCCCACGCATGAGCCGCACCCCCGTCATCGCCGGCAACTGGAAGATGCACCTGACGCGGCGCAAGGCGGCGGCGCTCGCGCGCGGCGTCGCGGCGGCGCATGGCAACGCGACGCACCGCCGCTGCGCCGTCTTTCCCGCCTTCGTGCACCTCGAACTCGTGCGCAGCCGCCTGCGCGGCAGCGGCGTGCTCCTGGGCGCGCAGAACTGCCACCCGGAAGCGCAGGGCGCCTTCACCGGGGAGGTCTCGGTGCCGATGCTGCAGGAGGCCGGGGTCCAGGTCGTGCTGGTCGGCCATTCCGAGCGCCGCCACGTCTTCGCCGAGTCCGACGCTTTTCTCGCCGAGAAGTTGGCCGCGGTCCTCGATGGCGGGCTCGAAGCCATGTTTTGCATCGGCGAGACCCTCGCCGAGCGGGATTCCGGCGCCACCTTCGCGGTGCTGGAGCGGCAGTTGCAGGCTTTGCGGCGCGTGCGGCCGGAGCAGGTCTCCCGGCTCGCCTTGGCCTATGAACCCGTGTGGGCCATCGGCACCGGACGCACCGCCAGCCCCGAGCAGGCCCAGGCCGCGCATGCCGAAGTGCGCCGCCTCGCGTCGGGTATCCTGGGCGGCCCGGCTGGCCTCGCCCTCCCCATCCTTTACGGTGGGAGCGTGAAGCCCGCCAATGCCGCCTCCTTGCTGGCCCAACCCGATCTGGACGGCCTGCTGGTCGGCGGCGCCTCGCTCCGCGCCCAGGACTTTGCGCCCATCCTCGCCGCGGCGCCGACCCGCTGAACCCGACGAACGATGCTGTCCTTCCTGCTGTACACCCTGTTCTTCCTGTCCGCCGTCCTGCTGATCTTCATCATCCTGCTCCAGGAGGGCAAGGGCGGCGGCATCGCCGACGCCTTCGGGGGCGCCGGCGCCCAGACCTTCGGCGTGCGCGCCGGCGGCGTCAACCGGGTCACGATGATCATCTTCGCCGTCTTCCTGCTCTCCGCGCTGGTGATCAACCTCACGGGGAACGACGCCAACAAGGGCTCGGTGATCTCCGACGCGCTGAACGCTCCGGCGGCCGCTTCCAGCGCGCCGGACGGAGCGCCGCCCCCGGCGAACCAGTAGTTCCGTGGCCGCGCTCACCGCTCCGCCGGCGCCGGAGACCGCGGCGCGCACTCTCGAAACCCTGCGCGGCTGCCAGGCGCTGCTGGAGGGGCACTTCCTGCTGTCGAGCGGGCGCCACGCCGGCCGCTACGTGCAGTGCGCGCAATTGCTGCAGCACCCGGACCTCGCCGCGCGCGTGTGCGCGGACTTGGCCGCGCCGCTGCGCGCCAGCGTCCCTCCCTGGGACGTGGTCGTCGGCCCGGCCATGGGCGCGGTCACTTTCGCCTACGAACTCGCGCGCGCCCTGGGCGTGCGCGGGCTCTTCGCCGAGCGCGGCGCCGAGGGCGGCTTCGTCCTGCGCCGGGGCTTCGCCATCGCCGGCAAGGAGCGCGTCCTCGTCGCCGAGGACGTCGTGACCACGGGCAAGAGCGTGCGCGAAGTCATCGAACTGCTGCGCGCCCTGGGCGTGCGCGAGGTCGGCGTCGCCTCCATCGTCAACCGCAGCGGCCGCCCCGATCCCTTCGGCGAGTTGCCGTATTGGCGCTGCCTGGACCTGGAGGTGCCTTCCTGGGAGGCGGCGGACTGCCCGCTCTGCCGCGACGGCCGATCCGGTCCGCCGGTGAAGCCTGGCAGCCGCCCGAACCTGAGCTGAGCATGGCCGCCCGTCCGCGCCGCCCCCGTCCGCTCGCGAGCATGACCGGCTACGGACGCGGGCGCGCAGCGAACCGCTGGGCCGAGGCCGAGGCCGAGTTGCGCTCCGTGAATGGCAAGGCTCTGCATCTGGCGCTGCGCATGCCGCCCGAGCGCCTCGAATGGGAGGCCGAAGCGGAGGCGCTGCTGCGCGCCGGTTTCGAACGCGGCAACGTCCAGGGCGGGGTGCGCCTGCGTTGGAAGGAGGCCCCGGCGGCGCGCCTGGATCTCGAGGCGCTCAAGCGGCATGCGCGCGCCTGGAAGTCGGCCGCCAAGGAGCTGGGACTCGCCAGCGAGGGCCCCGGCTTGCGCGATCTGCTGGCCCTGCCCGGCGCTTGGCGTCCGGGCGAGGAGAGCGCTGCCGCCCAGGCGGGCGCGCGCCAAGCGGTAATGGCGGCGCTGACCGCGGCCGCGGAGGAGTTGCGCGCGGCTCGCGCCCGCGAGGGCGAACGCCTGCGCGCGGAACTGCGCGCCTTGGCGCGGGAAGTCGCGCGCGGCCTCGAGGAGGTGCGCGCACGCCTGCCGGGCGCGCGCGCCGACACCGAGCAGAGGTTGCGCGAGCGCGTCGGACGCGCGCTCGCCGCGGCCGGCGTCGCTGAACCGCCGGAGTTGGCGCGCGAGATCGTGCTGGCGGCGGAGCGCGCCGACGTGGAAGAGGAGTGCGCGCGCCTCGGCATCCACCTCGGCCGCCTGGAGGCCTTGCTCGCCGCGGGCGGTCCGGCCGGCCGCGAGCTGGAATTCCTGCTGCAGGAGTGCCAGCGCGAAGTCACCACCCTGGGCAACAAATCGGCCGATGCGCGCTTGTCGGCGACGGTGGTGGCGATGAAGTTGGCGGTGCAGCGTCTGCGGGAGCAGTCGGCGAATGTCGAATGATTCCGCGCCGCGCCGCGGACGGCTGATCGTGGTCTCCGGCCCGACCGCCTCCGGCAAGTCGACGCTGTGGCGGCGGCTGGTGCAGCGCCCCGGAGTCGCTTTCTCGGTTTCGGCCACCACAAGGCCCGCCCGCCGCGGCGAGCGCGACGGCGTGGACTACCATTTCGTCTCCCGCGCGGATTTCGAGCGCCGCGTCGCCGCCGGCGATTTTCTCGAATGGGCGCGCGTGCACGACCAGCTCTACGGCACCCTTCGCGCGGAGGTGGAGCACGCCTTGAACGCCGGCCAGGACGTCGTCCTCGAAATCGACGTGCAAGGCGCGCGCCAGCTGCGCGCCTCCGGCCTGCCGATGATCTCCATCTTCGTCCTGCCGCCCTCTCTCGAGGTGCTCGAACAGCGCCTGCGCGCGCGCGGCACCGAGGACGAGGCGGAGATGCGGCGGCGCCTCGAGGTCGTCCGCGAGGAGTTGCAGCAGGCTCCGGACTACGATCACCGCGTCGTCAACGACGACGTGGACCGCATGGTCGCCGCGGTCGAGGCGATCCTCCGCGCCAGCTCCCAGGAGGCCAGGCCATGAGCGAAATCCTCGTCGGGGTCGGCGCATCCGCCGCCTGCTTCAAATCCGTGGCCGTGTGCAGCGCGCTGTCCCAGGAAGGACACGGGGTGCAGGCCGTGCTGACACGCAACGCGGGCAAACTGGTGCAGGCGCTGCAATTCTCCTGCGTCACCGGCCGGCGCGCGCTCGCCGACGAGTGGGAGCCGCAGGACCCGGCCGGCATGGATCACATCGCCCTGGCGCGCAAGGCCGAGCTCCTGCTGATCTGTCCGGCCACCGCGCACCTGCTGG
>CAZDMB010000135.1:0-1854 GCA_964506175.1 uncultured Planctomycetales bacterium | reverse complement strand
AGCGCTCGCGCACGGCCTCGCGGAAGACCTGCTCGGTTCGCTGGCCCTGGCCATCGAGGCGGACAAGCCGCGCCTGCTGGCGCCGGCGATGAACCCCGAGATGTGGGCCAATCCCCTGGTGCAGCGCAACGCGCGCATCCTGCAGGAGGCCGGCTGGCGCTTGATCGGCCCGGCCAGCGGCCCGACCGCCTGCGGCGAGCGCGGCGCCGGACGCATGGCCGAGCCGGCGGCGATCGTCGCCGCGGTGCGCGAGGCGCTCGCCGCGCGCCGCTGAGCGATGCGCGCGCTCGTCACCGCCGGTCCGACGCGCGAGCCGATCGACCCCGTCCGCTTTCTGTCGAACCATTCGAGCGGACGGATGGGCTACGCCATTGCCGCGGCTCTGCGCGAACTCGGCCACGAAGTCGTGCTCGTCAGCGGCCCGGTGCAGCTGCCCGCGCCGGAGGGCGTCGAACTGATCCGGGTGGAGACCGCGCGCGAAATGCTGGCGGCCTGCGAGCGCGCGTGGCCCGATTGCGGCGCCCTCTATGCGGTGGCGGCAGTCGCCGATTTCCGCCCGGCCGCGGTGGCCGCGCGCAAATTGAAGCGCGGCGCCGGCGAGGGCCGCGTCCTCGAACTGGTGCCGAACCCGGACGTGCTCGCGACCCTCGCCGCCGCCAAAGGGAACCGCCTGGCGGTCGGCTTCGCGCTCGAATCCGACGACGGCGAAGCCGAAGCCCGGCGCAAACTGGCGGCGAAGCGGCTCGATTTCGTGTGCCTCAACGGGCCCGAGGCGCAGGGCGCGGAGCGCGCGCGCCTGCTCCTGCTGGGGCGCGATGGCTCGCGGCTCCCGCTGGGCCCGCTGCCCAAGCCGGCGCTCGCGCGCGCCCTGGTGCGCGCGACGCTCACGTCGGCCCAGGGCTAGCGTCGCGCGGCCCGTTTTTTGCAATCTCCTCCCGCCGCCGACTAGGATGCGCGAGTCTTGGGGTCCTCCCGCTCGAAGTCCGGCCGGCGTGGCGGGGTCGCGCACCACGCGAGCCATCTCGGCGCCGGCCTGCACACCGTCCTCGGCTGGCTGGGCGGGGCGCTGCTCGCCCTGTGGGGCGGCCTGAAGTGGCTCGGGCGCTGGGCCTACGTCGCGGTGGAGGGCAAGCGCGGGCGCGCGCCCGTGGGCGTCTTTCTCGCCGCGCTCTCGCTGTTCACGCTCGTCGCGCTCTTCGACTACGAGCAGGGCCACGGCAACGTCTGCGGCGTCGTCGGCCGCAACCTGGCGGAGTGGCTCCTGGTGTTCCTGGGTCTCGGCGCCTTCGTGCTGCCGGGATTCGGCGCCTTCTGGGGATTGGCGCGCATTTTTCGCGAGGACGGCAGCGGCAAGGCGGTGCCGAAGTTGGTCGGCACCTGCGTGCTGGCGCTGACCGCGGCCGTGAGCGCGCGCGCGCTGGGCGACCCGTACCCGTCGAACAGTTTTCCCGAGGGACACGGCGGGGCGATCGGCCGCGCGGTCTATCCGGCCCTGGCCGAGGGTCTCGGCCCGGTCGGCGTCTCGCTGCTGCTCGGCCTGCTGACGCTCGTCAGTTTGGTGCTCGCGACCGAGTGGGCCTTCGTGCCGCTCGTGCGCGAGTTGCTGCGGCGGAGCGCCGCGCGCTTGCGCCAGCCCAACCTGCCCTTCGCTCAGGGCGATGCCGGCGCCGGCGCGGAGGCCGCGGCGGGACCCAAGGACGGCGCCGGTCTGCTGTCACGCTCGCTCGGCGGCCTGCGCGACATGTTCGATCCCTTTTCGACGGAGGAAGGCGCGCAGGAGAGCGCCGCCAAGGCGGCCGCGGCCGAGCGCCAGGCGCTGCGCATCTCCATCGATGGCCAGGATCCGGACGCGCC
>CAZDMB010000134.1:0-7435 GCA_964506175.1 uncultured Planctomycetales bacterium | reverse complement strand
GAGTTTTGCCAAGGCGATCGCCGCGGTGGACGCCCTGCGCACGCAGGGGGCCGGCGCGGATCTCTCGGCGCTCGGCTACACCGGCGACTGATCGCGCGGCGTGCCGCCAGGGGTCATTGCACCACCAGCGGCTGGGCGTCGTATTCCGCCGGCACCGGCACGCCTTCGAGCGCCAGTACCGTCGGGGCGAGGTGGGTCGCGTCGTAGAACGAAGCGCCCGCAGGCAACCGCGTCGGGCGGTTGCAGAAGAAGATGCCCTGCACCGCCTCCATGTCCACGCCGCAGTGATCGCCGGACCACGGCAGCGTGTTGTCGGTGATCGCCGGGCCGAAGGTGCCGATGGTCTCTCCTTGCGCGTTCACCACGTCCACCAGGTTGGCGCTGCCCGTGGTGCTGCTCCACGAGCAGCGATAGCCCGGCGCGAAATCCACGGTGAGTTCCGCCGCGCCGCCGTAGGCCGGCAGACCTTCCATGCCGGCGGGCGGCGCCTGGGCCTCGAGATAGCCGCCGCGATAGATCTCCTGCTTGCGATAGACCTTGCGCACGACCTTCTCGCCGTTGGCCGGGTCGCGCAATTCGTACAGCCGGGAAGTGATGGCGCTGAGGATCTCGTCCTCCTTCGCCGGATCGACGATGCCGTAGCGCTCGCGACCGCGCAGGTTGAGGTAGATCTTGCCGATCGCCATCGAGTAGGCCGAGCTGTGCTCCCAATCCACCCAGGCGAGTTTGTCGCGGTCCACCCGCATGTCGGCGGCGGTTCTCGGATTGCCGAGGCGATCGCGGTTGTTGACCGCCATGAATCCCTCCTGCACCATCCATGCGTTCAGGTCCACCTCGCGGCGGAAGGAGTCGAAGCCGTGGTCGGAGACGATCAGCAGCACGTCGTCGGGCTTCAGCCACTTGTCCATGAGCTCGCCCACCACCGCGTCCATCTGCTGGTAGATGACCAGCCCGGCGTCGCGCATCTTGACCGGCTTGCCGAAGACCGTCACTTCCTCGTCCGCGAGCGCGGCGTCGTACTGCGGATGCTGCGGATCCATGTGGCGCATCAACATGTGACAAACCCGGTCGGGTTCGCCGAAGAAGTGGAACAGCACGCGCCAGGACGGATCCCGCAGCGCGTCGCGCAGGAACTCGAGGCGCTGCGCGTAGATGTGCTCGATGTCCAGCAGAAAGGCGCGGTCGCTCAACTCCGCATCCTTCACGGCGTGCGTCTGGCAGGCCCAACCGAGCGTCTCGAACGGCCCGTGCGTCTTCTCCAGTTCGACGGCGAAGCTCGCGGGCGAGGACAACTCCGAACCCGGGTAGGGATCGGCCGGATCGATCTGCAACGGATTGGCGTAGATCTCCAGCGCCCCGTCGATCTCTTCCACCCACAGGCGCACGTTGGCCGAGGTGGAGAAGCGCGCCGTCCACGGAAAGACGACGTGGTAGTAGTCGCTCCAGGAGCCGAGCGGAATGGTCTGGGCGACGCCGTCGAGGCTGACGCGCGCCTCGCGCGCGCCGGGTCGCCATTCCACGCGCATCGGCGCCCAGGTGCTCAACTGGCCGTAGCCGCCGTTCGGGCTGAGGAGCTGCGACAGGCGCGTGATCTCGGCCGCGGCCGCGGCGCCGCCGCCTGAGTTGCGCGCTTCTTGCGCCGCCGCCAGCTCCGCGCGCAAGGCCTCGACGCGGGCCTGATTGACCGGCCCGGCGATCTTCGAGTCCCACACCCCGGGCGCGCTCTCGACCAGACGGAACACGCGCACCGTGCCGTAAGTGTTGCCGCTGGCGGCGCCGGGACGCGGGGCGTCGGCTTCGCTGTAGGCCGGCGCCGCGAGGTATTCACGGCGCAGGCGCACGCGCTTCTCCGCCGTGGTCCAGATTTCCGAGCCGTTGAGGCCGCCGGTGGCGTCGGGCGCGCCGAGCCCCGCCAGGAGTTTGCCGTGCTCGAGTTTCTCCGGCGGGTAGGAAACGACCGTTCCCTGGCCGCGGAAAGGCACGCCGGCAGCATCGAGTTCCTGCCAGAAATCCCGCACCCGGCTGCCCTTGACGTAGGTGGTGAGGAAGGCGCCGCGCGGATAGGCGTCGAGCCACCCGAGGCCATACCAGCCGCAGAATCCGGCGACTCCCAGTCCGGCGATGACCGCCACGGGGCGGCCGGCGCGCTTGCGCAGCAGGAAACCGAGCAGCAGGCCGGCGGCGGCGCCGCCGCCGATCAGCAACCAGACCATGCCGGGGCTGGTGAACGGCAGCCCGGCCTCCGCCGCCGTGATCTTGCGGGTCATGGTGAAGCCGAGCGTGGGACTCGGCGCGGCGTCCTTGGGCCGATTGATGCCGATGAAGTCGAAGATGCCGTGCTTGCCCGGATTCTGGCCGCTGTTGAGCGTCGCCCAGGAGACCGGCGACTGGGCCGGATTGGCCGGCATGAGCGGCGCAAAGGTGCCCTGCGCGCGCAAGCGCGCGAAATTCGGCAGCAGGCCCTGATTCATCCACTCCTCCGCCATGCTGGCATCCATGCCGTCCATGCCGATCACGACGACGCGGCCGCGGGCAGGCTCCTGCGGCGGCGCGTGGGAGGCCGCGGAAACCCCGCTCCATGCGGCGCCTAGAGAAAGGAGGGTTGAGAGGAGGTGCGGAGTGAGCATCGCGGTGGCCGCCGGGCGCGGCCCAGCGAAGCCCTAGATTATGGGCTCCGGATGATGCTTTCCGCCAGTCCCGATCGCGGTCGCGCGCACGCGCCGGCGCTGCTGCTCGCTCTCATGGGACTGCTCTTGCTCGCGCTCGGCCTCATTTGGAGCAGTGGCGCGACCACGGCTCCGCGCGCACGCGCCGACGCCGCGGTCGCGCCGCCGCCTGCTGCCGCGAGCACCGCGCCGGGCGCGCTCACGCGGCCGGAAGATCTCGAACCGCGGCCTGAGCGCTGGCAACCGGCTGGCGTGCTGCCGCCGGATTCCCCCTTCCGCGCCGGCGTCGCGCCCACGAGCGCGGTGGTGCGCGGCCGCGTCGTGCTGCCGCGTTGGGCCGCGTGGCCGCGCCGCGCCACCGTGATCTTGGCGCGCCAGGAGGACGGCCGCGAGTTCGGTCGCGCGATCGCCACCGAGCAGGAGCCGGAGTATCGCTTCAGCGAGGTGCCCTTCGGCGACTACCGCCTGCGCCTCGAAGCGGACGAGTTCGAACCGCTCGCGCTGCTGCTGACGGCCAGCGTGGCGAGTCCGGATCACTATCAAACGCTGCTCCTCACGCCCGCGGCGAGCGTCGCCGGACGCGTGCTCGACGCCGGCGGCGCGCCCGTCGCCGACATCGGCGTGTGCGTGGAACTGCGGCCGCAGTCGCCGACCGACCTGGTGCTGCCGCTCGAGGGGCGCACGGCGGCGGACGGCAGCTTCCGCATTCCGGGCTTGGCGGCGGGCGAGTACGACGTCTATCCCGGAGCCGCGCGCGCTCCCGTCGGCGCGCGCCACAGCGTCTTCGTCGGCCCGGGCGCGCCGCAGGCGTGGGCGGACCTGCAGGTGTCGGGCCTGGGCGCGGCGCAGGTGCGGCTGGAGGATCTGGAACGCGCCGGCCTCGCGGGGGTGAAGGTGGTGGCCCAGATGACGCGTCCCGCGGGCGAGATTCCAAGTTATGTCGAAACGCGCGCGCCGGGCGAAGACGGCGTGGCGCGCTTCCCCTGGCTGCCGCCCGGGGAATACGGATTCACCGCGTACGGCGGCGCCTTCCGCCGCATCGTGCGCGAGTCCACGGTGCGCGCGGGCGAGACCGCGGAGGTGCAGGTGCCTCTGCGTCCCGCGCCGCGCGGCGGATCCGCGCCGCGGTGAAGCTCGCGCCCCATTTCTTGCCTCCGTGGCAGGAGGCGCGGCGGCTGGCCATACCCGCCACTTTGTCGCTGCTGCTGCACGCCGCCTATCGCGTCAACGATCAATACTGGGTGCGAGGGCTCGGGCCGGACGCGCAGGCGGCGCTGGGCGTCACCTCCTTCCTGCACATCCTCAATTTCGGCTTCGCCACCCTGTTGGCGACGGGCACGCTGGCGCGCATCGCCCGCGCCGCGGGCGGCGGCGACGCGGCCGGCGTACGGCGCGCGTGGCACAGCTCTTGGGCCTTCGGCTTGCCGTTCTTCGCGCTGCTGGGCGTGGCCGGCTTCCTCGCCACGCCGCTCTGGGTGCGCGCCTGCGGCGCCGACGGCGAAGTCGCGCGCCAGGCGGCGGCCTATCTCGGCGCCATCTATCTGGTGCAGCCGGCCATCGCCTTCAAGCCGGTGGTGGATTCCGCCTTCATCGGCATGGGCAACACCCTGATCCCGATGCTGCTCGCGGCGCTGGCGGTGACGATCAACTTCGTGACCGCGCCGCTGCTCATCTACGGCTTCGGGGATTGGGAAGGATTGGGCATCGCCGGCGCCGCCTGGTCCACCGGATTGTCGCGCTTGGTGGCGGTCACGGCCGGCGCGGCGCTGTTGGCGCGCTGGTTCGCGCTGCCGCTCGAACGGCGCCGCGTGGATTGGGCCGAGGTGCGCGCCATGCTCGCCGTCGGCGCGCCGATGGCCTTGTCGGCGATCGGCTACGCGCTGGTGTTCATCGTCGTGCTCAAGACGAGCGTCCAGAGCCTCGGCCGCGACACGCAGGCGGGCCTGGGCGTGGGCTTCAACGCGGTGGAGTCGCTGTCCTACTGCGCGCTGATGGGCCCGGCGGTCGCTGCCTCCTCCATCGTCGGCCGCCGACTCGGCGCCGGCGACCGCGCCGGCGCGCGCGCGGGCATGCGCGCCTGCCTCGGCATGAGCGTGGGCATCGCCGCGGTCACGACGCTGGTCTTCTGGCTCGCGCCCGGGCCGCTGGCCGGCATTTTCGCGCGCGAGGAGGGCGTGCGCGCCGCGGCGGTGCTCTACCTGCAGGTCGTGGCCTTCTCGCAAGTCGTCACGGCGGCGGACGCGGTGCTGCAGCAATCCATGGCGGGCGCCGGCCGCACCTTGCAGATGTCGCTCATCAATCTCGCCTGCTACGGCGTCCGCATTCCCTTGGCCGCGGCGATGCTGGCTACGGGCTGGGGCGCCGCCGGCGTGTGGTGGGCGCTCAATCTTTCCAACTACCTGAAACTCGGGGCTATGATTTTGCTCATCCGGCGCTTGCGCCTGTTCGCGACTCCCCCCGCCCCGTGAAGAATCTGCGCGCCTACATCGACCCCCGCCAATTCCCCCTGGACCGGATCTTCATGACGCAGGCGGAAGTGATGCGCCGGAATCCGCAGCGCCACGAGTTCTTGCAGGTGGAGGCCATTCTGCACTGCAGCCTGGAGGAAAACCTGATCGTCGGGCATCGCAAGGTCCGCGCCGACGAGTTCTGGGTGCGCGGCCACCTGCCCGGCCGGCCGCTGCTCCCCGGCGTGATGATGTGCGAAACCATGGCCCAGGTGGCGAGCATCCACGCGCACATGGAGTTGAAATTGCAGGAGAACGTCTTCATGGGCTTCGGCGCGCTGGACAAGGTGCGCTTCCGCGCCGCCGTCGCGCCGCCCTGCGATCTGTGGGTGGCGGGCAAGATCCTGCGCGCCTCGGCCTCGAAACCCTACTTCTCGTGGGGTGGACAGATGCTGCGCGCGGACGGCTCGATCGTGGCCGAGGCGGAGATCGTCGGCGTGGGCATGTGAGCGCGCGGCCGGCGCGCCCGCCGCTCAGGCGGCGTCGGTGCCGTCCGGCGGCAGGATCGCCATCACGTCCAGTTCGGCGCAGGTGCACGGCACCCCCAGGAGCTCCGCCAACGACGGCTTGGTGCGGCCCTCGTCGCCGCTCACCGCCTCCTTGATGTAGGTGCCGTGGGCGCTGCGAATGAGCAGCAGCCAATCCGCGTCGGCCTGTTCCCAGGAGAGCAGGCGGATCCAGCGCTCGCGCTCCATCACCGAGCGCCGATGCGCGACGCGTCCCGGCGTCGTCTGCAGGATGGTGATGGGGCCGCGTTCGCGCAGCGCGTCGAGGCGCCGTCCCATCTCGGCCGCGCCCGGGAAGCCCTCGCCGAAGCGGACGCGCGCGCGGTACTCCTTCGGACAACGCGTCTCCTTCAACTCGGCGACGCGCCGGCGGCCGCACAGGCGCAGTTCCGCGATCTCGATGCGGCCTTCCCAGCGCCGATTGACCTCGTCCTGCAGTTCCTTGAGGTCGGCCTCGGGCCGGCGCGCCTTGAGCAGTTCGAACACGAAAGGGCGGCCGGTGCCGAGCATGCGCACGTCCAGGTCCTCGCGGCCGGCGCCGTGGAACTTGTTGCGCCGCGCCTTGAAACGCGGCATGGCGACGCGCGCGATCAGCTCCTGCACCGAGTCGCGCGTGAGTTTGCCGAAGCCCTCGCAGCGCGCGCAGCCGCGCCCCTTGCACTCTGGGCAGAAGAACACCGTCTGCGGCAGATCGCGCACCAGCTTGCGATAGCGGCCTTCGAACAGCACGCGCACGCCGGGCTGGCGGGCGGCCGGCGCCGCCTCCGGCGCGCCGACGGGATGCGCGCCGGCGGCGGCGTCCGCCGGCAGCGAAGCGGCGTCGGGAGTCGACTGGGGGCGGGTCTCGGGCAAGGCTAGGATGCGCGTGTGTGGCCGGAACTGTTCACCATCCCCTACCTGGGGCTGCCGATCCGCTCCTTCGGGCTGTTGGTCGGTGCGGGTTTCCTGATCGGGGTGTGGCTGGCGGCGCGGCTCTCGCGGACGTACGGCACCGACCCGCAGCGTGATCCGGCGCGCATCTTCGAGCTTTCCACCTGGGTTCTGATCGGCGTCTTGGCCGGGGCGCGTCTCGCGTTCGTGCTGGTCAACTGGAAGGATTACGCCAGCCGGCCGCTCGACATCGTCAAGACCTGGGAAGGCGGCCTGGTGATGTACGGCGGGCTCATTCTAGCCTTGGCGCTCGGCGCGTGGAAGGCGAAGAAACTCGGCATGCCGGGCTGGCAATCCGCCGATTACGGCCTCACCGCCGGCTTCCTCGGCCAAGCCATCGGCCGCATCGGTTGCCTGATGGTCGGCGACGACTACGGCCGGCCGACCTCGGTGCCGTGGGCCATCACTTTTCCGGATCCCCTGCCGAAAGGCTCGGCTTTCCCGCCGGAGTGGGCCGGCATTCCCGTGCATCCGACCCAGCCCTACATGACCCTGAAGGCGCTCGCGCTCTTCGGGCTCGGCTTGTGGCTGCTGCGCCGCAAGAAATTCCACGGCCAGGTCACGCTCGTCCTGCTGATGGGCTACGCGATCCTGCGCTCGATCGTCGAGATCTTTCGCGGCGACGCCGGCGCGCGCGGCGGCATCTTCCGCGCGGGGCTCTCGCCCGAGGAAGTCGGAACGCGACTGCACGGCCTCGGCGTGGCGGACCCTGCAGGCCGCATCACCGACCTGGACGGCTACCGGGAACTGTTGCGCAACGGCACGGAGGGCATCGTGCCGCAGTTGCTGCTCTCGACCTCGCAGATGATCAGCATGGTGATGCTCG
>CAZDMB010000133.1:0-7467 GCA_964506175.1 uncultured Planctomycetales bacterium | reverse complement strand
ACGCGCGCGTTACTGTTGGCGACGCTGGTCGCGATCGCCTGCATGCTGGCGAGGTACTCCTTGCGCACGTCGCCCTGCAGTCGCTCCTTCTCGGCGTCGCGGCGCAGGAACATGTACGCCATGCCCAGCGCAGCGCACCCGTTGAAGATGGGACCGTACTCCGAGGCTACTTCAGCAAACGGCATCATTTCGCACCCTTCCATCCGGCAGAAGCCCGCGCCCACTGCTGCCTCAGCTCGTTCAACAGTTCCGGCGGGATCTCCTGCGACCATTTGGCCATGCCGCGCTGCCCGATGAGTCGGGCGAGGACGCTGCGGGCCTCCTTCTCGTTGAGGCTGCCGATGCGGAGGTTGGCGGCGAACGCGCGCACCTGCCCCTCCTGGCTGGCCATGTCGAGGATGGAGCGCACCGTGCTTCCCTCCTCCTCGCGGTTGTAGTTCTGCCCGAGGTCGCTCAGGCGCCGGCGCAACTCCGCCGGCGTCCAGGCGTGCTCGCGCGCAGCCGTGCCGAGCTCGTTGCTCAACTCGCTGTTGATGCGCTGCACCTCCTTCGGGTCGGTGGTGCTCAGCCGCTCGCGGTAGAGCGCGCGCAGCCGCGAGTTCAGGTTCTGCCCCGCGGCCTTGTCCCGCTCGTCGGCGCGGCGCTCGCGCCGGCGCTCCATCCAGTTCGCGGTCTCGCGCAGGTCCTGCCCCGGCATGATGTCGAGCAGCAGCCGGTAGAGACCGGAGCCTTTGACCTTGCCGAGGCGCCGCTGGCTCATCGGGTCGCGATCCCAGTACATGCCAGGCTCGCTGTCGACCGGGTCGATGCCGAGCACGCGCCGCGGCTCCTTCAACCAGAATGGCGTCAGCTTCTTGGCGATACTGCCGGCGTACTGGTCGGCGCGCGCTTGGTTGCCGGATAGCAGGCTGCCGACCCAGCCAAGCCCGTCGTTCACGAGCGGCAGCGCGGGACCGCTGAAGCCGCCCGGCACGATCGGCACCGGGAAGTCGGTCGTCTTCCACGCGAGGAAGTCGTGCGCGCGCGGGAACTTGTCCGCCGTGATCCCGGCCTGGTCGAGGATCCAGTCGCTGAAGTCCTGCAACCCCTGCTCGGCGCCCTCGCCGACGACTGGGAGCTCCGACAGTCGACTGGCGACCTGACCGGCGACGTTGCGACCTAGGTCCTGCGTCGGCTGCGGCACGCCGAGCGCGCCCATGGCCATCGTGATCGCGATGTTGCGGCCCCACCATTCGGCGATGTCGATGCCGCCCGTGAACCGCGGCTTTGCGCCGTGCACCGCGCCGAGTTCCGGCACCTGCACGCCAACACCCTGCCGACCGTGGAGCATGCGGATGTGGGTGCCAGCCATGTGCTGCATCCAGTTGGTCACGGCGAACAGGGTGCCGATCAGCGGCACGCGCATCGCCTGCGACTTCATGGCGCGGGTGAAGTGCCCGTGCGCGCTGACAACCGACTCCTCGGCGAGTTGGCGAGCGCGCGCTTCGCTGCGTCCGGCGGCCATCGCGTCGCGGAAGACGCCCATGTAGAGGTGGGCCTTGCTGGCCACCTCCATCGGGCGCCAGAGCATCCACTGGCCCTCGTCGAGGAACCAGCGAGCCAAGCGGTAGGTCTGGCGCGATCCCTTGCGCACGCCCTGCGGCACCCAGTTCTGCACCCAGTCGGGGATGCGCATGCGCGAGAGACCGACGTCGCCCCAGCGGCCGCCGCGGCCGCTCGAGGCGTAGAACGGGCTCGTCGCCCAGTTCCACATGGCCGCTTGGTCGATCTCCTGCTGCCGGTTCTTCGGCTTCTTGGCGAACAGACGGTCGCGGAGCGCGCCGTCCTCCCACAGCGGCCGGCCAGCCTCCACCGCGGCGTTCGTGCGGAACTTGGCCACGAACTCCTGGAAGGAGATGTCGTGCTTCCGCATCAGCCGCCAGAAGTGCACCGGCATCAGCGCGTGCCGCAGTGCACCGCTTACGCCCATGATCGTCGCGTTCAGGTAGACGGCCCCGAGCGATGCGTTGGCGACGGCGTGCGGGTTGGCGAAGCCGAGCAACAGCGAGTTCAGGCCGCTGCCGATCTTGCGCAGCGCTTGGTCGGTCCAGTGGCCGAGCGAGCCGATGCCAGCGACCTCCGCGCGCGGATGTTCCATCTCCGACCACAGCTGCCGCAGCGCCTGCCAGACGCGCGTGCCGCGCTCTCCGATCGCCTGCAGCTTCTGGAACAGCCCGCCTTCGCGCACGTACAGCGCCCACGACACTTCGTGTGGCGAGTGCATGGTGAGCCCAGGGCGCCGGTCGACCCAGCCAGCCCTGCCGCCCTTGAAGGCGTCGCGCGGGAAGTCGGCGTCACCCGACGGTCCGAGCAGCACCCGGAACTTCGGCTTGTCGGCGAGGTCGCGCGCGTCCGCCAGCTGCTGGCGGAACCGCTTCTCGGCGATCACCTTCTCCTCGGGGTCGGCGATCTGCTGGATCTCTTCCCAGTGCCGCATGACGCCGGGCTGGTTGAGCGCCTTGTCGAACTCCTCCGGCGTCAGCTTCTTCTTGCTGAGGATGCTGCCCCACGGCGTGTCGTAGACCCAGAAGGCGCCGTGGTTCTTCAGCCTGGCGAACTCGTGGTCGTTGGGCCGGTAGATTACGTGCGGCGTCTTGTAGCCGCGGCGCAGATCCTCGTCGGTCAGCAGGCGAGCCTTGCCGTAGAGCGCGTCGTGGTGCTCGAACAGCCACTTGTTCAGGCGCGCTCGCGGCAGGACCTCCTGCATGTAGAAGTACAGAGCGTCGATGCTGTCCTCGATCTCACCGCCTTCCTCTGCGAGCTTGCCCTCGCGGCGCATCGCGTGGCCCTGCACGGCCCATCCGGCGTAGTCTCCGTGGTAACTGCCGTTCTCGCTCGCGGTCTGGCCGAGGTTTTTCTGCGAGTCGAGCAGGATGCGCCGCTGCCGGCGCCGCTCCTTGGCGGTCAGGTTGGACACCGACGGCCAGAACTTCTGCAGGCCGAACTGGGCGATGTCTCGCTCGAGCTTCGCCTCGTAGTCGCGGATCAGCTGCTGGTGCTTCTCCAGCGCCTTCTCGGCGCGCTCCAGCTGCGCCTTGGCGTTGCGCAGCTCGCGCGCCACCGCTTTGCCGGTGTCGTCGTCCGTGGCGCCGTAGTGCTCCGCGTCGTAGACGCGTTGCTCGGCCGCGCCGACAGCAGCCTCCTTCATCGCCTCCTGCTCCTTGAGCGACTTGACGTAGAGCCTCGTCTCCATCGCTCGCGGGCTGTAGGCGGCCACAACCGACCGCATCTTCTCGAGCAACGCTCCTGCGTCGCGCGCCGCCTGGATCTCCTCCGGCTCGGCAGAGGCGAGCATCTCGACCTGGGCTGGCGTGCGCTCCGCCTCCGCCTCATCCAGCGCCAGCTTCAGGTCGCGCAGGCGCGTGCTCCCGTGCGGGAACAGCTTGCGCAGCTTGCCGAGTTGGTCTCGCATCTGCCGGCTATCGCCCTTGATCTCGTCGTGCAGTTTGCTGAGACTGGCGCCGATTGCTCCGAATCGGCCAATGCCGGTGCGCAGCACGTCCAGCATGCGATCGACCGGGCCGCTGGGGATGGGGACGTGCGTGCCGACCGTGGCGGCGAACCGCTCGGCGCGCACGACGACGTTCTTGGCGCCGCTCCAGAACATGTCGGCCACCGCCTCGGCGACGTCGACGATGTTGAGCGCGGCGCCGGCCTCGGGGCCGTTGCCCCACTTCTTCCGCATGCGCGCAAGGCGATCGAGGAGCTCGCGGCCCTCCTTACTCGCGCGCAGGTGTTCCTTGGCGGCGCGAACCACGCGGCCGTGGTCGCGGATGAACTGGTTCCACGCCGCGCGGTCCCCGACCTGGTCGGCGAGCGATCGCAGCGCGTCGATCCACGGGACAGGGACGGGCTCCGGCGCCGCGGGCCGAACGTCGGCGACGATGTCTGCCGCCTGCGTCGGGACGCCCTCTACTCCGCTGGGGCGGATGGCGTCGGCGACGGTGGTTTCTCCACCGGGCGCACCCGGCTCAGGAACTGCTTCAGGGTCTTGCGCTCCTGCTCCTTGTCGCTCGGCAAGGACTCGCTCAAGCTCGGCGATGGCTTCGCTGCTTCCGGCTCCTCTGGCATCGGCTTCCTCCAGGATCTTCAAGGCGCGGCCCGGCTCGATCGACTCCACCCGGTCGTAGAGCTCCTCGAGCTGGGCCGTGTGTTCTTCGTGCACCGGATCGGGCTCCGGCGCCTCGCGGGAGGCTTCCGCCTCCATGCGCTGCATCTCGGCGACCGGCGGCGCCTCCTCAATCGAGCCGACCTTGCGGCCCTGCAGCGCCTCCTCGAGCTTCGCGAGCAGTATCGCGCGGCGGTCGACCTCGGACTCGGCGGACGTCGCACTCTCGCGGCGCGGGAGGAACCCCTCCTGCGCCAGCGCCTCCGCCATCTTCTCGAGCGACTTGCCGCCGCGGCGGAACACGGGCAGGACGCCGACCCGGTGGTTGCGGACGTCGTCCCACGCCGACATCTCCTTCTTGCCCTCCGCCGGGTCCAGGCCGCCCTTCTTGGCGATCGCGGACAGCAGGTCGTCCTTCGTGGCGTCGACGCGCAGGCGACTCTTGGCACGCTTGCGGTCGGCCATCTTGCGGTTGTTGGCCCGGCTCTGGGTCGCGTGTGCCTCGGCGGCGTCCTCGGAGACGACCTGCAGCTGCTCGGGGCGCAGGACGTGCTTCTTGCCGCCCCTCTCGCGCACGACCACGCTCTCGTCGTCCGCCTCGACGACCTTGCCCATGACGTCGCGGCCGACGGCGTCGACCTCGGACAGCTTCACCCGGACCTGCTGGCCCTTCTGGAACTCGACCCGCTGGACCGTCGGCTCCGGCGGGGACTCCGGCGGCGCCTCGGCCGGCTCGCCGGCGATGTGCTCCCAGACCCGCTTCGCCGTGCTGCGGCCGACGCCGAGCCGGCGGCCGAGCTCCGCCTGCGTGCCGACGCCGATCCGCCGCAGTTCGCGGGCATGCTCGATCAGCTCGGGGGCGAGGACCTTTGGACGCCCGCCCCGGGCGCCGCCCGGGGCGTCGGGGCGCCCACTTTCCACAGGATGCGGCGGCGCCCCGGACCCGCTCTGCTGGCCCTCACCAGCCTCCGGGGCGCTCACCTTTTGTTCGGTCTCGACGGACTCTACCGTCGTGGTCTTCTTGCGGCCACCGGGCTCCTCGAACACCGCGGTGCGGCCGGCGTCGTCGACCTCGGTCGGAGCCCAGTCGGCCTTGGCGTCGTCGATGGCCGCCTGGCCGGTCTCGGCACCCTTGGCCTCGCGGTTCAGGTCGACGCGCGCGGCAACGCCTTCCCCGGCCGCCTGGAGGGCCGCAGGATCCTCGTCGATCGGCCCCGGCTCGACCGGCTCCTCGCCGGCGCGGATCGCAGCGGCGCGGTCGGCGAAGGCCTTGGCGCGGCCGTGGTCGCCCCGACCCAGCGCCCGGGTCGCCAAGAGCTCGTCGTGCAGCGCCGCTTCCTCGGCAGCGTCCGGTTCCTTGGCCAGTGCGCGCTCGATGGCCGCCTGCTTCTCCGCCAGCGTCGCGCCCTCGACGTGGCCGAGAACGTCAGCGGCCGCGTGACGATTGTCGACCTCTGCGGCCGCAGCCTCTTGCGAACCCTTGACTTGCGTCAGCTCCTCGGAAACCTGTCGGGGTCGGTCCTGGGAAGGCGTCTGACCGATCTCGTTGAGCGCCTGCTCGCCGTCCTTGCTCAGCACCTCCTTGACCTCGGGAGGCAGGTCCGACCCCTCCAAGTCGCTCTGCATCTGACGCCAGAGCTTGATCTTCTCTCGGCCGTCCAGCGCCCGGTAGGCGCCGAGCATCCGCAGCGCGTGTACGGCGCCGAAAGCGACCATGGGCACGCCGACCTGGTCGGCGTAGGCGCGCGCAGCGGCGACGGTCTCCTCGGACGTCGTCGCCTTCATGATGCGCTCGATCGCGCCGTAGGCGCCGGTGGCCGCGTACCAGTCGGCCAGCAGGTCCGCCTTGTCGCCCGGCAGTGCGCGTGCGACTGCGCTCGCCGCTTCGCCGGCGGCCGGCATGCCGAATCCCGTCAGGGCACCCTCGGACGCTTGGCCGATGACGTCGCCGACGGCCGAGGTCGTCAGCTTGCCCTTGAGCAGGCCGATGATGCCGCGGCGGGCCGGCGACTGCGCCATAGCACCTCCGGCCAACGCCATGATCGGGAGGATCGCCATGGTCTCGATGCCGCGGGCGTGGCCGAGCGCGTCCTCCATCTTGGACCGCTGGCTGTCCGGCATGGCGTCCAGCCTCAACCGGTCCTCCGGCGACTCTGACTGGATCCGGCGGCCGAACTCGTAGGCCAGGAATGCCTGGGTGGCCGCGTTGCCGCCCTTGGCGACGATCTTGGCGATGGTGCCGGGTGCCGCCTTGGCCAGCGACGCGAGCCCCTTGATGCTGCCCTCGACGCCCTTGCCGACCTTGCCGATGGCGCCGAACGGCAGCAGGGCGCCCATGAGCTCACCCGCCTGGTGGGCCTTCTCGCCCCAGTATTCGCTGCCGCCCTCGCCGGCGGTCCCCTTGCCCTCCGGCATGGCTACCCGGCCGACGATCTTCCGCATGGTGTCCGCCATGGACTGGCGGAACATCTCGCGCGGCAGGCCCTCAGGCACGTCGACCGGCTTGGTCGGCACCTCGTAGTCCTGCGGCAGGTTGGCGCCACTGGTGTCGAACGCCGCCCGCTTCAGCGCGCCGCGGCGCGGGTTGGTCCGCCCCGTCGTGTCGATCGGGGCGTCGTAGACCTGCTTCTCCAGTTGTGAGGCCCGCTCCTGCATGGCGGCGAGGCCTCGGCTGGTCATGCTGCCCTCGTTGCCCCAGATGCCCGTCGACCCGTGGATGAGGCCGCCCAGCGCCTCCATGAGCGGGTTGCCGCGGCCGCCGGCTACGGCGCCGCGGTAGGCGTTGCCCAGCTCGTACTCGAGGGCCGGGCCCATCGCCTGGAAGTCGCCGATGCGCTTCCGGGTCGTGTGCAGCCGCTGCATGGTCTCGGGGCCGACCTGCCCCTCGAGCGCCAGCATCTGCGCGTCCAGGTCCTTCTCGAAGTCCGGCGTGCGCACGCCGGTGGTGCGCATCTGGTACATCATCTCCTCGGCCGCGCGGGACGCCTCGGTCTCGCGGCCCTTGGCCTCCATCTCGGCCGCGCGCTGCTGCTGCAGCTGCCGGTTCTGGTTCTCCTGCGCGAACTGCTGGTTGTCGAGCTCGACCAGCATCGCAAAGTCCTGCCGCACCTTGGCGATGGCGGCCGGGCCGGCGTGCGGATCCTTCAACGCGCGCTGCAACTCCTGCAGCATCTGGCGACTGGTGGGGTCGTCAGGCGCTGCGAGCAGCGACGGGACGATGGGGCGTCCGAGGCGATCCCGCCCGGGCGGCCCCTGCACCGCGGGCGGGTCCTGCGTGGTCGGGTCGTCGATCACCGCGGCACCCCCGGCGCGGACTGCTG
>CAZDMB010000132.1:345-7527 GCA_964506175.1 uncultured Planctomycetales bacterium | reverse complement strand
GCGGCACGGCGAGGCGCGGCACGTTGGGCCCGATGTCGGCCTCGCCGGCGAGGAAGAGGTTGAGCGCGGTGAATTGCGACTCGATGGCGAGGAAGTCGATCACCGCCAGACTGGCATCGTCGGCGCGCCAGAAGTAGGGGTTGCGCTCGACGCGCACGCGGTCGCGCACCCGCCTGAAGCGCAGGCGGTAAGGGCCGCTCGTGACGAGCGGATCCGGCAGCGTGCCCGGCGCGGCGGCGCGCACGCGCGCGTGCACCGGAGCGAGCGGCCAACTCGCCGCCATCTCGCCGAACATGGGGCGGGCGCGCGCGAAGTCCACGTGCAGGAGTTCGCGTCCGTCCGGCCGGCGCTCGCCGCGGACCTGCGCTCCCGCGAGCCACTCGGCGTAGGGCGCGGCGGTGGCCGGCGCGCGCAGCCGCTCCCACGAAGCCAGCCAGTCCTCCAGGGTCAGCGCCGAACCGTCGGACCAGCGCAGGCCCGGGCGCAGGGTGAAGGTCCAGGCGCGCGCGGCGGCGTCGCAGGCGAAGGACTGCGCCAGGTCCGGCACCGGGCGCAGGCTTGCCGGATCGAGGCGGGTGAGTCCGGCGTGCAGAGCCTGGGCAATCCGCGCCTCGGGCATGCTGCTGCCCAATTGCGGATCGAGCACGGCGGCATCGCCGCCGTTCAACACCACGAGATCCGGCGGCGCGGGAGCGCAGGCGCAGACCAGGATGGCCAGGCATGGCGCGGGCCACGCGAACAAGCTCGGCACGCGCTCATCCTAGCCCGGGCCGCCCTCCGGTCTCTAGAATCCTGGCGTGTCCGAGGCGCCGCTGTTGGAGGTGCGGAGGCTGCGGCTCTGCGCCCGCGGAGCGCAGGGCGACAAGGTGCTGGTGCGGGACGTCTCCTTTTGCGTGCCGCCGCGCGGTTCCGTCGGCTTGGTCGGCGCCTCCGGCAGCGGCAAGAGCCTGACGGCGCTGGCCCTGCTCGGCCTGCTGCCGCCCGGAGTGCGACGCGAGAGCGGCGCCATCCTGTGGCGCGACGGCGCCGACCTCGCCGCGCTGCCGGAGTCCGCGCTGCGTCCGTATCGCGGCCGGCGCATCGGCTTCGTCTTCCAAGACCCGCAATCCGCGCTCAATCCGGTGCTGCGCGTCGGCCGCCAGTTGGAGGAGGTCCTTGCCATCCACCGTCCGGAGCTGCGCCGCGGCGAGCGCGCCGCCGCGTGCGCGCGAGCCTTTGCCGAAGTGGGTCTTCCCGATCCCGAGCGCATCGGCCGGCGTTATCCGCACGAACTTTCTGGCGGGCAGCGGCAGCGCGTGGCGATCGCCATCGCGCTGGCGGGCCGGCCGGAACTCCTGATCGCCGATGAGCCCACCACGGCGCTGGACGCCACGATCCAGTTGCAGGTGGTGGAGCTCCTCGACCGGCTGCGGCGCGAACACGGCCTGGCGATCCTGTGGATCAGCCATGACCTCGCCTTGCTGCGCGCGCGCGTCGCCCACCTGGTGGTGATGCAGGCCGGCGAGGTGGTGGAGCAGGGGTCGCCGGAGGCGCTCTTCGCCCGCCCGCAGCATGCGCACACCGCTGAACTCGTGGCTGCGGCCGGTGCCGCGGAGGGGGCGCGCAGCCGGCTCACGGCGCGCGCTGCGCCCCTGCTCGCCGCCACGGGCCTCACCGTCTCCTATCCGTCCCGCCGCGACTGGACGGGCTCCACGCGCGCCTGGAGCGAGGCCGTGCATGGCGTGGATCTGGCGGTGGACGCGGGTGAGACCCTCGCCCTGGTCGGCGAGTCCGGCAGCGGCAAGTCTTCCCTGGTACGGGCCCTGCTGCGCCTTCCCGGACCGCGCGTCACCGGCGCGGTGCGGCTGCGCCTGCCCGACGGCCCCGAGATGGACTGGTTGGCGCTGCCCGAGCGCCGCGCGCGCCCGCTGCGGCGTCACTTCGGGCTCGTGTTCCAGGACCCGGCGGCGTCCCTGGATCCGCGCATGCGCGTCGGGCGCAGCATCGCCGAGCCGCTGGAGATCCACCGCCTGGCGCAGGGCGCGCAGCTGCGCGCGCGCGTCGCCGCGCTCCTGGAGCAGGTGGGGCTCGCGCCCGAGCACGCCGAGCGCTATCCCCACCAGCTCTCCGGCGGCCAAAATCAGCGCGTGGCCATCGCCCGCGCCTTGGCGACGCAGCCCGCCGTCCTGATCTGCGACGAGGCCGTGAGCGCGCTGGACGTGGTCGTGCAGCGGCGCATTCTCGAGCTGCTGCGAAGCCTGCAGGACGGGCTGGGCTTTGCCCTGCTCTTCATCACGCACGACCTTGGCGTCGCCCGTGAACTCGCGCACCGCACCGCCGTGCTGCACGCCGGGCGCATCGTGGAGGAGGGGCCGACCGCGCGCATCCTGGAGAGTCCGCGCGATCCGGAATCCCGCCGCCTCGTGGCCGCTTCCCGGGCGCTACACTCGCTCGCAGCGCAGCCTTGACCCGCATCCTCCGCGCCCTGTTCTTCGACGTGGACGACACGCTGTTCGCCACCACGTCCTTCGCGCAGCAGGCGCGCGAGAAGGCCGTCGACGCCATGCGCGCGCGCGGCCTGCGCGCCTCCCGCGCCGAGACCCTGGCCGCGCTGGCCGACGTCGTCGCCGAGTTCGGCTCGAACGACGATCGCCACTTCGACCGCGTGCTGATGCGGCTGCCGCGGGTCGCCACCGAGGGCTGCAACCGCGACCTGCTGGTGATGGCGGCGGTGATCGCCTACCACGACACCAAGTGGCAGGAGTTGCGCATCCGGCCCGAGGCCGAGGACCTGTTGCGCGACCTCGCGCGCACGGAATTGCGCCTCGGCGTCATCAGCGCCGGCCTCACGCGCAAGCAGATGGAGAAGATCCTGCGCCTCGGGCTCGACGGGTTCGTGGATCACCGCCTGATCTTCATCACCGACCAGGTCGGCATCGCCAAGCGCAATCCGCTGATTTTCCGGCGCGCCGTGGAGACGGCGGGGGTGGATGCCGCCGAGGCCATGCACGTCGGCGACCACGCCGCCCATGACGTCGAGCCGGCCGCCGCAGCCGGCTTGCGCACCGTCTGGCACCATGGCACCGGCAAGCACGCCGCCACGCCGCCGAAGGTGCCGCCCGATCACGAGATCCGCGATTTCCTCGAGATGCGCGGCATCCTGCGCGAACACTACGGGATCACGGTGTGACCCAAAAGAAGAGCGGCGCGCCCGTTGGGGCGCGCCGCTCTTGGTGGCCGGCCGCGTGCGCTCAGCGCTGGGCGGTGGCGCCTTCGAGGCGGCGGTTGACCTCGTTCGCGTCCGAGATCGTGGCCTTGATCACCAGGATGACGTCCTGGTTCTCGTTCGACTTGCCCTCGGTCTTGAAGAACAGCGAGAGGATCGGGATGTCGCCCAGGAAGGGGATCTCCGAACGCTGATCCAGGTTGAACAGCTTCTTCAGGCCCCCGATCACGACCGCGCCGCCGTCGGGCACCACCACGGTGGTGTTGGCGCTGGCCACCTGCAGTTCCGGCAACTGCAGCGTGACCGGCGTCGTCAGGCCGGCGAGCGAGGAGGTGAACTCCGGCAGCGGACGGATGAGCGTCGCCACCGTCGGCCGCAGTTCCAGCAGGATGTACTTCCGGTTCTGCAGGATGGTGGGGCGCACGTCCAGCACGATGCCGTCCGAGATCACGCCGACGATCGGGTCGGCGATGATGCTCGCCAGGGCGACCTCCACGTCGAAGTCCTGCACGTAGGTGATCTGATTCAGCATCGTCGCATAGGCGCGCTGCGTGTTCTGCGCCGAGAGCGTCGTGGCCGTCAGTTCCTCCGCGTGCTGCCGCTTGTTCACGGCCCGGATGATCATGTTGTACTGGAGGTCGTCCAGGAACGAGAGCGACATCGTCAGGCCGCCGCTCACGCCCAGGCGCTGGCCGTAGGCTCCCAGGATGTTCTCCGTGCGTCCGCGCACGTCGCCCTTGTCGCCGTTGCTGTAGTAGGCGCCGGCGGAAGGATTGGTGTCCGCGCCGGAGGGCAGGCCCGGACCCGAGTTGTCGAGCGCGCGCGAAGCGTTGTCTTCCAGGCCGGAAGTGACGTCGTCCAGGACCGCGAGATCCAGGCTGTTCGGGTCGCCGCCGTTGCCGCGCCAGTCCACGCCGATCTCTTCCAGGTAGTCCTTGGTGATCGTGATGAAGCGCGCCTCGATGGTCACCATCGAGGAGGTGTAGGTGCGCAGCCCCTGCAGGAAGTTGTACAGCTCGTTCTGCACCTTGGGCGTGTGGCGCACGAACAGCAGGCCGTTGGACAGGCGGAAGGACACGCCTTCGATCTCGCCGTCCCAGGTGCCCGGGGCCACGTTCGCCTTGATGAGCGTCTCCAGGCTGTCCGGGTTGTAGACCGGGATCGGTTCCGGAGCCACGCCGCCGAAGGCCGGCTCCTCGTCGTCGTACTCGCCGTCCGGCAGGCGGATCTGGTCGATCTTGGGCGGCGTGAAGTCGTTGAGCTGGGCGATGAGGTCGCGCACGTCGTGCGGCACCAGCGTCAGGTTCGACTGCGCGCGCGCGGTCGAGGTGATGTAGAGCACGCCGTTGCGCACGGTCCAGCTGACGCCCGGGCCGGCCTGGCCGACGATGGTGTTGACGGCGTTGAGCGCCGTCATCTCGTGCGGCAGGTTCTGCGTGAACTCGACGCCGGCGCTGTCCACCGCGTCGACCGCGTCCGGAGTGATCACGAAGGGGATGCTGGTGAAGGTGCGCAGCGGCTCCATCACCGTGGCGAGACTGGTCTCGCCCTCGAAGATCAGGCCGGGGATCTTCTGCTCGGAGAGCAGCGCCAGGACCGCGGCGTTCTCCGGCAGCGCGATCTCTTCTTCGGGAATCTGCCTGAAGTCCGCGCGCTTGGCGGTGATCTCGCTCCAGAACTCCGGGTCCGGGTACTTCAGGACCTCGTTCTGCAGCACGCGCGCCGTGGCGTTGTCCTGCTCCCAGCGGTGGAACAACTCCGAGCGTTCCGTGATGAAGGTGGAGCGCTTGTCCTCGTTGCGGGCGCGGCGGGCAGTGTCGCGCATCATCAGCGCGCGCTCGTGCATCGGGTCCTCGCGCAGCACGTTGCCGGTCAGCAACTCCACCTGGTCGTAGCGGCCCTGCTCCCAGGCCTTGGTGGCCTCGGTCATCATGCCGTCGATGCGGCGCTGGCGGGCCTCGGCGCGCGCGTTGGCCTGCTGCTGGTACTCCTCGTAGGTCGCGGCGACTTCCGCGTTGCGCGCTTCCTGCGCCGCCAGATCGCGGCCGCCCTGGGCCTGCTCGAGCAGGCTCGCGGCGCGCTTCTCCAGGTTGCCCCAGTCGGTGATGAGCGTCGTGTTGCGGATGTTGGCGAGCGCCAGGTGCGCGGCGCCGATCGCCTCGTCGTAGCGGCCCTCCGCCAACAGGGCTTCGCCGCGCGTCACTTCTGACTCGGTCGAGGCGCGCAGGGCGGCGGCCTTCGCCAAGGTGCGCGTGCGCGCGTCGTCGCTGGAGTCGGTGATCGGCGTGCGGATGCGGCCCAGGGAGTACTGCACCTGATCCAGCAGGCCGAGCGCGTCGCGGTTGCCCGGATCGAGCTCGAGCGCCTTGAGGACGTGGTCTTCGGCTTCGAGCATGCGCGCGTCGGCGTAGGCCGAGCGGGCGAGATCCATGTGCTGACTGACGAGCGCCTGCACTTTCTGCTCGCGCAGCGTCATGGCCTCCTGGATGTCGTCGCGGATCTGCTGATCGCCGCCCTGCTGGCCGGCGCCGGCCGCGGGCTTGGTGGCCGCCATCGGCTTGGTGGCGGACGGCGCGTCCTGCGTTCCGGGGCTGGAGCAAGCCGCAGTCAGGAGGACAACCAGGAGCGCCGCACAGGCGGCCGGAGTCAGGGTTCGCTTCATCGGGGACGTCGATCGGGCGACGGATCCGCAGGGTCAGATCCGGGGGACCCATGCCGCGCTGGCGGCAAGGGAGGCGAAGAATGTAGCAGTCCCGGAGGGGCCTGGCTACGGCCCGATTTCTCCTCGTGCAGGCTTTCGAGGCGGGCGGTGAGGCTCCGCAGGACCTCGGGGGTGGTCGTTGGATTCAGCAGGACGACCCGGTGGCAAGGCCGGCCGTCTAGGACCGTGTAGGAGGACCAGAGGCGGCCCTCGGCCTCCAGGGCGCGGTGCACGGCGCCGATGCGGCCTTCCTCGGCTGGATCGCGCGGGGCGAAGGCCAGGACGTTGAGGTCCGGGCGATGCCGCGGGGCGAAGAAGGCGTGCTCGGAAAGGGACTGGTGGAAACTGCGCGCGAGCTCCAGTCGGCCCTCGATCAGCCGGGCCAGTCCCTGACGGCCCAGGTGGCGCAGGATCAGCCAGACCTTCAGGGCGTCGAAGCGGCGGCTGCCGTCGATGGCCCGACGGCCCTGGCTGACGGGCAGGGCTTCGCCGTGCTCGCTGAAGCGGTCCAGGTAGGGCGCGTGGTAATGGGCCGCCACCAGGTCGGCGGCGCGGCGCACGAGCAGGACGCCGGCCGATTTCGGCGCGTACAGCCACTTGTGCGGGTCGAAGGAGAAGGAGTCCGCGCGCGGCAGCCCGGCGAGCAGCCGCAGGCGCTCGGTCGGGTGGAACAGAACGGCGCCGCCGTAGGCGCCATCCACGTGCAACCAGAGGCCGTGCTCCTCGCAGAAGTCGGCGCAACTGGCGATCGGATCCACGGCGCCGCAGGAAGTCGTGCCGGCCGTGGCGACGAGCGCGATCGGGCGCAGGCCGCGCCGCAGCGCCTCCGCGCGGATGGCCGGGAGGGCGGCGGGATCCATGCGCCGCTCCGGACCGCTCACCGGCACGGGCAGGACGCGTTCGCTGCCCAGGCCGAGGACCGCGCAGGCCTTGGCGATCGAGTAGTGCGCATCTTGCGAGGCCAGCACGCACAGCGCATGCTCGCCGGCCAGACCGCGGCGCGAGGCCTGCGTGCTGGCGGCGTCGCGCGCGAGCAGCAGCGCCGTCAGGTTGGCGAGGGTGCCGCCCGTGGTGAAGATGCCGCCGGAGCCGGGTCCGTAGCCGGCGAGCGCGGCGAACTCCTCGAGCAGCCGCTTCTCGAGCAGCGTGGCGCCGGGAGCGAGCTCATAGGCGAGCAAATTCTGATTCAGCGCGCTCGCCAGCCAGTCGCCGAGCATGCCGGCGACGGAAACGCCGCTGTCCATGTGGCCGGCGTAACCGGGATGACCGACGTGGA
>CAZDMB010000132.1:0-335 GCA_964506175.1 uncultured Planctomycetales bacterium | reverse complement strand
CCATGCGGCCGCGGCGCCGAACAACTCCTGCAGTCCTTCGCCGCGCTCCGTCCAGAGTTCGCCGGCGGGCGCCTGCGCAGCGCTGGGGAAGATGGGCCGGGCGGCCATGCCCGCCAGGTAGTCCGTGATGCGATCCGCGGCGGCCGCCAGCGCGCGGCGCAACTCCGCTTCCGCGCCCGGCCGGGCCGGATCCGGGAAGAGGAACGGCGGCTCGGCCATGCCGGGCGGCCGCACCGGCCGGCTAATCGTTCTCGAAGGTTCCGGCGAAGGAGACCTTCTCGAACTTGAGGCGCAGAACCGCGTCCAGGACGAGCATCACGTCTTCGTTGATGATG
>CAZDMB010000131.1:0-7560 GCA_964506175.1 uncultured Planctomycetales bacterium | reverse complement strand
TCAGACAGGCCACACAAAACAACAGGGTCAAAATCCAGCGGCGCCAGGTCCGCGTCCTGCTTGACCGGCTTGGCGTGCAACAGCAGCCAGGAGACCTCGCGCGCCGCGCCGAACTCGTCGTCGAGGGCGCGCCGGCCGGCGGCGTCCAGCTTCTCGAACCAGGCGTCGGGCCAGAGAGTGCGCGCGTAGAGGCGCAGCCAGCCGGCGATGCGGATCTCGCTGCCCGCCAGCACCGCGTCCACCGAGGAGCCGCGGGCCGCCAGCAGGCCTTCGTAGGTGGCGCCCTGGTAGTTCGGGTTCTCCGCGACGCGCCGCCGGCGCCACTCGATCTCCGCCAGCAGCACGTCATCGGTCAGTGCGAGCTGCTGCGCCTCGGCCCACGCGGGCAGCGCGGTTTCCAGCGCCATCTGGCCGGCATAGTCCCGCAGGCGCGCGGCCGCCACCGTGTGCAGCATGGTGCCCCCGACTTCCTCGTAGGACACGCGGTACAGGCCGGAGTCGATCGCGAGCTCGCCCGCCGGCTGGTTGGCGGCGAGGATGGCCGCGATGCGATCGCGCGTCCAGCCCTGCAGCTGCCCGGAGCTCACCGGCGCGTCGGGCGCGAGCCCGAGGTCGGCGCGCGCCAGGCGTTCGTGCAGCAGGGAATCTCCCAGCAATTTGCGGAACTCCGTCAGGCTCATGCCGCGCGCCTTCAGCTCCTGGTCGAGGTCGTAGCCGGCGGCTTCGACTGCCGCCTTGGCCTCCGCCAGGCGCGCTTCGACTTCGGCCGGCGTGACGCTGAGCCGGCGCGCGGCCGCCTCGGTCTCGACGAGGCGGATCTGCAGCACGTGCTCGAGGGCGCTGGCGACTTCCTCGTCCTGCGGACCCAGCGCGCGCGCCAGCCAACCGGCGAATTCCCTCTCGGTGGCGGATCCTCCCCGCCAGGCGACGGCGGCGCCCTCCGGCAGGGGAGCGGGCTGCTGAAGCGCGGCGGCGCCGGCGAGCAGGAGCGCGAGCATCGCGGAATCTTAGCCGCGATCGTCCGGCGCGACCGTCAGGCGGCGCGGCGGTCGAAGGCGATGCGGCCGGCCGTCCAGCGCACCGTGACGACGCTGCCCCGCGCGATCTCGCCGTCCAGCACGGCCTGCGACAGCGGCTCCTCGACCATGCGCGCCAGCGCCCGGCGCAATTCGCGCGCGCCGTACTCTTCGCTGTAACCGGCGGCGGCGATGGCCGCCACCAGCCGGGGGGTCCAACGCAACTCGATGCCCGCGCGTTGCATGCGGGAGGCGAGTTTGGCCAGCTGCAGGCCGGCGATGCGGTTGCAGTCGGCCGCCGCCAGGGCGCGGAAGGTGAGCACGCCGTCGAGACGATTGAGCAGTTCGGGCTTGAAGCTGCGGCGCAGGGCCTCCTGCGTCAGCGCTTCGAAGTCGTCGGCCGCGAGCGAGGCGCCGCGGCTGAAGCCGACGCGATTGGCCGCCTCGGCGTAGTCCGCGGTGCCGACGTTGCTCGTCATCAGGACCACCGCGTGCCGGAAATTGACGGTGTTGCCCTTCGAATCGGTCAAGCGGCCTTCGTCGAGGATCTGCAGCAGCATGTTGTGCAGTTTCTCGTGCCCCTTCTCCACTTCGTCGAACAGCACGACGGCGCTCGGATCCTTCATCAGCGCCTCGGTCAGTTGTCCGCCCTCGTTGTGGCCGACGTAGCCCGGGGGCGCGCCGATGAGCTTGGCGGTCTCGTGCGGCAGCGCGAATTCGCTGCAGTCGATGCGCACGAGGGTGCTGTCGGGAAAGAGGTTGCGCTGCAGGGCCTTGGCCAGCTCGGTCTTGCCGGTGCCGGTGCGGCCGACCAGCAAGAAGGTCCCGATCGGACGGTCGGCGTCGTTGAGGCCGGCGGCGGCCTTGCGCACTGCGCGCGCCAGGCACTCGACCGCGCCGTCCTGGCCGATGATCTCGCTCTTCAACTTCTGCTCCAGCTGGCGCGCGCGGCGCGACAGGTTCTCGGCGCGCGCGGCGTCGCTCTGCGCCTCGGCGGCGTCCGCCGGCAGCGCCACGGAGTGGATTTCGAGCGCCGGATTGACGTCCACGCAGATCTGGTAGAGCAGGTCCTCGGCGGCGATCGTGTCCTCGGGATAGATGGCGCGGATCTTGGGCAGAACCTCGTCCTCGATGCCGATCACGCAGGTGCGGACGACCAAGCGGCGGTACTCGCGCCGGCTCGGCGGGCCGTCGCAGGCTTGCAGCGCGGCCGACGACTCTTCCGGGCTCACGACCCGGACGCGGATGAACCCGTCGATCAGGTCGAAGTACTTGTAGACGATGCCTTTGCCGGAGGCCATGGAAGGGTGGACGCGATTCGCGTCCTGAACCCATCGGCATGCGCCGCCGGCCCCCTTGAGTCCGTGTCGGCTACCATGCGCCTGTGACGGCGAGGGCAGCGGAGGCGGCGGGCGACGCGGAGTTCCTGGCGCAATTGGTGCATGCCGGCTGGCTGGAGCGCGCCGCGGTGCCGGGCATCCTGGCCGCCGCCGCGGAGACTTCCCTGGACCAGGCCCTGGCCGCCGCCGGCGGCTGGGACGCCCAGCAGCTCGCGTGGCTCCGCCGCACGCGCGCCATGGCCGCGCCGGAGATTCCCGGCTACGTGCTCGGCGAGCGCCTCGGCGCCGGCGGCACGGCCGAGGTCTGGGCCGCCCAGCGGCAGAAAGATTTTTCGCGAGTGGCCCTCAAGATCCAGCGGCCGGCGCTCGCGCGCGATCCGCTGGCGACGCAGCGCTTCCTCGAGGAGGCGCGCATCCTGCAGCGCATCCAGCATCCGGCGATCGTGCGCGGCCTGCGCGCCTTCCGCTTTCTCGGGCTGTGCGTGCTCGAGATGGAGCGCGTGCCGGGCCAGACCCTCGAGGAGTTGCTGGCCGCGGGCCATCGCTTCAGCGAGGCGGAAGCCTTGGCGATCGTGTTGCAGGCCGCGCGCGCGCTCGAGGGCTTGCGGGCGGCGGGACTGGTGCACCGCGACCTCAAGCCGGGCAACATCATGCTCGCGCGCGATGGCAGCGTGAAGTTGATCGACCTGGGCTTCGCCGGGCGCGGCATGCAGGGCGCCGCCGGCGACGGCGCGACGCTCGGCACTCCGGCGTACCTGGCGCCCGAGCAGGCGCGCGGCGAAGGCGATCTCGACGCGCGCGCGGACGTCTATTCGCTCGGCGCCACCCTCTATCATCTGGTGATCGGCCGGCTGCCCTTCGACGCCGCCGACGACCAGGAAATGTTGCGCAAGCAGGTGCTGGCCGGCCTGGATGGCGGCGCCCTCAAGGGCGGCCTGGCGTCGCCGGCGCTGCACTACTTCATCGAGAAGATGATGGCCAAGGATCGCGACGTCCGCTACGCCACGCCGGCCGCGCTCGCCGCGGATCTGGAGGCCCATCTGGCCGGCTGATGGGCGACTCCGCGCCCTTCGTGTTCGCTTGCCACCAGTGCGGGCACTGCTGCAAGACCGGGCACGGGCGGGTGTGGATCGGCGCGGACGATCTCGCGCCGCTCGCGGCCGCGCGCGGCGAGGACCCGCGCGCCTTCACGCGCCGCCACGTGGTCCAGGTCGGCGCGCGCCTGTCGCTGCGGGAGCGCGCGGACGGCAGTTGCGTCCTGCTCGAGGACGGCCACCACTGCACGGCCTACGCGGCCCGCCCGGCCCAGTGCCGCAGTTTTCCCTTCTGGCCGGAGATTCTCGCCGGCGGCCCGGCCCTCGAGCAGGCGGCCGGCATGTGCCCGGGCATGCAGCGGATCCCGCCTCCGGAGTTGGCGGCGGCGGTGCTGCCCCGCGCCGCCGCGCTGCTCGCCGCGGAAACGCCGCCGCCGCCAGGCCCCGCCACGCCGTGGGAGCGCTGGGGGTGCACGCTCGAAGCCGACCTGGCGCTCGCGGGGGTTGTGGTCGCTCGCCTGACGGATCCGGAAGCGGCGGAGGCGCGGCGGCGCGCCCTCGAAGATCTCGCCGCGAGCAGCGGCTATCCCTGGTCGGTCGGGCCCTGGGAGCGCCTGTGCGCAGAGCGGCGGCGCGGCTGGCTGGAGTTGCGCGGCGCCTTGCCGCGCCTGGAGTCGGCGGCATGAGATCCGCGCTGGCGGCCGCGGCCCTGCTCGTGGCCGGCGCCGGGCTCTGGCTCGTGCTGCGCCCGCGGACGCAGCCGGATCCGGAGCCGCTGCCCGTCGCGCCGCCGCCGCTCGCGCGGACGGCGGCGCCGAGCGGCGCAGCGGACCCTGCGAGCGCCGCCTCCGCCGGCGATCCGGCGCAGACCGAGGCCGCCGCCGAAGCCTTGCGCCTCAATGAGCGCGCGCTCGAACTCCTCGCCGCGGGCGACGCGGCGGGCGCGGAGGCCTTGCTGGTGCGCGCCTGCGCGCTCGCGCCGGCGCAGGCCACGCTCGCCGTCAATCTTTCGCGCACGCGCGTCCGCCTCGGCCGCGCGGCGGAGGACGACGGCCAGCATCGCGCGGCACTCGCGTGGTTCCGTGCCGCGGAGGCGGCGAGCGCCGACGGCGGCGCGCCGGCGGAATGGGAGGCCGGTTTGCTCCTGCGCGACGGCGCGCGGGAGGAGGCGCGGGCGCGCGTGCTGGCGGCGCTCGCCGCGTTTCCCCAGGCGGCCGGCTTGCTCCGCCTGCGCGGCGAACTCGCCTTCGTGGACGGGGATCTGGACGCAGCCGTCGCCGCCTACGCGGCGGCGCTGGAGCAGGAGGATCGCGCGGACACGCGCGAGCGCCTCGCGCAGTTGGAGGAGGAGCGGCGCCTGTTCGCGCGTTTCCTCACGGATTCCACCGCCCACTGCGAGAGCCGCTTCGACCCGGAGGATGCGGGCTTGACCGCGCGGATGCCGGAACTGCGCGCCGCGCTGGAGGAGGCCTGGCAGGACGTGACCGGCGCGCTGGGAGTGCAGCCCGCTTCGCGCCTGCTCGTGCTCTGGCTCAGCCCGGAGCGCTATCGCGGCGCGGCTCCGGAGTGGTCCGGCGGCCTCTACGACGGCCGGGTGCGCGTGCTCGTGGATCCGGAGCGCGGCGCCGACGCGCAGTTGCGCGCCACGCTGCGGCACGAACTCACGCACGCCGTGCTCCACTCCCTCGGCGCGCGCCTCCCCACTTGGCTGCACGAGGGGCTGGCGCAGCGCGCCGAGGGGCGTTCGCCCGCGCGCGCGCGGGAGAGTTTGCGCGGCCAGGTCCTGCGCGTGGACGCCGCGGCGCTCGAGGGCAACTGGACTCTTTGGACGGACCGTACCCGTCTCGAGCAGGCCTACGCGCTGGCGCTCTCCCAGGTGGCGTGGCTCGACGAAAATTTCGGCCCGACGGCCATCCCCAACCTGCTGACGACGGCGCGCGCACTCGGTTACGAAGCGGCCTGGACGCGCGTGTTCGCGCGCAGTTACGCCGAGATCGAGGCGGAACATCGCGCCTCCTTGGGCGCGGCTCGGGATTGACGTACCTCCGCGAGGCGTGATTCGTCTGCGGAGCATGCCCGCGACGCGCGCTCCGTCCCTTCCTGCCGCCGTTCTCGGCCCGCCGAGCGCCTGGCCGGAGCGCCATCTCCTCCGACAGTTGGCTCCCACCAGCGCCGATCGCCTGCCGGAACTCGCGGCCTGGTGCAGCCTCGAACCGGCCGACCTCGTCTTCCGGCACGCGCTGCCCGAAGACGAAGCCATCCGGCTCTGCGCCGCGGCCGAGTTGGGACGGCGCGCCTTGCACTCCGCCGCCGTCCCGGCGGAACCGCTGCGCGGCGGCGCGGAAGTGTTCGCGCTGCTGCGCCCCGTGCTTGCGGCACAGCCCATCGAAAGTTTCCATGCCCTCTACGTAGACGCGAAGGGCCGCCTGCTGCATCAACGTCCCATCTCCTCGGGCACTCTCACCAGCGCCCTGGTGCATCCGCGCGAGGTCTTCGCGCCGGCCGTCGCCCACCGCGCGGCCGCGGTGATCGTGGCGCACAATCATCCGAGCGGCGATCCCGAACCCTCGCCGGAAGACCGCGCCACCACGCGCCGCCTGCAGCGCGCCGGCCGCCTGCTCGGCATCGAACTGCTCGATCACGTCGTGGTCGCCCGCAATGCCTACGTCTCCTTCCTCGAGCGCGGCTGGCTGGGCGGAGGCTAGGCCTCCGCTTGACAGGAATTCAATTTGCCCCCAGAGTGGAGTGATGCGATGGTGAACTGTTTGCTGACGCATGCCATGCCTCGAAGCACTCTCTACGTGAAGACCACGACCAGGCTTTTCTGGGGTGGCACGGCCGACGTCGAGGGCACCCGCAACGTATTCGTCATCCAGTGATGATGTCCCCTCTCCTCCTGCTCTTCTCCGCTCAAGTCCCCGGCGGCTCGTGGGAAGTGTTGCATCGTCTCTCCGGCAGCCAGGACGGCGAGAAGCACGGAATCTCGATGGACTGGCTTGGGGATCTGGACCTGGACGGCTGCGATGACCTGATCGTGGGATCCCAAGGTCCGGTTGTCCCGGGGAATTTCGGATCGTTCACCGTCTACTCCGGCAAGACGGGCACCATGCTGGCGCACTATGACGCACAATCTCTTCCGGGTCCCGGCAGTCTCGGATTCCATGTGTCGCGTCTCGGAGACGTGACCGGGGACGGCGTGCCGGAGTTCGCCGTGCTGATCGGCGAGACCATCAGCACATTTTCGCGCGTGGCCGTGTTCACCTTGTCGCCGCTCGCCATCCTCTACGAAGTGACCTCGCCCCTTCCACGAACAGACTTCGGCGGATTCGGACTTGCCGGCGGCACCGATCTTTCCGGCGACGGCATTCCAGACCTTGCCGTGACCGACGAGTCGTACGGCTTCCCGGTCCCCTTCGCCGGGGCGATCCACGCGTTCGACGGTTTGGACGGCAGCCTCCTCTGGACCACCACCGGCGGCGGCACGGTCAAGAACCTCGGCTCCGGCATCGGCTGCCCGGGCGACCTGAATGGCGACGGCTACGCCGACGTGATCGCGTCCAGCCTGCAGTTCGGGGCGACGGTGCACGTGCTGTCGGGCCGGGACGGCAGCGAGATGTACCAGATCGTCGGCGTGCCGCCGCTCTACTTCCTGGGCGTGCAGAATCTGGCCGACACCGGCGACGTGGACGGGGACGGCCTGCCGGACTTTATGGCCGGCGCGCCGGAGGTGTTCGGGCTGCACCAGGGCTACGGCATCGTGTATCGCGGCTACGACGGGCAGATCCTCTACCAGATCGAGGGTCCGCGCAGCGGCGAGCACTTCGGCATCGTGCGCGGGGCGGGGGACTTCAACGGCGACGGCATCCCAGACTTCCCGATCGTCGCCACGGACCGGATCACCGCGGCGGGCACGCGCGGGGGCGTCTACGTGTACTCCGGGCGCGACCTGGAGCCGCTGGCGCTGCTGGAGTCGCCGGCGCCGCCGGTGGAGGCTTTCAACTTCGGCGGCGCATCACAGGAGATGCAGACGACGGGCGATGCGAACGGCGACGGCCGGATGGACGTCCTGGCGGCGGACTACGCAGAAAGCCCCGGGGGAATTCGCGCCGCCGGCAGCGCTTACGTCTTCTCCTTCGATCCCTACCTGACGGCCGGCGCGCGCTCGGTTTC
>CAZDMB010000130.1:0-7597 GCA_964506175.1 uncultured Planctomycetales bacterium | reverse complement strand
TCGGGCATGCCGGTCCAACGCACGGAACATTCCGGCGCCGGCGCCACGCAGTCGAGTTCGTAGGGCAGGCGAAATCCGCCGTCGAGGCCGGCGGACTCGTAGCCGAGGAGTTTGAGCTGCTCCTCGACGAAGGCGGCGGCGCGATCGAGGCCCGGCGAGAAGGTGCCGCGTCCCTGCATGGAGCGCCCGCCCAGCACCGCCAGCGTGGCGCTGACCGACTTCTCCTGGATGGCGCCCACCACCTCCTCGAAACTCTTGGCCGGCGGCGGCTGCGCGCCGCTCGCCAGGAGAAGGAGAAAGGCGCCTCCGATCAGGAGGCGTAACCGCGGGGATGAGAGCGGAACCAAGCCACCGTAGTGTGCGCGATTTCGCGCAAATCTTCCATGCGCGGCGTCCAAGAAAGCTCGCGGCGCGCGCGGGACGCGTCCGCCACCAGGCAGGCGGGATCGCCCGCGCGGCGCGGGCCGACCGTGTGCGGCACCGGCGCGCCGGCCGCCTGCTCCACCGCCGCGAGGACCTCGCGCACCGAGGCCCCGCGGCCCGTGCCCAAGTTGAAGGCGCCGCTGGCCCCGCCGCCGCGCAGGCGGTTCAGAGCGGCCAGGTGCGCCTCCGCCAGGTCGTCGACGTGGACGTAGTCGCGGATGCAAGTGCCGTCCGGAGTCGGCCAGTCCGTGCCGTAGACCTGGAGGGGCGGTCCGAGCCCCAGCGCCGCCATCACCGCGCGCGGCATGAGGCGCTCCTCCGGCTCGTGGTGCTCGCCATGACTGCCGTCGGGCGCCGCGCCGGCGGCGTTGAAATAGCGCAAGGCCGTGTACGGCCCCAGGCGTGCGTGGGCGCGGTCGGCGAGCAGGCGCTCGGCGGCGAGTTTCGTGGCGCCGTATGGGTTGAGCGGCGCGAGCGGCAGGTCCTCATGCAGGCGCGCAACCGCCGGTTGGCCGTACACCGCGCACGTGCTCGAGAAGACGAAGGGCACGCCGGGCAGAAGTTCGGTCAGGTGCAGCACCGGCAGCAGGTTCTGCCGCCAGTAGCGCAGCGGCTGCGTGACGCTCTCGCCGACGTAGGCGCGAGCGGCGAAATGAATCACGCCGTCCATCGGGCCGGCGTCGCCGAGCACGCGCGCGAGCGCCGTGGCGTCGGTCAGATCCACGGCGCGCGTGGCGCCGTCCCAGGCCGCGCGGTGACCCGTCGAGAAGTCGTCGAGAACGAGGACCTCGTGGCCGTGCTCCCGCAGCCGCCGCGCCGTCGCGCTGCCGATGTAGCCGCAGCCGCCGGGGACCAGGATGCGCATCCTCGGATTCTGTCAGGCTCCGCCCTGCTGCTTCCACCAGGCCAGCCAAGCCGCGCGCAGGCGCTGGCGGGCCGCGAGGTCCGGGTCGAGCGGCGCCTCCTCGAAGTGGCCCGTCAGCGCTTCGAGCGCGCGGCGGGCGGCGCGAAACTGCACGCGGTCCTCCGGCGTGAGCGCCTGGAGCAGGCGCGGGATCTGCGCCGCCCCGCCGGCCGCGCCGACCGCTACCAGGGCGGCGGCGCGCACTTCCACGTCCGCGTGGTCCAGAAACGGCAGCGCGCGCGCCGTGACGAAGGCTTTCTCCGCGGGGGTGACGCGCGCCGCCAGTTCGAGCAGGGCCGCGCGCAGGATCCTCGCGTCCGGATCGGCGAGGGCGCGCGCGAACACGGGCACCGCGTCGTCAAAGGCGGCGCCGGCCAGGAAACGCGCGGCGGCAAGACGCCGCTCGGCGTCCACGTGGAAGCGCAACACCGCCTTGGCATCCGCGACGGTGCTGATCTGGCCGAGTTCGAAGGCGCGCAGGCGGTCGAGCGCCGCGGCCTCGCGCGCGGCAAGGTCCACGCCGCTGAGCGCCTGCTCGATCGCGCGCGTGGCGGCGGCGCGGTCGCCGGCGCGCTCCCACAGGTCGGAGGCGCGCTCCCACCAGGCGGCGGCGTTGGCGCCGGCCAGGGAATGCCGCGCCGCCTTCTCCATCAGCGCCGCGGCGTCGGCGAAGCGCGCCTGGGCCTCCAATTGGCCGGCGGCGAAGCGCCAGGCCCGCAGTTCCGCCGCCGGATCGGTGAACGGGTGATCGAGCAAGTCGACCGCGGCGCCGGGCTCCCCGTCCGCGGCGAGCAACTCCGCCAGCGCGAACCGCGTCGCGTCGTCCTCCGGCGCGCTGGCCAGGATGCGCGCGCAGGCCTCGCGTTGCGCGCGGGCGTCGCCCGCGCGGGCCGCCAAGCGCAGTCGCCGCCGCCAGTAGTCGGCGTCCACTCCTTCAGGGGAACGTTCCGCCCACATGGTCAGACAGGCCAAAGCCTCGGCAGGACGTCCTTCCGCCTCGGCGCGATCGGCGCTCGCCTGCCATTCCTCGGCGCTGCGCTGCGCCGGATCCAGGGCCGCCGGCGGTTCCTCCGCCACGGAGGCCGCCGCGCAAGCGCCCGCGCCGAGCAGCGCCGCCGACGCGCTCAGGCGCGCAAGCGGGCGAGTTGCTCCCAGAACTGCGGAAAGGATTTTGCGACGCATGCGCGGTTGTCCGGCTCGAGCCCCGGATGCAGCAAACTGGCGATGCCTGCGGCCATCGCGGTGCGGTGGTCCGCGCAACATTCCACCATAGCCGCCCGCGGCGACGCCGGCTGTCCCAGTCGCGCGCCGTCGCCGCGGGCGCGGATGGCGAGTCCGCCGCGATCTTCGGCGGCATCGGCGCCGCAAGCCGCGGCCAAGCGCTCCATGGCGGCGACCCGATCCGACTCCTTGATGCGGAGGCGCGTCAGGCCGGAGAAGCGGCCGCCGTTCGGCAGGTGCGACGCGAGCACGGCCAGCGCCGGGCCGCTGTCCGGCGCTTCGTCCAGATCCACCACCAGGGGACGGGTGCGCGCCGAGGGGCCCGGCCAGAGGCGGACGCCGCCGTCGGCTTCCGAGGTCCACTCCAGCCACTCTTCGCGGCGCAGGCGGCCGAGCAGCGCCGCGTCCGCATGGCGCGGATTCCACGCCCGATCGAGGCGCACGCTGCGCTCGAGCAGGATCGCGGCCACGGCGAAGAACACGGCGCCGCTCGGATCGCCGGGCACGCTCAGATCCGCGGCCGCGCCGTAGCCGGCGCGTTGCTCCCAACGACGGCCGTCCGCGCTCTCCTGCAGGGCGTCGGCGCCGCGCGCCTGGCGCAACATCTCCGCGGTCAGGTCGAGATAGCCGCGCGAGCCGATGGCGGCCTGCAGGCTCCACGTGATCGGCGCGTCGCCCGCGGCCAGCCACAGCGCCGAGAGCGTCTGGCTGCTGCGCAACGGAGGCACGCTGACGGCGCGGGCGCCGAAGCCGCCGGCTCCGTGGACGCGAAGCCACGGTCCGGCCGCGTCCTCTCCCGTCGCCACGCGCGCGCCGAGCGTCTGCACCAGTTCGATGAGTTCGGTGTGCGGGCGCCGCGCCAAGGCCGGCGCCATGCGCAGCCGCGTCTGCGCCCCGCCGGCCGCCAGCAGGGCCATCAGGAAGCGCAGGGTGGAGCCGCCTTCGCCCGTGAAGAGGTCCGCGCCGTCCGGCGCCAATGCCAACTCAGCGGGCGGCTGGCCGTGCACCTCCCAGGCGCCCGCTGCCGCGCCAGCACGAAACTGCACGCCGAGACGCGCGAGGGCGGCTCGCAAGTCCAAGGAATCCTGGCAGTCGGACACGCCGCGCAAGACGCTGGGACCCGCGGCCACGGCGGCAAGCATCAAGGCGCGCTGCGAGGCGGACTTGCAACCGGGGAGCGCGATCGCCGGGGCGGCGTGCAGCAAGCGCGAATCCTAGCGCGCGCATTTCGCGGCGCGCGCGCGGACCCTAGAATCCGCGCATGGCGCATCCGTCCCCCACTCCTGCGCTCGGCACCGGCTATCGCGGCGGCCTGCGCATCCCCGGCTGGGAGCTCTACTACACCGGCAAGGTGCGCGACGTCTATCGTCATCCGCGCCACCCGGGCATGGCGCTGATGGTCGCCAGCGACCGCCTCAGCGCCTTCGACGTGGTGATGCAGGAGGTCGTGCCGGATCGCGGCAAGATCCTGACCCACATCACGGAGCACTGGCTGCGCGAGGTCTCCTCCTGGATGCCCACGGCCCGCATCACGACGCGCGTGAACGAGATTCCGGACCTTCCGCTCGAGATGCACGAGCTGCTGCGCGGCCGCGCCACCTGGACGCGCCTCGCCGACCGCGTCAACGTCGAGATCGTGCTGCGCGGCCACCTCGCCGGCAGCGGCTGGCGCGAGTACGAGAAGACCGGGCGGCTGTGGGAGCATCCGCTGCCGGCCGGCCTGCTGAACTCCTCGCCCCTGCCCGCGGTGTTGCACACGCCGACCACCAAGGCGGAGAAGGACGAGCCCATCACTTGGAGCCAGGCGGAAGAGTTGATCGGCTCGAAGGCTGAGGCCGCGCGGATTCACGCCTTGGCGCTGCGCATCTTCGAGCAGGCCGCGACGCGTTGCGCGGCGAAGGGCGTCGTCCTGGCGGACACCAAATTCGAGTTCGGCCGCGTGGACGGCGAGTTGGTCCTGATCGACGAAGTCATGACGCCGGATTCTTCGCGCTACTGGCCGGCGGACCAGATTCGCCCCGGCACGGAGCCGCCGTCCTACGACAAGGAGATCGTGCGCGCCTACTTGCGCAGTCTCAAGGACTGGAACCGCAAACCGCCGCCGCCGCCGATTCCGGCGGAAATCATCGCCAAGACGCGGCGCAAATACGTGGAGATCTGCCGCATCCTGACCGGATCCCTGCCGGAAGGGGTGTGGGCCTAGGGTTGATTCCCGCGGTCACTCCTTCACGGCGATCAACACCTCCGTCTGCTCCGGGCCAATGCGCACCGGCGACGTGGCGGTGTCAGGAACGGTGACCACCCCCGGACGCAGCGGCACGCCGCGCACCTCGTAGAGGCCGGTGCCGCGTTCTTGGCTGACGGCCTGCCAGCCCCCGTCCACCGTGAGCAGCGGCGCGCTCCCGGTCCGCGTGCGGACGCCGCTGGCATCGCGCGCCTCGATCCACACCGTGCGCGCCGGTTCGAGGACCCAATCCCGGTCGTCGGCGACTTCCTCGCCGCGGATCCAGCGCGTCACGTAGCCCTCCGCGCTCAGCAGCAACTCCGTCGACTCTCCGTAATCCGGCCCGAGGGAGAAGCGGCCGCTGGCGTCGCTGCGCACCTCCTGGAAGAGGCCGCCGAGGCTGACCGCGGCGTTCAGCAAGGGCGCGCCGTCCGGCGCCAAGACCCGCCCGGAAAGCATGCGCCCGGCTCGCGGCAAGCGGACCTGCACGCTGCGGGATTCCGCCGCTCCCAGGCGCAGCGTCTGCCGATCGAGCGAATGGTCGTAGAGGTCCCATACCTCCAGGGTGAAATCGGCGCCGATGGGAAGGTCGCTCCACTCGCCGCGTCCTTCTGCGAGCGGATACAGATGCTCGTGCCACTGGTCGGACAAGGTCGCGCCGGAGGAGGGCGGCCCGCGCACCTCCTCGAAGCCCCGCACGGCTTCAGGCGCGTCCGACGGCAGATCCTCGCCGTAGGACAGGACCGCCACGACCTGCGGAGCCGGCGATCCGTCCGGCTGAAGCACCTCGAGCCGGAGACGCGAGGCGGGCTCGAGGCGCACGATCCATTCCTGCGGCGGCGGATCCGGCAGGGCGACGCGCTGCAGGCGAAAGCCGAAGGCGCCGATGGTGAGAGTGCCGGGCGGCACACGCATCGTCAGCCGCAGGCGGCCGTCTCTCCCCGTGCGCCCGTAGACGGCGCGATGCGCCACGACGAGGGCGTCGGCCACCGGCGCGCCGGATTCCCCGAGGACGGTGAGCTCAACCGCACGCTCGGCCTCCGGCACGATCCACGTGCCGAGATCCATGCTCCCCGTGATCGGACCCTCCAGGGCGCGCAGTCCCAGCAGGAGTCCGTCCGCGTCGCGCACGCGCAGTTCGGCGCGATCCAGCGGCAGCCGGGGAATGGGAACGCGGAAGGTCTGTCCCGAACCGACCCCCGTCGCTCCTTCCTGCCGGACGCCGCCTGCCACGAGTGTCCACTCCAGATGGAGCAGCATGCTCGGAAATGACGGGAAGTGGTCGGCGCTCTCGATGCGCGGCGCGTCGACGTGGCGGATGAGTTGGCCGTGCAGGGCGGGCAGGCGCAGCAGATCCACCTGCAAATCCAGAGTGGGCAAGGGCGCGCGCACGTGCACCGGAGGAGTCGCGCCGGGATCGCTGGCCAGGACGTACTCGTCGGGAAAGCTGAGATCCAGCACTTCCCCCGCGGGAAAGCCGCGCAGTTCGAGCGATCCTGCCGGCGTCACCCAAGCGAAGGCCGTGCCGTCGCCCAGACCCCACGTGGCCAAAACCTCGCGCGCGACAGGCGGCAGAGCGGCCGCGGGATCGCGGAATCCGGAGACCTGAAGCGGAAGGACGACCCCCGGCGGCGCTCCGTCCACCTGCACCCTACCGCGCAGCGCCAGCTCCTGCTCCAGGCGCACCTCCTCCAGGCCGGTGGCCCGATGCGCGTAGCGCAACACCGGGACATGCTGCACGCAGGCGATGACGAAGGGCCGCGTCGCGCCGATGGCCTCGGACCACGGGCCGAGGTCCACGCAGCCGTCCTCGTCCGTGCTCCACTGGCCGTGCACCGCCGGCGGGACGGCCAGGAGATCCAGAGTGGCGACGCGCGCGCCGACGGCCGGGAGGCCATCCTCGTGGAGGATCCGCAGGCGCAGGCGACCCGCGGCGCCCTCGTCCGGAACTCCGGGTCCGGCATCCGCTGCAGCGCGCAGCAAGTCCGGAGGTGCCGGCGCACTTGCGGCTGCCGGCGTCCGCGCGTCGGTGCCGGCATCCGCGGGAACGTGGTCCGGTGGTGCGGAGCTGGCGCCCTCCGGCCGCGAAAGCAGCAAGAGCAGCAGCAGCGCGCCTCCGGCGATGGCCAACGGAAGCCACGAGCGCATGGCGTCTTTACGCCACCACGCGCGGACCGGTTTCCTGGTTGCGGCGCGCGAACTGCGCCAAGGCGATCTCGAGCAAAGCGACGTCGGCGGGCGTGACGCCGGCCAAGCGCCCGGCTGCGCCCAAGGTGACGGGGCGCGCCGCCGCCAGCGCCTGCTGAGCCTCCCGCCGCAGGCCATGCACGGCGCCAGCGTCGAACTGGTCCGGGATGCTGGCGCTCTCTCGTTCCGCCGCGCGCTCCACCCACTCGCTCTGGCGCCGGGCGTAGCCCTCGTACTGCACGTCCGCCTCGAGTGTGGCCCAGTCCTGCGCCTGCAACCCCAGGTCGGCGGCCTCCGGCGCCCACGGCAGGACCGTCGCGGCCGTGGCCTCGGGCACGCGCAACAGGTCGAGCAGGCTGCGCCGCCGTCCGCTGGCGCCGTCCTCGCCCGGCGCGTGGCGCGCGGCCAGCAGCCTCCGCGCCGCTTCGAGGCGCTGGCGACGCGCGGCGAACACCGCGTCGCGTTCGGCGGTGCTCGCGCCGATCGCCTGCGCGCGCGGCGTGAGCCGCAGGTCGGCGTTGTCATGGCGCAGCAGCAGCCGGTGCTCCGCGCGGGACGTGAACATGCGGTAGGGTTCGCGCGGATCGCTCGTCACGAGGTCGTCCACCATCACCCCGAGGTAAGCCTCGTGACGACCG
>CAZDMB010000129.1:0-7659 GCA_964506175.1 uncultured Planctomycetales bacterium | reverse complement strand
CACGAAGACCGGCGCCTGTGCTGCAGCCGGCAGGCATGCCAGGAGCCATGCGATCACCAGTCTTGAACCGCTCCTCCGGCCCCGACGCCGCGCGCCGGGCGCGGACGCGGGCGAGCCGCGTCCAGACGCTGGAGCATGGCAGCGAGCTGCGCCGGCGTGAGTTCCGCGGGCGGCGGCTCGACAGCGTCCTCGGGTTGCGCCGCGTCGCGCGCCTTCTGGCGCGATTGCGCCAGTTCGCGCGCGGCCGCGATGCGTCGCTCCGCGAGCAGCGCGCGCTCCAGGTTGCGCCGCGCGAAGTCGGGCGCATCGGCCGCGTGCAGCAGAGCCGCGACGCTCGCCGCGCGAGCCTGCCGACCGCGGCTGAGGGCTTCGTTCCACACCGCGGGATCGGCCTCCGGCGCCTGCGCGCGCGCTTCCGCCAGCGCCGCCAGTTGCAGCGCCGCGCCGGCGAGCAGCGCGGAGCAGGCGGCGTCGAGACCGCCGCCGCGCGCCGCCGCACGCTCCGCCGCATCCGCCGCGTCGCGCGCGTCGCCTGCCAGCCACGCGGAGACGCCGCGGTTGTAGATCAGCGCCGCCGATGCGGCCTTGCCGGCGCGCGCCTCCGCGGCCGCGTATGCGTCGCGGGCATCGGCGAAGCGCCCCGCCGCGAAGGCACCGCGGGCGCTGGCTCCTTCCTGGCAGGCGCCGGCGAGGCAGGCGCAGAGGAGGAGGGACCTCATCGCCGCGCGCGCTCGCTCCATCCGAGCTCCAGGATGCCGAGAGCGAAGGCGCAGAGCAAGAGCAGGGGGAAACGCGCCGCGGGCAGGGCGGCGGCTCCCGCGCTGCGCGCGCGGCCGGTGAGCGGATCGAGGCGCTCCCGCTGCAGCTGCGCCAGCGCGCCGGGCGCGGCGCCGGCTTCGAGGTAAAGCCCGCCCGTCGCGTCGGCGATGGCTCGCAATCCCGCGGCGTCGAGCGCGCTCACCACCTCCCGCCCCGCGCCGTCCCGCAAGAAACTCTCGCCGCCGTCGCGCTCGACGGCGATCTTGCTGCCGCGCGCGGAACCGAAACCGACGCAATGGATGGCGATGCCGCGCGCCTGGGCTTGCGCTGCCGCGGCTGCGCCCGCCGCCGCGAGGTCTTCGCCGTCGGTCAGCAGCACGATCGCCTCGTGTTCGCCGTCGGCGGAACCGAGGGCGCGGATGGCGGCGCTGATGGCTGCGCCGAGGTCGGTGCCGCCGCGCGGCAGCACGTCCGGCTCCGCCAACTCCAGAAGTTGCGCGAAACTCTCCATGTCGGTCGTCAGCGGGATGAGAAGGCGCGCCTCCCCGGCGAAGACGACCAGACCGAGGCGATCGCCGCGCGCGCGCGCCGCGAGACTCTGGATTTCCTGCCGCGCGCGGCGCAGGCGATCCGGCGCAAGGTCGCGCGCCAACATGGAGCGCGACACGTCCAGGCAGATCATGATGTCCGCCGGATCCTCGTCAGGCCGGGGCAGGCCCGCGCCCCAAGCGGGCTGCAGGGCCGCCGCGCCGCCCGCCAGGAGCAGACCGGCCGCGCAGAGATTGCGCCCGCGCCGCCGCGACGGGCTCGCCTCCTTGGTGAGGAGATCCGCGCGCAGCCCAAAAACTGCGCGGCGGTGGCGGGCCCGCCGCGCCTCCAGCCGGAACACGGCCCAGGCGCCCGCCGCGGAGGCGAGGAAGACCGGCCAGAAATCCGGCGCCAGCAAGCGGAAGCCTGCGCTCACGGCAGCCAACTCCCGCGCGCCGCCTCGGCGGCGCGGCTGAGAAGCACCAGGACAAGCGCCGCGAGCAGAAACGGCCAGAACCACTCGCGCTGCGCAAAGCGCATCTCCGCCAGCTCGGAACGTTCGAGCGCGCCGATCTGCGCGTAGGCGTCGGCGAGCGCGGCGGCGTCGCGCGCGGCGAAGAAACCGCCGCCGGTGAGTTCGGCCGCGCGCCGCATCTCCGCCGTTCCGGCCGCCGGACCCGCGCCGATCGCGTAGATGCGGACGCCCCAAGAGCGGCAGAGTTGCGCCGCTTGCAGCGGCGTGAACGCTTGCGGCTCTTCGGCCGTGGCGACGTTCTCCTCGCCATCCGTCAGGACGATCAACAATTTGCTCTTGGCGGCGCTGTCGCGCAACACGCGCGCGCCGCGGGCAAGGGCGCCGCCGATGCCGGTGCGGTCTTCGGGGCCATCCGGCGCCACCGTGCTCGTCGCTTGCAGGATGTCGGCGAGCGCCGCGTGATCGCGCGTGGCAGGCGCCAGCAGATCGGCATAGCGCGCGAAGGCGATCAGGCCGAAGCGATCGGCGGGCCGGCCGGCGAAAAAACTGGCCGCCGCGTCCTTCGCCACTTGCAGGCGCGTGCGGGTGGGATCCAGATCCTGCGCCGCCATGGACGAGGACACGTCCAGACACAAGAGCGCATCCAGGCCGACGGTCGTGCGCGGCAACGGCACGCGCTCGATCGGACGGGCCAGAGCGACGGCGAGCAAGAGCAGCGCGGCGACGCGCGCTCCGTCCGGGAAGGCGCGGCGCAGGATCCCGGCGCGCGGCAGGCCACTCGCCAGCGGCGCCGCGGCGAAGGGCACGGCGGGCGATCCGCGACGCCAACGAAGGAGCAGCGCCGCGGGCACGGCCGCCGTCAGCCAGAGCATCTGCGGATGCTGCAGCGCGTAGGTCCCGGAGAGGTCCAGCCAGGCGCTCATGCCGCCTCCTCCAGGAGTTGGGAAAGCTCCGTCACCAGGCCCTCCCGCTCCCGCGAGCTCGCTTCGGCAGCGGCGAACAGAATCAGGTCGCAGCGGCGCAGCACCGCGGCGACGCGGGCGCGAGCCGCCGCCGGGAGTTCCTTTCGCAGGCGGGGCGCCGCCAGCGTCTCATCCGTGGTGCGGCGGGACGCCGGCGCCAAGCCGCGCTCCTCCAGGTATCCGCGCAGGACGCCCGCGACGGCCGCGTGAAAGGCGGCGTTCGCCTCCCGGTCCGCGGCGAAGTGCGGATCGAGCGCGGCCAGCAGCGCCCGCGCGCGCGCTTCCGGACTCGGCGGCGGCGGCGCGGTCGGGATCACGGGCGCACGCGCACGCCGTTGCAGGGAGAAGAACGCCACGGCCAGCGCCGTCAGCGCGAGCGCGCTGCGCAGGAGCTCCTCACCCAGGCTGGCGGGCAGTGGTTCCAGGAGGACGGGTCCCTCCGGCGGGCCCGGCGCCGCCGGATCGAGCACCGGCACGACGCGGAGCGCGAGCGCGGGACCGGTGACGCGCGTTTCTTCGCCGCTGCGCGGATCGCGCGCACGCAACGTCGGCACGAGCGCGATATCCTCGAGGCAAGCAGCGAGCGCGAGAAACTCGCGGGTTTCGACCTTGCGGCCGGCTGCGCGCCGCAGCCCGACCCCGGTCGAGCGCACGACGAGGGGCGCGAGCGCGGCGTCGTCCCAGGCCTCGGGAATCAGGCCCTCCGGCCAGGCGCGCTCCACGCGCAGCGCGAAGACCTCGCCCGGATGAACCTCCGCGGTCGCGGCCTCGAGCCGAATGCTGAGGCCGGACGCCGCTGCGGGCGCCTGCTCGCCGCAGCCGCCGAGCACGACGCTGAGTGCGGCCAGCAGCAGCGATTTCATCGCTTGGCGCTGCGCAGTTCGCGCATGCGGAAAAAGCGCAGCAGGGGGCGCGCGATGGCGCGCGGCTCGCGCTCCCGCGGCACCGGCAACTCGATCAGGTCGGCGCCGGCGCGCTCGAGGTCCGCGGCCACGTGCGCGCGCCAAGCAGCAGCGCGCGCCGCCAACGCGGCGCGGACCCGCGGCGAGGAAAGGTCCAGCGTGAGGCGCGTTTCGCTGCCGGGATGGCGCGCCCGCATCCCGACCGGCGGCGGCGCCGCCAGTTCGGGGGGCTCGAGACGGATCGCCACGAGGTCATGGCGCCGGGCGCAGTGGGCCGCCGCCCGCTGCCATCCGCTGCCGAAGAAGTCCGAGAGCAGGAACACCACCGCCCCATGGCGCAGCACGCGCGCCGCCGTCGCGAGCGGCACGCCGAGATCCGCGGCGCCGGCCGCCGTCGGCAGAGCCAGGGCGTCGCGCACGATGCTCAGCGCGTGCGGCATGCCGCGGCGCGGCGGCACGAACTTCTCCACGCCGCCGCCGAAGGCGATGAGCCCGACCTTGTCATTGTTGCCGACGGCCGCCAAGGACAGGCAGGCGATCGCCCGCGCCGCGGCCGCGCGCGCCGACCAGGCGCCGAAACCCGCGTCCATGCCGGCGGACACGTCGAGCAGGAACACCACCGTGAGCTGCCGCTCTTCGCCGTACTTGCGCACGAACGGCCGCCCCATGCGGGCGGTCACGTTCCAGTCGACGCTGCGCGGATCGTCGCCGTCGGCCCATTCCCGCAGTTCGTCGAACTCGAGGCCGGCGCCGCGGAAGACGGAGCGCCAGCCGCCGGCCATGGCGCCCGCCACCAGCCGCCGGCTCTGCACTTCGATCCGCCGCACCTCGCGCAGCAGCTCGGCGAGCCCGTCGTCGCGGCTCTTCGCCATCCGTTCTCTAGGGCACGGGGACGGTGTCGAACACTTGGCGAATCACGCTCTCCGCGCCGACCCCTTCCGCCTCGGCTTCGTAACTGGTGATCACACGATGGCGCAGCACGTCCATGCCGACCGATTTGACGTCCTGCGGCGTCACGTAGCCGCGGCCGAGGAGAAAGGCGCGGGCTCGCGCCGCCGCGACCAGCGCGAGCGAAGCGCGCGGCGAGGCGCCGTAGAGGATCAGGGGTTTGAGCTGCGGCAACCCGGCGGCCTCCGGCTCGCGCGTGGCGAACACCAGGTCCACGACGTAGCGGCGCAGTTTCTCGTCCACGTAGATCTCGTCGAGCAGGGCGCGCGCGGCAAGCACCTGCTCCGGCTGCGCCACCTGCCGCGCTGCCGGACGCGTGCGCGCGGTCCCCATGCGGTCCAGAATGCTCGCTTCCTCCTCGCGGCTGGGGTAGCCGACGACGATCTTCAGCAGGAAGCGGTCCACCTGCGCCTCCGGCAAGGGATAGGTGCCCTCCTGCTCGACCGGGTTCTGCGTCGCCAGCACGAGGAAGGGAGCGGGCAAGGGGCGCGTGGCGCCGGCAAGCGTCACTTGCCGCTCCTGCATGGCCTCCAGCAGCGCCGACTGCACTTTCGCCGGCGCGCGATTGATCTCGTCCGCGAGCACGAAATTGCCGAAGACCGGGCCCTCGCGCACGCTCCACGCGCCCGTGGACGGATCGAACACCTGGGTGCCGAGCAGGTCGGAGGGCAGCAGATCCGGGGTGAACTGGATGCGACGAAAACTGCCGCCGAGGGCGGTGGCCAGCGAGTGCACGGCCAAGGACTTGGCCAGGCCCGGCAGACCTTCCAGCAGCACGTGGCCGTCTGCCAGGAGGCCGGTGAGCATGCCGCTGATCAGGCCGCTCTGGCCGATGATGACGCGTTCGACTTCGGCCTGCACCGCGCGCAGAAAGGCGCTCTCGCGCTCGATGCGGGCGGCGACTGCGGCGACGTCGGTCATGGCGCGAACCGCCCGCTATCATGACCCGGCCATGCGTCTCACGCGAGCGCTCGCCGTCCTGCTCTGCGCCGCGCCCCTTGCCGCCCAGGAGGGCGTCCCGGACCCGGGCGTCAACCGCGAGCAGATGTGGTTCGCCCCCACCGCCGAGGACTGGGCCAAGCCGTGCCTGATTCCCTGGCAGCGCACCTGGGAGGACGCCCTGGCCGTGGCCCGCGACAGCGGCAAGCCCATCCTGATCTGCGTCAACATGGACGGCGAGATCGCCAGCGAGCACTACGCCGGCGTGCGCTACCGGCAGCCCGACATCGCCGCGCTCTACGAGCCCTACGTCTGCGTCGTCGCCTCGGTCTACCGCCACAACGCGCGCGATTACGACGAGCAGGGTCGGCGCATCCCCTGCCCGCGTTTCGGCACGGTGACCTGCGGCGAGCACATCGCCATCGAACCCTTGCTGTTCGAGAAGTACTTCGACGGCAAGCGCGTCGCTCCGCGCCACATCATGGTGGAACTCGACGGCGGCGAGCAATATGACGTCTTCTACGCCTGGGACACCGACTCGGTCTTCGGCGCGATCCGCCAGGGCATCGCCCAGCGGCCGCCGCCGCCGCCCCGGCCGGAGCGCGGCGATCGCTCCCTGGCGGAGCGCGTCGGCAGCCGCGATGCGCAGGATCGCGCCGCCGTCGAGCAGGCCTATGCCGCGGGCGATCGCGATCTGAAGCGCGCCTTGCTCGACGCCGCGCAGGCGCAGGGCGCCGCTGCGCCGGTGGACTTGCTGCGCCAGGCGATCTTCGGCCTGGACCTCGAATTGGGAAAGAAGGCGCTGCAGGCCTTGGCGCAGGCGGAGGATCCGGCGGCCGTGGACCTGATCGGCGAGGCCCTGCGCGCACCCCTGGCCGCAGAGGACAAGGAGGCCATGATCCGCGCGCTCGAACGCCACGGCGCCTCCTCCCCGCGCGCGCGCACTCTCGCGGTCGTCTACCGCGGCCTTGCCGGACGTGCGAGCGAGTTGGACGTGGACGGCTGGCGCGGCGCCTTGAGCGCCGGCCGCGCGGCCGCCGGCGCCGCGGGCGGCGACTACTCGAGCGCCGCGGCGGCGCTGGACGGCCGCGCGGCGGCGGCGGCCGCGGCGCCCGCCGATCCGGAGGCGGCCGTCGCGCTCGCCGAGGCGGCTCTCGCCTTCGCGCTCGCCCCGGAGGGTGGCGCGCGTCATTTCAGCGGCCGCGCCGCCGCCAGCCGCATGGAGCGGCTGCGCTATCAGGACGCCCTCGCCGCGGCGACGGAGGCCGAGGCGCTGGGAGCACGCGGCTGGCGCGTGGACGCGGTCGTCGCCCTCGCCGCGTGGTACCTCGGGGATCAGCCGACGGCCTTCGCGCGCGCCGAACAGGCGGTGCGCGCGCTGCCGCCCGGCGAGTCGAGCTGGAACGCGATGGCGGCGCTCGGGCTCTTCGCGGAGGCGCGGCGCACCGCCATCGCCCAGGCGATCCGTGAGAAGCGCGATTGGCCGCCGCAATGGCTGACGGACGTCCATGCGGCTCATGCGGTGCTGGCCAAGCATCCGCTGGGCGAGGCCGCGCACGCGGTCGCCCACTACGACTTCCTCGTCTCCTTGAACGCCATCGGCCCGGCGGAGCAGGTCGTGCGCGACGCCCTGCGGCGCTTCCCCGACTCCTGGGATCTGCACGACCGCTGGCGCAACCGCCTGTTGGCCGATCATGGCGTCGCCAGCCTCGAGTCCGCCTACGCGGCGTGGCTGGCCGAGCCCGATGCTCCCGCCACGCTGCCGTGGTACGCCGGCGTGGCCTCCTTCGTGACCGCGGAGATCCAGCGACGCGCCCGCGATGCGGACGGCGCGCGCGGCGCCTATGGGCGCGCGATAGCCCTCTTCGAGCGCTTCATCGCGGGACATGCATCGGGCCGCGACCCGGCGGACCACTACGTGGCGCTGGCGGACGCGGGCCTCGCGCGCCTCGCGCTCGAAAGCGGCGATCTCGACCAGGCCACGGCGCGCCTCGCCGCCTCATTTGCCCGGCGACCGGCGTCGGCCGCGACCCTCGACGGCTTGAATCTGTCGCCGGCAGACACGGCGCGCAGCCTGCGCGCGCGCCTGGAGACGGCGCAGCGCGCCGATCTGCTGGCGCAGCTCGACGCCGCGCTCGCGCAGGTC